>JAWOEH010000042.1:0-28246 GCA_046482855.1 Bacteroidales bacterium | reverse complement strand
ACCAAATACTTTTAACGCATTAGCTTGAGTTTCTTTTAAACGTTTAATTACATTTTCCTGTACTCTAATTCTATCATTAATTCGTTGTTTTTCATCTTTACAATATTCGATATTATGTTTTTTAAAATCTATAATCCTTTTATAATTAGTCATCTTCTCTTTAAAGTTATCCCCCGGCCAATTGCCCTTCGATGTAGGCAAACCCCGTAACTATCGTAGGTGCATACATCTCCTTAAAAGGCTGAAATTCACTTCCGTCCACCAAACGAGCGATAATTTCGTGGGCATCAACAGGCGTTTTTCCTTCTACAGCAATAAGCTCCTGCAGTTCCTCTGCCGGATATCGGGGCTGTTCAAAAGGGCTACGAAGCTTAGGTCCGTGCAACGAAGGTTCCGGAAAAGTTTGTACTATGCTCCTACACATTTGCAGTGCATCGGCGTCGTTTTCGGCCAGGTGATCCACAACGCCACTAATGCGGGCATGTACATCGCCACCTCCCAATTCCTCATCTGTTACCTCCTCGCCCGTGGCAGCTTTTACCAGAGGCGGTCCACCAATGAATACGGTGCCCTGATCTTTCACAATGATAGCTTCATCGCTCATGGCCGGTACATAGGCCCCACCAGCCGTGCAAGAACCCATAACAATTGCCAGTTGAGGAATGGCTCCGGCCGATAGTCGGGCCTGCATAAAAAAGATGCGCCCAAAGTCCTCTTTATCAGGAAATACCTGCGCTTGCTCAGGCAGGAAAATGCCTCCGCTATCCACCAGATAAATCGCGGGCAGTCGGTTCTCCATCGCAATTTCCAAGGCCCGTATATGTTTCTTTATAGTTTCGCGTACATAAGTACCTCCTTTCACAGTTGCATCGTTGGCAATAACCACAACTGTGTGGCCTGCCACCTGACCAATGCCGGTTACAATACCGGCAGCAGGAAAAGCATTGTCATACTGCTCTTCCGCTGCCAAAGGGCTTAATTCCAAAAAGGCTGTTCCGACATCCACAAGCATATCAATACGATCGCGTACCAACAGCTTTCCTCGGTGTTGATGTTTTTCGCGTGCTTTCGTTCCGCCTCCTGTCTCCACCCGGGATAAACGAACATTCAAATCGGCAATAAGCTCCGACCAATCCTGCCCATTGGTTTGCCTCTGTGTAGTGCTTAGCTTCCCGATATGTGTATCCAATACCTTCACAAATTATTTAGATTGATTTTACATAACAACAGCAAACCATGAGAATTGTTAAAAGGTTCACACAAAAATTTCCTTCATTGCTATTGAGTGAGAGGTAGTAAGCAACATCTGAAATCGCATGTCGTTTTTCTCTTACCCTTAAAGCTTCGAAAAGAGAAAACAAAAAAGCCATGATGTGGCTATTAAAAAGATGAGCAAGAATATTAACCTCCTAGAATTGAGCCGTTCTACCCCTATTTTAAAAGCGAATAAAACCCTCAGGATCTTCACAAAACAATTGACTAAAGATTTTTTTGAAGAATAGTTTTACTAATTCCGGGCAAATAAAAGCAAAGCTTTTGCCCATTCACTAAACTTTAAGTGCTGATAGGTGTTGCATAAAAAAACAGCAAACACAATGAAAACACAACAAATAATTCTTAAAGAGAGACCCGAAGGGATGCCGAAGAAGCAAAACTTTACGTTTCAAGAGGTATCAGTTCCTTCACCCCAAGAGGGAGAGGTATTAATCAGAGGAAAGTTCTTCTCAGTTGATCCCTACATGCGGGGAAGGATGACAACAGCCCGATCCTATGTTCCCCCTTATGAGGTTGGCGAGCCAATTGACGGGGGTATGATTGGAGAAGTGCTGGGCTCAAAATCAGATACGCTAAAAGAGGGCGATTGGGTTTGGGGTATGCTTCCCTGGCAAAAAGAGCAAGTAGTGACAGCCGAGAGTGTACAAAAAATTGACCCGAATTTGGCTCCGCCCCAATACTTTTTAGGTATTCTAGGACTCACGGGTATCACAGCTTACTTTGGGCTATTGGATATTGGCAAACCCCAAAAAGGTGAAACAGTGGTGGTTTCAGCTGCTGCAGGAGCTGTAGGCATGGTGGTAGGGCAAATTGCCAAACTAAAGGGCTGCCATGTGGTAGGTATAGCCGGAAGTCCGGAGAAAGTTGACTTCCTAAAACATGAATTAGGGTTTGACGAAGCCTTTAACTACAAAGCAGAATCCGATTTGCGGACCGCCATTCAGCGTACAGCTCCCAAAGGCGTAGACGTCTATTTCGACAATGTGGGCGGCCCCATCTCCGACGCAGTTATTCAGGAGCTAAATCCATTCTCGCGCATTCCGCTTTGCGGGCAAATATCGCTCTACAACGAAACCTCTATGCCCACCGGCCCACGCATACAGCCACGCTTACTTAAGCAACGTACGCTTATAAAGGGGTTCATCGTTCGCGATTACCTTGAGCAGGCAGATCAGGCGCGTCAGCAATTGGCACAATGGCTCAAGGAAGGCAAGATCAAAAACAAAGAGACACTCGTGGATGGCTTTGAAAAACTGCCTGAAGCGTTTATCGGCCTTTTCCATGGCGAAAATACGGGCAAACTTATTGTTAAAGTATAAGCCTCATTACACTTCCGCACACTTATATGGCTCTCCCTTTTGTTATCCAACCAAAGGGAGAGCACATCTCTGTTAAAGGCCCGGAATACGATGGAAAAAGATCTTACCGAATAAAAAGAAATTAGGAGACACCACCAGGTTCATAAAATCGCAACAAAAAAAAGCCCGAATGCTTTTGTTTTTGCTCTGCTAGTCGTTATTTTGTATAAATACATACAAAAAGATGAATGAACTATCAGGCCCGGACAGAAAGGTATTGACCGATTTAGTAGAGATGCCCATGCCGTTTGGTAAATATAAAGGCATCCCCTTATACAAACTGCCTGAACCCTATTTGGTGTGGTTCCGGCAAAAAGGATTTCCTGCAGGCAGATTAGGCATGTTGCTTAATTCCCTTTATGAAATAAAACTCAATGGGCTGGAATATTTGTTTAAACCATTAATCAAAAACTATGGCAAAAGATTGGAAAGATAAACTGGGAGTTGTTTACAGTACCAACTCCCAGTTTGACTATAACTATAATGAACAAAAGGAGCAGGAAACACTACCCCCTGCACAACAAAAGCTCTACGTATCATTGGATAAGAAGAAGAGAAAAGGGAAAGCAGTTACGCTTATCGAAGGCTTTGTGGGGAATGAAGACGACCTGAAAGCTCTGGCAAAAGATCTTAAAACAAAATGTGGAGTTGGTGGCTCGGCAAAAGAGGGAGAGATTATTATACAAGGAGATATGCGCCAAAAAGTAATGGAGTTATTAAGCCAAAAAGGCTACAAAACAGTAAAAAAAGGCGGCTAATACAGCCGCTCTCCTGAGCATAAAATAACGCTCATTGATTCTCAGTCTATTCTGCACTAACCAAGTCAAAAGAACCTGTTATGAAAGCTCCCATTTGGAACGCACAACGTACTGCCTACTTATTGATAACCCTATTCCTGAGTACCTATCTGCTGATCATCGGAAAATTCATACTGGTACCTCTGGTTTTTGCTGCTATCCTGGCTGTGATGTTGCAACCTCTATGCGCCGTTTACGACAAATTTATTCCGGTAAAATCGCTCAGTATTTTACTGGCCATGCTCACGATAATTATTCCCATTGCAGGCATTATTAGTTTTTTCTCCTTGCAGCTTACCGAGGTATTTAGCAACCTAACCTCCATTACCAGCAACCTGAAAAGCAGTATTGACGACATATTTACCTGGCTCAACGAAACTTTTGATGTATCAAAGGTTGATACCTACACTTGGATTAAAAGCAATTTTTCCAGAGTAGTGGATGCTCCGTTGGCCTTTTTCAAAGGAGGGATTAACACCTCAACCACGGCCATTTTCAATTTTTTTCTGGTGCTGCTTTTTCTTTTCTTTTTTCTACTTTACCGACAAGGTTTTCGAAATTTTCTACTGATACAGATGCAGCCACTGTACCGAAATAAGGGACAAAAATTGTTGCATCATATTCAGTGGCTCATTCGCCATTATTTATATGGCCTGTCCACAGTGATTCTAATATTGGCTATCCTTAACAGCTTTGGATTGTGGATTATCGGCATTAAGCACCCCATTTTCTGGGCCGTTTTAGCCGCATTTTTGAGCATTATTCCCTATATAGGCACCACTATCGGAGGTTTGCTTCCTTTTTTATATGCAGTAGCCACAGCCACCTCGTGGTGGCAACCTTTGGCCGTTGTAGCTCTCTACTTTACGGTACAACAGATTGAAGGCAATTTTATTACCCCTTTTGTTGTAGGCTCCAGTGTACGAATTAATCCTTTTGTGGCCATCATCTCCATTTTTATTGCGGGCGCCATCTGGGGCATCGCTGGGATTGTGCTGGCCTTGCCCATCACAGCCATTATGAAAGTAATATTCGACAATGTAGACATGCTCAAACCCGTTGGCTTACTCATGAGTGACAAGCTTCACAAAGAGGGGGATCGGTTTATGAAAGATCTAGACGAAGATCGTTATCGCCTCAGCCGTTTTTTTAAGAACGATCAGAAATAATCTCATTTTTCTTAGAATTTCTCCAGTTCAAAAAAAGGCTTCTGTATGTCCGCTTTTATGCATAATGCATTTCTTCATTTTGACTTCGTCGAGCTCCGCTTCGCTGCGGTTCTTCTATTGCCCCGTACCCTAAAAGGAGAGAAGAAAATCAATTACACCCTTCAGGGTCTGGGGCAAATAATTGATTTTCTGCATAATAACAGCCTCTTATGCATAAAAGCGGACAATCAAAAAAGGCTTTTACCATTCGCACTGAAAGATTAGTTGAAAGCCAGATTTTTCTGGAAATAGCTGAAGTAGATCTCGGTACCCCGGATAAGGTAATTCAGGATATTGAACGAAGCTATAAATTTCCTGTTTTTTTAAAAAAATACCTGCAACTCAACCCCAAAATTATTGGCTTAAATGTTGATCCCCAATCAAAATATGCCTTGAAGGAAATAATGTTGCTGGATAGTAGGGATGTACCCGAAGCCTTTATTAAGACCCTTTCTAAGGAACTTAAAGATGTCTTGATTCTTGAACGGTTTCAGATGTCCGAAATGAAAAACCTGCTAAACAAAACAGAGGATAAACAGGCCAACTATTTTGCGTTATCAGAATAAGCGTTTACATTTGTGCCTGTAATGGAATCGGAGAAGGAATATCTCCGAAGGGAATCAGGTGAGAATCCTGAGCAGTTTCCGCTGCTGTAAGCTCCATTTAACCCAAAGTCTTCATGTGCCACTGCTTTATGCGGGAAGGCCGACGGCGGGGGAGTAAGTCAGAAGACCTGCCATTACGCAACATTTGTAGCTTTCGGAAAAAAAGCGAAGGTGTTTGTGTAGTTCAACTACCTACTCCTTACTTTTCCCAGGTTACGAATGAATAAATCAGTGTATTGATTAATTCATTTGTATTCATGAAAAAGATTGTATTCACATCCCTTATTGTCTTCATTGCGCTCCATTTAAGAGCGCAGTCGTTAACCACCGACACCCTGAAACTGGAAGAGGTGGTTGTAAGCGCTCCGCGACTTATCAACTATACCACAGGCGCCAAGGTGCAGCGTATAACCGATCTTACCCGCCAACAAAACCGGGCCAACTCAGTAGCCGACATGCTTAATCAGGCTACTTTAGCCAGCATAAAATCCTATGGTGTCGATGGCCTTACCTCGGTATCTTTGCGGGGAGCAGGCAGTAACCACACGGCCGTAGTTTGGAATGGTTTCAGTCTGCAGAGCCCCATGAATGGAGGCGTAGACATGTCGCAACTGCCGGCAGGGTTTATCGAAGATGTACAGGTACAATACGGAGGCGCCGGAGCGCTTTATGGAAGCGGCGCCATTGGGGGTGTGGTACACCTGAACAATACCCTGCAAATTAATCCCGATTTTTCTACCTCCGTCACGCATCAGCTGGGCAGCTTCCATTCGTACAGCACATTAGCCTCCTTTAAAATGGGCACCGAATCAACGGGACATGCGCTAAAAATATACCATAAATCAGCTGAAAACAATTTTGAGTTTATCAATACCCAACGAATTAACTCTCCACGGGAAAGAACCTCCAATGCAGCAGTAAAAAAAATAGGAATCTTACAGAGCAACGCCATAGCTTTGGGCAAGAGCAAACTGGAAACCCATTTGTGGTATCAGTTTAACGACAAAGAGATTCCACCTAACATGTTTAAGGCCACCAACCAAGCCCAACAGGAAGACGAGCATTTCCGTGGTGTGGTAAGTTTCAGTTCGCCCTGGCAACAACATAACTTTCATGCACGGGCAGGGATCTTTCTGGAAAAAACGGATTATTACAACCCGGAAACAACCGATGGAGAGCCCGGCTCCCTTAGTCAGGCCCAATCGGTGCGAACCGAGGTAGAAAACGATTTTCGAGTTGCAGAGCACATTACCCTTAATACAGGTCTGCACTATGCTTACCTGTGGTCCGATGCCAGTACGTACCCAATCGGTACCAACCAAAATCGTGCAAGTATTTACTCCTCGCTAAAACTCTTTTCAAAGAACAATCAATGGGCAAGCACGCTAACGCTCCGGCAAGAGTTTGTAGATGATCATTTCACACCCTTTATTCCCTCATTGGGCCTTAGGTATTCGCCAATAAAACAGGTGAGCTTTCAGGCAAACCTGGCGCGGAACTATCGTCTCCCCACCTTCAACGAACTCTATTGGGGAAATTGGGGCAATCCCGATTTGCAGCCAGAAGATGGCTACAGCAGCGATTTAGGAATAAAATGGATCGAAGCCTTAGGAAACAGCACCCTACAATTGGGAAGTACTGTTTTTCACAGCCGCATACAGGATTGGATCATTTGGGTACCCGCTCAAGGCAAGTGGTCACCTGACAATGTGCAAAAAGTTTGGTCGCGTGGGGTGGAGGTAGATGCTAAATGGACCTACCATACCGGACAATGGCGCACGACTGTAAATGCCCGTTATGGCTTTACACGCTCCACAAACGAAGGAGAACATTCGGCTAAGCAAGGGAAACAGCTGATGTACGTACCGCAGCACGAAACAAAAACCAGCGCTACAGTACGCTATAAGAAACACAGCTTTACCTATTTTCACAGCTACATAGGCAAACGATACATTACTGAAGATCACTCCGGATTACCCATTGAAGCCTATCATACAGGGTCAGTACAACTAAGTACTACGCTCGAGTGGCAACCCGTGAATATACGCCTGGCCGCACACATCAATAACCTGTGGAATGCTTCCTATCAGGTAATGGCTTTTTATCCCATGCCTTTACGCAACTACCAATTTACAATTGAATTTTCATTTAAGTAACCCATAAATTTTTTACAGTATTATGAAAACAAAACGCACACACTTACAGTGGGCCTTTGCCCTGCTGTTTATTGCAGCTATTTTTACCGCTTGTGATGACGACGACAACAACATTCGTGGCACCTTCGACAAAGGAGTACTCATCTCCAATGAGGGGAGTTTCGGGACCGGAAACGGCTCCATAAGCTACTACAGCTACGAAGGCGACAGCATTGCCAATAACATTTTCCAAGAAGTTAACGGCCGTCAGCTAGGTGACGTTGTTCAGGACATTGAAACCCACGACGACAAAGTGTACATTGTGGTAAATGCCTCCAATAAAGTGGAAATAGCCAACCGCTTTACGCTCACGCAAAAAGCTACGCTAGAAGGCCTGAAGGGCCCCAGGTATGCGGAAGTTGCCGGCAACGGACAACTTTATGTATCGCAGTGGGGCAAAAATGGACAGATTCGCGTATTCCACAAAGAAAGCTACGAAAATGCCGATACCCTAAATGTGGGGAATGGCCCCGAAGAGCTTTTGGCTTACCAGAACTATGTATACGTTGCCAATGGCGGAGGGTATGGTTACGACAATACCCTAACTGTTATTTCCACAAACCAAAACGAGGTTGTTGATACCATTGAAGTTGGCGACTGTCCCAAGTCGCTTGTTATGGATGCCAATGATAAACTGTGGGTGCTGTGCCACGGGTATATCACCTATAACGACGATTTTTCCATCAAAACCCAAACGCCCTCTCAGTTGGTACAAATCAACCCCGAAAACAACGAGGTGCTGCAAACTATCGACATTAGCCAAACAATGCATCCCGGAAAACTGGCTATCAGCCGCGATGGGAACACCCTGTACTATGGCGGAGGCTATGGCGTTCAGGGAATATATGCCATGAATATAAACGAAACATCCGCTCCTGGAGAACCCTTTATAAACGTAGCCGCTTATGGTTTCGGAACCGAACCGGATAAGGATGTACTTTATGTAGGCGTAGCCCCCTCATTCTCAGAATCCGGAAAGTTGATCCGCTACGATTATGCAGGCAATAAGCTGGGCGAGTATACTGCTGGGGTAGGCCCCAATGGAATTGGCAAAACACCGGAACGCCCATTTTAAGCAAGTTTATTCGGTAAGATCTTTATGCGAGGTCTTTATCTGTCAACCGATAAAGTCTGTGGCCTCGTACTATACCTCGGGAATCAAGGGAGGCTCTCCAGAAAGGAGCCAATAGGTAGTTTTCGTAAAAGGCGTATTTCACTTCTTCGGATAGCCTCCCTTCCCTATCCTACAATTCCTAAAATTCATACATACGTTTACAAAATCCTTTGTACCTTCCGCAAAAAATAAGGCTATGGCACAAATAGTTTTCATCACAGGCGGTCAACGATCCGGAAAAAGCAGTTACGCACAAAAAATGGCCTTGCGCCAACAAAGCCATCCCCTTTATATTGCTACGGCTAAAGTTTGGGATGATGAATTTGCCAGCCGCATTAAACGGCACCGTGCCGACAGAGATGAAAGATGGACCACCCTTGAAGAACCTCTTTACCTGTCGAACATACAGCTAAATGGGCAAGCAGCCGTACTTGACTGCATAACTCTTTGGCTGACAAACATTATCGACCATTGCACGAACAACCCGGAAGCCTCGCTGGCCTTTGCTAAATCCGAGTTTACAAAGTTGGCAAACCAAGAGGGGCAACTTTTTGTGGTATCCAATGAAATTGGCATGGGACTGCATGCCGACACCTCATTAGGACGCATGTTTACCGACCTGCAAGGCTGGACCAATCAATTTTTGGCACAACAAGCCCACCAAGTAGTGTTCATGGTATCCGGCATCCCCTTAAAAATCAAAGAATAATGACTCTACAAGAACAATTACAACACAAAATCGATACAAAAACAAAACCGCTGGGCTCGCTGGGTAAACTGGAAAAAATTGCCCTGCAAGTTGGATTATTGCAAAAAACACTGACCCCGGAGATAAAAAAGCCGGCGGTTTTCACTTTTGCTGCTGACCATGGCCTCACCGAGGCAGGCGTAAGCGCCTACCCCAAAGCCGTGACCTGTCAGATGGTCCAGAATTTTCTGGATGGCGGAGCTGCCATCAATGTATTTTGTAACCAACACAACCTACAGCTAAAAGTAGTAGATGCAGGCGTAGATACCGATTTCCCGGCGCACCCCATGCTGATAGCCGCAAAAGTGCGAAAAGGCACACGCAACATCCTGGAGGCACCTGCCATGACCATGGATGAGTGCAAACAAGCCCTGCAAAACGGACGCGATATAGTAGACCGCCAGGCACGGGAAGGAACCAATATTATTGCCTTTGGCGAGATGGGCATCGGCAACACCTCGGCAGCCTCCTTATTGCTTAGCCAGTTCGCCAACCTACCCATTGCCGCCTGCACCGACAGAGGAACAGGACACGACGATAAAGGCCTCCGTAAGAAAATTGACATTCTTACAAAAGCCCTCGAAAAACATCCCGGCATTCAGGATCCCATGAAGCGCCTGGCTACTTTTGGCGGGTTGGAAATTGCCACCATGTGCGGAGCCTGCCTGGAAGCTGCCAAACACCGAATGCTTATTCTGGTAGATGGATTTATTGCCACATCGGCAGTTATGGTTGCCATCGGCATGGAGCCTTCGGTGCAGCAAGCCTGCCTGTTTACCCATCAATCAGGCGAACAAGGCCACAAACACATGCTCAATTACCTGAACGCGGAGCCCTTGCTGCACCTTCAGATGCGCCTGGGCGAAGGCACAGGAGCAGCCATAGCCTTTCCGCTGGTACAATCGGCCATCGCCTTTCTGAACCAAATGGCCAGTTTCGACTCGGCAAATGTTTCCGGTAAACAAGCATAACACGGCATACCATACAAGTTTTGCGTTTCTTTTTGCCTTTTATTTTTTTCATCTTTGCCACGGAAAGATCTTTTCTCAGCAAGATCTTTCCGTAAAATAATCGCCTAAAATATGGCGCATATGAAAAAACAACTGGAACTATTCTTTATTGCCTTGCTTTTTTACACCCGTGTTCCGTGCCCAAAATGGGTAGCATATTCAGATGATAAACTGAATCAAAGCTCACGATACTTCCCGGCTATCGGATTTATTACCGGAGGTTTTGCCGTGCTCGTGTACAGTTTAAGCAGCCTTGTTTTTCCGCCAACGTTGTCAGTCCTTTTAGCCATGATTGCCCCCATATGGCTCACGGGAGCCTTCCATGAGGATGGCTTTGCAGATGTGTGCGATGGCTTTGGCGGGGGCTGGACGGCCGAAAGAATTCTTACCATTATGAAGGACAGCCGGCTGGGAACTTATGGCACGGTAGGTCTCATGGGATTACTGGCTGCCAAATTTCTGGCGCTCATTGCCCTGCCGGCACCTTATGTTATTCCCGCCCTACTTGTGGCACACGTTTGGAGCCGATGGACTGCCTTAAACCTGGTTCGTTTTTCGGCATATGCACGCTTAGACGCCACTTCAAAAACAAAACCCGTAGGGAAGCAACTACACACATGGGATTATGTATGGGCAACACTGCTGGCTCTTCCGGCACTGTTGCTAATACCAAAACTTATCTACCTGGTAGTGTTATTGCCTATGCCTCTGCTTATCTGGCGCATGAAAGTGTACTTTGAAAAATGGATAGGTGGCTTTACCGGCGATTGTCTGGGCGCAACCCAACAGCTTGCCGAATTACTGATTTACCTCACCTGGCTGGGCCTGAGCAGCTATTATGGGCCTACCCTATTTCCCGATTGGCCATGGAACTGATACTCATACGACACCTGCCCGTAGCTGTAGACAGTAAGCTGTGTTATGGCCAAACCGATGTAGCTTTAAAAGCACCGTATCAGGAGAAAATCCGGCAACTTGCAGCCTCTGTGCCAAAAGCTGATATTTGCTTCAGCAGTCCCCTCAAACGTTGCAAAGAATTAGCCCGGGCCATCGATCCCAACTACAAAACCGACCCACGGCTACGGGAAATGCATTTTGGAAGCTGGGAAATGCAAACATGGGACACTATTTATGAAACGCCCTACGGCAAACAGTGGATGAACAACTACACCCAGCTAAACACGCCGGGTGGCGAATCGTTTCAGGATGTGTGGGTGCGCGCCCTCTCGTTTTTGCGGTCATTAGAAAAGAGATCCTGTCAGCGGGCCATTATTGTCACCCATGCAGGTGTTATTCGCAGCCTCTGTGCCATAATCGATGAAGTTTCCATCTCCCGTGCCTTTGATCTGAAGGTAGAATACGGACAGGTTTTACGACGCCATTGGTAACCCTTTGCTAGTTTCATTTTTGGCATAAATCACTATCTTTGGTGACTTAATTATGGAGCAAAAACACCCGCATACTAAAGAGAAAGTACCCAAACCCCGTCCCTTTTTAAAATGGGCAGGCGGCAAAGGACAGTTACTGGAAACCTTCCGTCGGTACTATCCAAAAGAATTGAAGGACGGAAAGATAAAACATTACTACGAGCCCTTTTTGGGCGGGGGAGCCGTGTTTTTCGACATCATCTCCCGGTATCCTGTCGAGAAGGCTTACCTGTACGACATTAATGAAGAGTTGATATTGGTTTACCAGGTAGTGCAACAAAAAGTGGAAGAGCTGATTGCACAGCTTCGGGTATACGAAACCACCTACAAAGTGCTTATGCCCGAAAAGCGCAATGAGATGTATTACGATGTGCGCAACCAATACAATGAGGAGCGCACAAAAATTGACCATACAACTTTTCAGGAAGCATGGATTGGCCGTGCTGCCAAAATGATCTTCCTGAATAAAACCTGTTACAACGGACTTTTCCGTTTAAACCAAAAGGGAGAGTTTAACACGCCTGCCGGCGATTACAAAAACCCCTCCATTTGCGATGACAAAAATTTAAGGCTGGTTTCCGAGGTATTGCAGAAGGCTGTTATTCGGCAGGGAGATTTCCGGCAAGTAGAAGCCGACATGCAAACCCCGGCCTTTGTCTATTTCGATCCTCCCTACCGGCCCATCAGCAAAACCGCCAGTTTTACCGCCTACAGCCGACATGCTTTTGCCGATGAACAACAGAAAGAGCTGGCCGAAACATTTGGCAGGTTGGCTGCAAAAGACGCCAAAGTAATGCTGAGTAACTCCGATCCAAAAAACGAGAATAAACAAGACCACTTTTTCGACGATCTTTATCAGCAATGGCATATCCACCGGGTGCAAGCACGCCGGGCAATTAACTCCAATGCTCAAAAACGTGGCATCATCAAAGAGCTGATTATAACTGACTACCCAACACGCAAGACTTATGGCAAATCCGGGAAATAGTTTCAAATGGGCCCTTATTGAAGAAATGAAACAGTGGGGCATTAACGATCTGAAAATTTACTCCGAAGTATATGTAGGCAGCCGCTTTGTGGGGATGAAACGCAAGTTGGATATTGTGTTGGAATGCAAGGGTGCCTCGCTGGGCATTGAAGCCAAAACTCAGCAATCATCGGGCACAGCCTACCAAAAGCTCAGCTATACACTGGAAGATGCCAAGCGAAGCCCCATACCCACGCTAATCGTATTCTCGGGCGGACAAATTCAGCCGGATGTAAAAGCCATGATTGTCTCCAGCGGAATAGGTCTGGAAATTGAGTGGTCGCCGGAAGAGGGATTCGGCTTTGGCCGTGACATCCTGAGACAACGCATCCTTATTGAGTTGGGCCTCGACTGGTTGCGCGACCAGGAACACCGCCGTGTACACTAAGCCGGAAAATGTTCATCCGGCCCGATAACTTCCGGATACTTCTCTTTTAATCCTTTGCGCAGCTGATAACAGGCATCACAACTATCATAAAAAGTGTTGGGCAACCCCGCCTCGTGAGCAAGTGCAGCCAGCTTATCGGGCGTTTTATTGGCCAGGATACGCGTTACAGGATGGGCTTCGGGATCGTAATTTTCGAGTATTTCGGAAAGATCCTGTTTGTACACATTTCCAATTTTCAACCCATAGCAAATCAACACATTTCCGTACGGATCAAGCCATATCATTGCCGGATTAAACGGGGTGCATTTTCCCAGGCAACAGGAGAGCTCAGAACAAGCCTCCACATGTCCATGATTGCGACTTTGCACCCAATTGCCTCCCTTTCCCAAGGGGCGGTTTTCGGGCAGCGCAACAGGAATCTCCGAGTCGCCTTTTGCCAATCGTAATAATTCCCGCGTCAAAGCATTTTTTTCGCCTGCCTCCAGTTGATCATCCTTTAGAAGGGTCCCTATCAAATAGGAGTGCACTTTCATTTCGGCTGCTTCGATAGCACGAACGGCTCGAGCCGGATATTCAACAGAGAGAAAAGCCTGATGAAAAGCATCACAACTCACCGCAATTCCATCGACCCCCAAGGCTTTTAATGCCTCCACCTTTTCGCGGGCAATTGCACTATTGGTTGCCCAAAAAGCATTGGTAGAAATACCTATGGATCCCGTATAGCTTTGCCGGGTAATTCGCAGCAGATCTTGAAAATGCTTTTCATGTAGCATGGGTTCACCACCACTAAAATGCATCCATTTTAATTTTTGATGTTGCTGGATGTCTTTCAAAACCCTGTGCACCAGTGCAGGCTCCAATAAAGAGCCTTCCTTTTGTGTATCAAAAAAACAGTGCGCACAATTCAAGTTGCACTGGTAATTGGTTATCCAATGAATACCCGATATCTTCATCCCTTGTTCCTTTCCTAAATAGTTGCCACCAGACGGATTCTTTCTGATTTTTCTTATTGAATACATTGCTAAAATGAAATCACCTGTCTGAATCAGCAGGCAAAAATAGCGATTGGAAAATAGGGAACGAAAAAATATAGGTGTTAAACAGCAGAGGGGTAAAAAAAGAAAAGGTGTCCGGGCGCAGTGGACACCTAATCAAATTCAGCATGTAGACCCCAAATATCATTTTGGGGAGGACTTTGGCATGACTACTTATCGGGAAATAAATTTTTTACCAAGTCATTTATCTATTTACAATGGGCGTGCCAAAAAACCTAACACATTAACCATCAAGACAGTTAGATTAAAACCCTGATAATAACTCAAACTCACATCGTCCTAAATCAGGACACAACAACCAAAAGCAACGTCCTAAATCAGGACATTCGTTCGATAACCGAACATGCCAAAATATATTACCGCTTAAGTTTTTGGTAGAGTGTATTGCGGCTAATTCCTAATATTTGAGCTACCTGGGTTTTATTCCCCTCGTACTTTTGCAACAACTGACAAATATACTTTAGCTCCATCTCCCGGAGCGTCAGGTCGGGTGAAGTTACATCGGAAGACACTTCCAACCCGGAAGGTGATTTTTCGGTCGACAAATAGAGCGAACTAAATGCCTTACTTCCAAGATTCAGAAACTGCTCCACAAAATTTTCCAACTCCCTTACATTTCCGGGCCAGGGATAGCGGGTTAATTTATCGAGTTGCTCTTGCCGAAACGATACAGGAACCTTATTCTGCTTCATGGCTTTCTTCTTCAGGAAATAATCGGCCAATAGCACCACATCGTCCTTCCGCTCACGCAAGGGAGGCAACTCCAATGGCAACACATTTAAGCGGTAGTAAAGATCCTGGCGAAACTTATTTCTCTTTACTTCTTCCAGCAAATTACGATTAGTTGCAGCAATAATACGCACATCGAGGCGAATTTGCCGTTGACCGCCAACTCGCTGAATCTGTTGCTCCTGAATGGCTCTAAGAAGCCGCACCTGCATCTCCAGAGGCATCTCCCCAATCTCGTCGAGAAAGAGGGTTCCTCCATTGGCCAATTCGAATTTACCGGGCTGGCCACCTCGTCGGGCGCCGGTAAAAGCACCCTCCTCGTGGCCAAACAGCTCGCTCTCGATGAGCGACTCAGGAATGGCTCCACAGTTTAGCGCGACAAAACTTTGCTCCTGTCGCCAGCTTTCATTATGAATAGCCTGAGCAAAGAGCTCCTTACCCGTTCCGCTCTCGCCGCTTATTAAAACGGTAGAAGGGCTATCGGCCACAGTGCGCGCCATATGTATGGATCGCCTCATCGCATCGCTCTGACCAATCAAATGATCGAAAGTAAAATGCGCCTGCATACCGGAATAGCGAGCAGCAGTTTTATATACCATGGACGTTTCCCGCAAACTAAAGATATAAGCCGGAGCAGAAGGTCCCTGCAACGACAAGGGATAAGCAATAACAATAAAAGGTTGTCGCTCACCGGCAACCCAAAAGCGCAACTCTTCATCCTGTAATCGATGCCCCGAATCAAGCAACGATTTCACATGCTGCCAGTCGGGCAAATACATTTGCATACTCAGCGGGGCCTCATTTGCGGGTATCTTAAGCATTTTTCGCCCTCGCTGGTTTAGCTCTCGGAGGCGTCCCTCATGATCAACACTCAGGATACCGGAAGTAAGGTTATCAATAACTGTTTGCAAATACTGGTGCGATGACTGTAACCTATGTGCCAACTGTTTACTGTACCACTGTCCCTCTACGGCTTTTGCTGCAGCCACAACCCATCCCAAGGTATGCGGGTGCGCCTGACTGGCAAACCCGCAAAAATTCAGCACCCCAATAAGTTGCTTTTGTTCATCGAAAATAGGAGCTGCAGAATTTACCATGTGCTGAAAAGCGTGAAAATAATGTGCCTGGCCCTCCACCTGAATGGGTAGTTGATGTTTAATGACCAGGCTAACGCCATTGGTTCCTGCATTTGCCTCATTTAATACATGCCCACGTCGAACAAATAACCGCGCCCCTTTAAAAAGAGCCTGCAAATCGCCACGAATATCCAACACACACCCGTCGCGATCGGTAAGCATAAGAGCGAATTGTGTATTGCCAATAAACTCGCGAAGCAACTGCATAAACAGATGAGCCGATTGTATAAGCCATTTATTCTCGGCCTGCACTAATGCCTGCCGCCCCCGATCTTCAGGAACAAACAATTCCGGTTGCAACCCCATGGCCCGGCAACGAGCATGTGACTCTTTTATAAGCAATTGCTTTTGCATAAGTCCTTTTGTTGTTTCTGTAATGAACCTTACCTTACTATATTATTATCCATACGCGTATCAACAAGCCGTAAACTAGCTATATTTATCCCGAAAACGGATACAAAAAAACACCTCCACCCTTCTTGTAACCTGCTTTGTAAGTGCAAAACGATAACAATACTTTATTTCATCAATATCTTAGGTGCCCATATTTGCTCTATTCTCCAGACACCTCCTTGCGTTTGTTCAAGAATACAAACTTAAGTCAATTGTTCTGAATAAGCTACACCAACTAAATTCGCATACCCTGCCCCTAACCGATGAAGACAATTGTGAGGACTGTAATGGACAACCACCAAAAGCCTATTTAATCTCCGGGAAACGATGCTCAGTAAAAACAGGTAAATGCTTATCAAACCCCAAAATGCTCTATATAATGTCACGCTTACACTTTGAGCACACAAAACCATAGTTAACAGCTTTTTACCTACGCCTTGTGTCAACAAAAAAACTCCAAAGTCCTTCCCACTGAAAACCAGAGATATGAATACAACTTACATAAGAGCAGCACAGCTTTCGAAGCAGTAAGAACAAAGAAAAATTAACAAATATTATTGGTTCTCAAAAATTATTCGTAATATTGCGCTCTGTTAAAAAGGACAATAAACAATAAAACCTGATATACGCGATGGATTTAATGAAACTTGTTGAAAAGGAGTATAAGCGGGATACCAATTTCCCTGAATTCAACAGCGGGGACACAATTACCGTTCACTATAAGATTAAAGAGGGCAGCAAGGAACGTGTGCAGAACTTCCGCGGAACAGTGATTCAGAAGCGAGGTGCGGGACAAACATTAACCTTTACTGTACGAAAAATTTCCGGTGGTATTGGTGTAGAACGTATCTTTCCAATCAACTCTCCCTTTATCGAGCAAATCGATATAAACAAAAAAGGAAAAGTACGTAGAGCACGTATTTACTACTTCCGTAAACTTACCGGAAAGAAAGCTCGTATCAAAGAAAAAAGAAACTAAGCATATTCTTTATATATGCAAAAAGCCTCGCAAATGCGAGGCTTTTTTTTTACCCGCAAGCCAAGTCACCACCACCTGATCTGTTTTGATTCCTACGGATTTATTCGTATTTTGCTAATGGACAGACTTTACTTCTTGTGGTTCCTGAAAATGAAAGACATTAGCACATCTTCACGAAGCATTCGCAAACAAATGCTTTTTACGCTTGCACTCCTTATCCTCCTTGGCCTGCTCAGCAGCTGGTACAACATTCATCAGCTACGTAAAGAGATGGAGAGCGAATTACTCCAAAAAGCACGGGTTGCTGCCCATAGCCTTAATACAAACCGGTTAAATACCTTAACAGGCACCCTAAAAGATACAACCAATCCTGACTACTTAAGACTTAAATCGCAACTCTACAACATTCGCACGCATTTGCCCACTATTCGGTTTCTCTATATACTAGCCAAAGCTCCGGATGGAAAAATCATCATAATCACTGACTCTCAAGACCCTACATCAAAAAATTATGCCCCTCCAGGGATGATCTATACCGAGGTCCCTCAGCCCTATCTTTCAGCCATGAATCGCCAACAAGATACAATAGTTGGTCCGGTAGAGGATCGGTGGGGCCAATTCATGACCGCACTTGTGCCGCTCAAAGTTCAAAACACATCGCTTAACCGGGTAACACTCGGCATGGACATCCCCCTTCAGCACTGGACCCAATGGAGCCTATTGCGAACCCTGCCCATATTGGTACTTATTGTTATCATTATTTTACTTATCTACTATATTCAGCAAATGCGGCTGGTGAAGAATAGGCGCATCACCAGAAAGCAAATCGCGAAACAGGAAGAGAGATACAGAGCACTGTTCGAGAATGCAGCCGATGGTATTTTAATCGGCAACCAGCAAGGGATTATCATTGATGCGAATCAAAGCATATGCAGCCTAACTGGTTACGCCAGGTCAGAACTCATTGGATCGAACATTGTTTTGCTGTTCGATGAAGAAACGCTACAAAAATCACCTTTCAAGTATAGCGATCTAATTGCCGGGAAAACGGTTCGAAACGAACGAATTCTCACGCGAAAAGATAAAACAAAGGTATTCATCGAGATGAATACCCGCATTGTTAGTGACGGACGGCTACAAACCTTTATCAGAGACATCACCAAACGTAAGGAAAACGAGCAAGTAATTACCTGTCAAAATGGGCAATTGCAGGCAACCAATAAAGAGCTACGGGAAACGAATAACAAACTCTTTAAACAAAAAGAGGAACTAAAAACAGCAAAAGAGAAGGCCGAAGAGAGCGACCGGTTAAAAACAGCCTTTCTGGCGAATATGAGCCATGAAATCCGCACACCTATGAACGGCATCATTGGCTTCTCCGAAGCCTTTAAAGAGACGAATAACTCAGCGGAAGACCGGGAACGATATGCGGATATTGTTATTAAAAGCAGCAAGCAGCTGCTTACCATTGTAAATGATATTTTAGATATATCGTTGCTTGAAACGGGAAAATTGCCAGTACAGATAGAAACCGTAAACATTAACAGGTTGCTGCTGGATCTTTATAAACGATTTGAAAAAGAAGCTAAAAATAAGGAAATTGATCTCTATACGGAAACCAGCCTGCCTGATGAAAAATGCAACATAATGGCAGATCCTTACCGGCTTCGGCAGGTGGTAAGCAATCTGCTCAGCAACGCGCTAAAGTTTACCAATAAGGGACATATTGTTTTAGGCTACAAAATAAAACAACAACAAATCGGTTTCTTTGTGGAGGACACAGGCATTGGAATAGCTAAAGAGCAACAGGCGCGTGTTTTTGATCGATTTTGGCAAGAAGAGACAAATATTGCCCGCCAGTTTGGAGGAACAGGTCTGGGTTTGTCCATTTCACAAAAATTAGTAACCCTCATGGGTGGGCAGATTGGCTTTACTTCCGAAAAACACAAAGGGTCAAATTTCTATTTTTGGCTTCCCTTAACATACTCCCAAGCTGCAAAGCACCAACAAGCACCTCCAGCTTTTCAACTACCGGACGGAAGCAAAATTCTTATTTCAGAAGATGACGATACCAACTTTCTATACTTGAAAGAGATTCTTGAAGCGTATTATGAAGAGATCTTATGGGCAAAAAACGGGAAAGAGGCCGTAAACTACACGCAGGAACATGCCAATATCAGCGTGGTGCTGATGGACATAAAAATGCCCCTCATGAATGGATTTGAAGCCCTTAAAGTGATAAAAAGTGCACACCCACTGCTTCCCGTTTTTGCACTTACCGCCTATGCCATGCCTCAGGACAAAGTAGCTGCCCTGACTGCCGGTTTTAATGATTACCTGGCCAAACCTATCGATAAGGATCTATTGCTACAGAAGATTTCTGCCTTACAATAATCCGTTTTCAACTCCAAACATCTGTTATTGGCTTTGCCAAAAACCTGCAACAAACAGAACAGCCAGAGTATACTAATTCACAATGGGATAGAATCACCCTCCATTCCCTCGTCAAAAGCAACACCCACGCGCTTTAATAAAAAGGCTGCCGTTTCAATAACCACCATCAATGTTACGAAACATGCCTTGTTTCACCCCCGGGCATCGCCCATTTTAGTCTTCTGCATTTCAACCCCTTATCTCCTTACATTTTCTACAACATACCCGCTGAATTCCTTACCTAATCATAAGTCTATGATTTCAGAACAAATTTTTCCTATGTTTGCCGTACGATCTATTTTATCATTTTAAACCTAAATTTAAGTTTATGAGACAAAAAACACTTTTACTTGCATTCTTCGTGCTGGTTGGGTTTGTCGTTCAGGCCCAGCAAAAAATAACCGGTACGGTTACCAGCTCTGAAGACAACTTGCCATTACCCGGTGTTTCCATTTATGTAAAGGGAAACCAAACAGTGGGGACAGCAACAAACATTGACGGTAAGTACACACTTACAGTACCACAAGGCTCAGAAACATTAGTCTTTAGCTCTGTGGGCATGCAAGATAAAGAAGTGGCTATTGGAGGACAGTCAGTTATTGATGTAACTCTTGAGCCAGCAGCCTTAGAGATGGATGAAGTTATTGTTGTCGCTTATGGTACAACTAAAAAACAGTCCTTTACCGGTTCAGCTTCAACATTAAAATCGGAGCAGATTGAAAACGTGCCCGTATCTTCTGTAGACCAAGCTATAATGGGTACCGTTCCAGGATTACAGGTAGGAAGCAGTAGTGGCCAACCAGGTTCAACCGGGCAAATTAGAATTCGTGGAGTCGGCTCATTCAATGCTTCTAATGAACCGCTTATTGTAATTGATGGAGTGCCTGTAACAAATGACGACCTTGGTTCATTTAGCTCAAGTAGTTCCAATGCCTTGGCAACTATCAACCCAAGTGACATTGCTAACATTTCAGTTTTAAAAGATGCTGCAGCTGCATCGCTTTATGGCTCCAGAGCTGCAAATGGAGTTATTTTAATCACCACCAAAAAGGGGAAATCAGGAGAAACAAAATTTAAAGCCAAAGCCGAATGGGGGTTCTCTGATTTTGCAACAGACAACGTTGAGACTGTAAGTGGTGAAAAGGAAAGAGAACTTAAGTGGGAAGGCCTATACAATAGTGCCATCGATGATGGAAATAGTGAAGCTGATGCAACTGCATACGCCGATAATAATATCGGGTATATTGCTCCACTTGATGGGAACTACTCAGATTGGCAAGACAAATTATTCCGCACAGGAGTAAAAAAGAACTACCAAGTTAGTGCCTCTGGAGGGTCAGAACAAACAACATATCATGCTTCTTTTGGCTATTTAGACGAAGAAGGCGTGTTGGAGAATTCTGATTTTGAAAGATTTAGCGGAAGAATTCGATTAAATCATAACATCACGGATGCAATTGAAATGGGTGCAAATACCATGTTAACTCATTCTATCCAAAACACAATTCCTGATGACGGAGGTTTCTATGTTAATCCATTCTATGCAACTCGTTCTTATTTAGGCCCAACTATTCCAATTTATAATGAAGATGGCTCTTTCTACACGGAAATTCCAGATTCAAAACCTAATCTTGTAAAGGACCAAGGGTTGAATATGCAAAGAAACAAGAACTATCGTTCAATGTCAAATGCATTCTTAAGTGCGGAAATAATGGACGGTCTTACAGCTAAAACTACTTTCGGTTTAGATCTAATTTTCAGCGATGATAATAGATATTGGTCACCCAAATCTAATGACGGAGAAACTCATAATGGCTTTGGCGATAAACGTCACAATATCTGGCGAGGCGTTACCAGTTCAACTACATTAAACTATTCAACTTCATTAAACGATGATCACAATATTGACATTTTAGCAGGTTATGAAGTTGAAAGTAACTACAGTGAATACACATTAACAGAAGCTAGTGGATATCCGAGTGAAACTCTAACAGCTGTTGGTATTGCTGCAAAGCCACTTACTGCCTATAATAGCTTTTCAGAAGATAGAATGATGTCTGTTCTATCAAGAGCCAACTATAACTACATGAATCGTTACTATCTTTCACTTAGTTATAGAAGAGATGGAAGCTCTCGTCTCAGCCCAGAAAACCGATGGGCAGATTTCTATTCAGTGTCCGCATCCTGGAGAGTTTCTGAGGAAAAATTCCTCCAATCTGTAACTTGGCTTAACGATTGGAAGTTAAGGGCGTCATATGGTACAAACGGTACATTACCTAGTGGTTGGTATGACTATATGGGACTTTACAATTTCAATGACAGCTATGCAGAACTTCCTGGTTCAGCACAAGCAAACATTGCCAATCCCGAGTTGACATGGGAAAAAAGTAAAAGCCTAAACATCGGTACTGAAATCAAAATATTCCAAAACGTAACCTTAGAAATGGAATATTTCCAACGTACTACTTCAGACCTTCTCTTGGATGTACCCTTATCAAAAGGTACTGGTTTTAGCACAATGCTTCAAAACATTGGAGAAATAAAGAACAGAGGAGTTGAAATCAATATCAATACGCAAAATATCAGAACTGCAGACTTTGTTTGGACATCTAACTTAAACATTTCTCACTTCACCAACGAAGTGACTGAATTATATAAAGGTGAAGACATTGTAGATTTCCCTTATATCTACAGAGAAGGAGAATCAATAAATTCATTCTTCCTGAGAAAATATGCAGGTGTTAATTCACAAACAGGTCATGCACAATGGCTTAATGCAGATGGAGATATTACAACCCAAACATCTAAAGCTCCAAAAAGAATTGTAGGCGTAGCCGATCCTGACTTTTATGGATCATTCAATAACAATATAAGCTACAAAGGATTTGACCTTTCATTTATGCTATACTTTAAGGTTGGCGGTAAAACATATGACGCAACCTCATACACAACGCAAAATGATGGAGCAATGTTTTATGGCCCAATCAGAGAGAGTCAATTAGATAGATGGCAAAAAGTTGGAGACAAAACAGATGTCCCACGTTACGTTATCGGAAATAGTACGAACTCTAACTACAATTCTGACAGAAGGCTTCATGATGCAGATTACCTAAGATTGAAAAACCTGTCACTTGGTTACAATCTGCCCGAGGAAATCGTAAACCGTGCAAACTTATCAAATGTTCGCCTTTTTATGGCTGCAACTAATCTATTTACATGGGCTGCCTACGATGGTTACGATCCTGAAGTATCACCCAATGGAACATATGGCTGGTCAACTCCACCAGTAAAAACAGTGACTTTTGGTATTGAATTAAACTTCTAATAAAGGAAGTTAATGCAAAAATTCAAAAACAATAAAGATAACATTATGAGAAAAAATACAATAATTGTCCTATTACTAATGTTAGTTATAGGAACATCATGTAGTGAAGACTGGCTGGATACAAAGCCCAGTACATCAACTGACACTGAAGGCGCAATCTCTACGCTATTTGATGCTCAAGTTGCCTTGAATGGGGTTTATTCTAACCTTCAAGATGAAGAATATTACGGTGCTGACATGTTCGCATGGGGAGACCTCAGAGCTGATGATATCCGTTCAACATCACGTAGCAAAAGAAACGTAAACGCATTCAGATACTCTTATACAACAGATGCAAACCCATCTGGTCTTTGGAGTCAACCCTTGAAAGCTCTTAAATTAACAAATAATATTCTATTACAAATTGACAATTTAAAGTTACAAGATGGTGAAACCGAAGACAAAAAAGCCAGTATCAAAGGCCAGGCTTTAGCACTTAGAGCTCTCATTCACTTTGATCTGACTCGTTTATATGGCTATCCTTATGCAAAGGATAATGGCGAGTCCCTTGGAGCTCCTATTATTAAGTCTAAAGTAGATTTCACATACAAAGCCAAGCGTTCAACTGTGAAAGAATGTTATGAGGCCATTATTGAAGACTTAAAAATGGTTGTTGATAACAATATGATTTCTTCTGCTGTTAATAATGGTTTTATTAATCTGCATGCAGCCCAAGCCTTATTGAGTAGAGTATATTTGTACAAAGGAGATGATGCCAATGCATTAAAGTATGCAGAGATGGTAATTGATTCAGAAATGTACTCTTTCGTTGGTCGAAAAAATTATGCTACTTCATGGTCTAAAGAGTTTAGTACTGAATCTATTTTCAGCATAGTAAATACAACAACAGACAATGCAGATAGGGAAGCCATTGGTTACTTATGGGATCCCGAAGGCTATGCGGCAATGGGTTTAGATGTTGAGTATATGCAACTAGTTTTTGCAAATGAAAAAGATATTAGGAATTCAATCATTGATTCTATAGATCTTGATAAAGCTGAAGATTCTGAAGAAATTGTTGGATATCTTAAAAAGTTTCCTGGGATTGGAGATGCAGGAACTCGCGTAAATAATGTTCCTTTAATCAGACTTCCTGAAGTGTATCTTAATGCTGCTGAAGCTGCATTAACAGTAGACAAAGCCAAAGCAGTAAAATATCTAAATACACTTATCGAGAATCGATATGATGTAAAAGATTCTCTTGACGTTACAACAATAACAAAAGATATTGTTCTAATGGAGCGTCGCAAAGAATTGGTTGGTGAAGGACAACGTTTCTATGATATCTTAAGAAATGGAGGTACAATTGATAGAACTTCTGACTTCCTGTGGGGAGCTCCTGAGTCAGTAAACTGGGATCATTATCAGGTAGTTCTCCCAATTCCTAGAGCTGAGTTAAATACAAACAAAGAGATAAATCAAAATCCCGAATACGGAGAGTAAAAAATTGAGGTCTTACCTCAATCTATCAACCTTTATTGATAGTTTTTTCATAGGTTTAATTAGGTATGCCCCGCCATTTTGGCGGGGCATTTTTGTACGTACATACTTGTAAAAAGCATTCACATCAGGTAAACTACAGATCATAGTTCATTCGCTTCCCAATGAATGCCTACAATATAGCCCCTCCTCCCCCCAAACGACACGCACAATCAGCATCAGTTCCTCTCAAAATAAGCAGCATAATTTGCCCTGACCAACAGAGAGCTGAGCCTGCTTTTACTCAATACCAATCGATATCGGCATATTCCATAGCAATCCGGACACCTGTTCCGTTTCATTGCGGACAGGCATTCTGCTTTATTGCTGACGGCAACAGGAATAATTTACAAATAATTCGGACTAAGCGGTTACACTCGCATTTCTCGTACAATGGGATAGGAAAATACAAAAGAGCTTGCTTCGATACTATAAAAATGAGGAAAAGCAAAAGCCACCCCAATGGGATGGCTTTGCCTTATGCGGTTATATTTCCACTATTCTATTCTTCACGAATTGCAGCAGCTCTTTTTCGCGCGTCCTCAACAATTTTATCGGCTTTCTCGTCGGCCTTTTTTATGAGATTATCGGCTTGTTTGCGGGCTTCCTTTTTTGCGGCTTCTGCAGCTTTTTCTGCTGCTATCTTAGCCAGCATGCCCTCTTTTGCTGCTTTTTCCACTAGCTTATTCGCCTCGGCCTCGGCTTCTTTTAACACCTTGTCGGCTGCTTCACGCGCCTCTTTCTTGATCCTGGTCGCCTCGGCTTCGGCATCATCAATCAATGCCTGTGCTTTCTTCTCGGCTTCTTCACGGGCTTTCGCTTCTGCTTGCTCCTTCTGTTTGTTCAATTCGTCATTCACCTTTTGCTTCAAATCTTGCTTTGCTTTTCCCGATGCCTCTCCATAGTTTAAGCCTATTTGAGGATCTTCCATATTGCCATAAATACGTGCTTTAACGGGAATGGTATTGCCTACATCAACATTCACACCCTTTTCAGCGGCCTTTTCCAATAGTCCCTCCAAAGCATCATTAGCAGCTGTACCCACATATTGACGCGGAATTTGCATATTCAAGTCATAATCCATGGTTTGATCCAACCCATGCGAGCCCCCAACAACCATCATCACATCTCCCACTTCTACATCAAAAGGTTCAACAATAATGCGCCCATTTTGAATAGAAAAACTAATGTTTACATCCTTAAATTGGTTATCGAGTTTATCACCCAATTTCAGAAGATTTGTCATCTTATTATAAGTACTATTATTTACCAGTTGTAAATTATCCGATTGTAATCGCCCGTAACCATTTACAGAGTTGAGCACAGGACTCATTTCAACATTCAACAGACTGCTATACTCCAAATTTAACGATATATTGCCATCGCACTGACGAAGAACAGGTGCCAAAGTATCCAACATACTAAAGGACTGTACAGCTGTCTGAATATTCATGTTTTTTACATCCAACCTCATCGTGGCTGTAGGTTGATTATGATCCTGGGTATCATATACACCATTCACCCCGACAGTACCATCTAACAAATTCATATTCAACTCATCCAGATGCACTTGTTCATCTTTTATCAATACGGTACCGGAAAGATCCGTTACTTCCAGTTTATCATAGAGTAACTTGTCAATTGTACAAGTAAGTTTCACATCTAGATTTCCGGGTACTTGCACAGCGCTAACAGCCATTGTGTCGCTGCCGGTTATCTCTTCTGCCTCCTCTGCCGGTTGGTCGATATCCGTCTCTCCCTCCTCGCTCAAAGTCAGGAAGGGGTTTGTATTGAAGTATTTGGATCCCATGGAAAAATCGGCACGTAGCGTGGCATCCGAAAGTACATAACCAATATACTGTTCTACCCTACCTTTCAGAAAGAAGTCGCTCTCTCCCATGCTACCGTCAAAGGAATTCACAGCCAGAAATTGTGGGCTAAAGGTCAAGTCGGCTTCTGAAATCCGCAATGCACCAGGCAAGTCCGCCATATTCAACACAAAATCACTTAGTAAAAGTTCTCCTGTTGCATCAAACGATTCATAATTTTCCGCTTCCAACGTGGATAGCTGTCCATTCATCTTCACATCGGCCTGAAGCGTTCCTTCTAATTCCATCTCATCCAGAGGCAGGGCTTCGGAAAGAGTTTGCAACACCAGCGTGCCTTTCATTCCGGCACGAATCCCCGGGTCGGATACGGGCGTTGATATATGTGCGTAAAGATCGAAAGGATTGGAACCCAATTCGAAATGAAATTTGGACAATGCTACAGTAGTTTTGTCTAACTCTTCACCATCCATCTGAACTTGAAGATCAAGGGCTATATTTTCAATGCTTTTGGGCAAATCCGGATACTGGATACGTCCTTTATCCACAGCTAATTGGATCTTTGCCGAAGGCAAAAGTTCCTTTTCAGCATTGTAAACACCTTGTATGGCGCCTTTCAACTTCAGTGTTCCGGAAGTTTGAAGATCTTCATACCCCTGCATATAAACAGCCGGTACCATTGATAATAAAGATTTAAAAGAAGTATTGGTAGTGGCAAAGTCCAGCTGAATAGCTATATCTTCCCCGGGCATAGCCACCTCACCCGAAAAGGCTAAACTCAGGTCATTAAGCATTAATGTATTCTCCTTTAGTTGAAAAGCCATCTCTTCCAAATCAGCTCCCAATCTGGTATCGAAAGAGAAGGAGGTGTTCTTCAGGTACTGCACCTCTCCCATTTTCACGTTAATATCAGCAATAGTTGTAGTAAGATCCATATCACTGTAATCGGCACCAAAATCACCAGCCAATAAAAGATTCCAGTCATTCAGGCGGGCATATATATCCGACGCAGCGTCATCATAAACTACGGAAGCATTGCGTATCTCTAATCGTTTAAGAGCGATACGCATATCGGTAGTAGCACTTTCCGCGGTATCGGCTACTTGCTTTTCAGGAGTTGCCGTGGTGTCCTCCATCGTAACAATATCCCAATTGGCTGAGCTGTCGGCAAGCACACGTGCATGCATTTGGGGGCCATCAAGCAAAATACCCTCTACCTGCACTTTTCCCTTCAGCGCACTCAATAAATCTACCTCTACACGAAAAGCATCAAAAGCAACCAGGGTATCGCCAGCAAATTTATCCTGTCCGATGACAGTAAGATCGTGAAGACCAAGATTGAAATCCGGAAAGCTACGGAAAAGCGATAAAGTCACATCCGAGAAAGCAACTGTAGCTTCAACCTGCGAATTAATTTCCTCTTTAACCTTCGTGAGTATCTGATCTTTAAACACAACGGGTATCAGTAGCATTAACAATAATAGCAAAGCCACTATTGATACGACAATTTGGATAATGCGTTTACCTATTTTTTTCATCTGTATATATGTTTTGTGTTGTTGCAGGGATAAAGGTACAAAATATAGCGAAAACATCGCCTGTGAAAGGGAAACCGATAAATAAGCCAATTGTTGTGAGGGATTTGAAAAATTATTCTACTGACTTTCATTTAGTTGTTTTCCCAGGCCAAAAAATGACCG
>JAWOEH010000068.1:0-20119 GCA_046482855.1 Bacteroidales bacterium | reverse complement strand
TCGCCGGCGGAGACCGTGGTGCGGTAGATATCCGGGAACACATGGAGGAAATCCCCAGCCCACGGGCCAGGGTGTGCCCCTCCATCACCCGGGTACGCACTGCCATGAGCATGCTGCGGATGCGGGCCTTCTCGCTCTGGCGAGCCACGGTGCCCAGGGCCTCCTCCAGGGGCAGTCCGGACAACACTTGGGGTAACTACTTCAGCCATTAACGGATTGGGCATGGGATTGGCAACCACCTTTGTTTTGGTGATGTCGAATTTGGTGGTTTCGATTATTAAATCACAAATTCCCGATAAGGTGCGTATCCCTTCCTTTATTGTAATTATTGCTTCCTTTGTAACTATTGTGGAACTTACTATGCAGGCCTACTTGCCTTCGTTGTTTGAGCAATTAGGGCTCTTTATTCCCCTGATTGTTGTAAACTGCTTGGTCCTTGGACGTTCTGAAGCTTTTGCCTCAAAAAATAATATCTTCTCTTCCATAATCGATGGGTTAGGCATGGGCCTTGGTTTTGCTATGGCCTTAACAATCCTGGGCGGCGTACGCGAAATACTCGGAAGTGGAGCCCTTTTTGGCTGGAAAATTGCCGAAGGGTTTGCCAAGATCTTTAACCCTGAAACTACCTACCAACAGGGCGATGGGATGTTGGTCTTTGTATTGGCCCCTGGAGCTTTTATTGCCCTCGGGTACCTAATTGTTTTGATGAACAAACTGAGTAAGAAACTCTCATAAATCAGATTGATATGGACTACATTATTATCATCATATCTGCCATTTTTGTCAACAATATTGTTCTGGCTCAATTTTTGGGTGTTTGCCCGTTTATTGGGGTCTCAAGTAAGGTAGAAACATCCGTGGGCATGACCGGAGCTGTAACTTTTGTTATGGTTATTGCTACTATTGTTACGTATCTTATTCAGAACTATATTCTTGAGCCACTAAATATTACCTTCATGCAAACCATCACCTTTATCTTGGTGATTGCTTCTTTAGTGCAGTTGGTTGAAATTATTCTAAAAAAAGTGAGCCCGGCCATGTATCAGGCTCTGGGAATCTTTTTACCTCTTATTACTACGAATTGCGCTGTACTAGGGGTTGCTATTCTGGCTGTACAGACCGACTATAATCTGTTGGAGAGCGTGGTATACGCCATGGCAAATGCAGTAGGTTTTGGACTTGCCTTGATAACCTTTGCTGGTTTACGTGAACATCTGGATATGGTAGATGTGCCCAAACCTTTTAAAGGGGTGCCTATTGCTTTTATCGTTGCTGGCTTGTTGGCCCTCGCATTTATGGGCTTTTCCGGCATTGTATAATCCTTGCATAAATTATAATTTTGGGGCTGTCTTGAAAAAGGCAGCCCTTTTTCAATGTATGGACAAATAGTTTTTTCTTTCGTCTAAAAATTACTAATTTGTACTTCCATTTATCTTTGCCTATGCTAAAGCGATATGTTGTCCTTATCTTTGTGCTGCTCTCTTCTTTGGCTTATGGTCAGAAGAAGCATGTTTTGCTCTTAAACTCCTACCATGAGGGGTTGCGATGGACCGATGACATCATTCATGGTTTTCGCTCAAGCTTTTCTACCTTTAACGAGCCTTATGAAATCTACATGGAATCGCTCGATTCCAAACGCTTTATGCTACCCGATTATTACGAGGAGATGTACGAATTATTGCATCAAAAGTATGCCGATATCGACATGGATGTGGTTGTGGTTGCAGATGACAATGCGCTGGACTTTTTGCGTACCTACAAAAAAAGATTGTTTCCCGATGTTCCGGTAGTCTTCTGTGGAGTGAATTTTCCGCATAAGTTTCCTGTAGATTATACAGGAATACTTGAGGAAGTTGACTATGCCGGGAATGTAGCCCTAATAAAAGATCTTTTTCCTGATTATGATACCCTTTACATTGTTGCCGATAATACCCGTACGGGAAATATTATTCGACAGCGGTCGCAGGAATTGTTTGAACTTCAACCTTCCCAGCTACGCTACCAGTACTTAACCCACTATTCCTTCGAGGAGCTATATCAAAAAATTTCTTCCCTGGATCCCGGAGACATTGTTCTTCTATCGGTATTTGTGCGCGATAAACACATGAAGTACATCAGCTTTAAGGAGAGTATCCGTCGAATTAATGAGGTTGCAAAAGTGCCTGTGTTTGGCTTTTGGGATTTCTATCTGGGCGAAGGTATTATCGGGGGGAAGTTGAATAGTGGTGTAACTCATGGACGTATGGCAGCAGAGAAAGCCATGTTGATTTTACAAGGACAGTCGCCCAAAGAGATTAACATCGATATAGCACCATCCAAATATGCATTTGACCATCAACTGCTGAAAGAGTTTGATATAAAGCGCAGAGATCTTCCCGCAAATACCGAGATAGTCAATAACCCCGCCGAAGTGTTTGAGGAGAATAAACAGTTGACCCTTTTCTTCGGCATAACCTTGTTGTTATTAGTGACAGTAATTATTGTTTTGTGGGTTTATATCTTATTGCGGCGACGTAAACTTAAAGAACGAAAGCGTTATATTGCTGAAATTGAAATGAAAAATGAGCGGCTTGAAACAGCAAGACAGAAAGCTGAAGAGGCCAATCGGTTAAAATCGGCCTTCTTGGCAAATATTTCCCATGAAGTGCGCACGCCGATGAACGGGATTATCGGCTTTTCTAAATTGTTGAAAGATAATCCGGTATTCCCCGAGAAGCATAAGCAATACCTGGAAATTATTCATAAGAGCAGTAAGGTTTTACTTAACTTGATCAATGATATTATCGATATCTCTAAACTGGAATCCGGACAACTCAATATCAATTATCAGGAGTATAACCTGAACCAGATTGTTGATGAGTTATATGCCTATTTTTATTCCGAACGGGAGGCTCAACGCAAACAACATATCGATTTTACGCTTGAAAAGATCAGTGGACAGGACTTTCCTGTTTATACAGATGGAAATAGGGTGAGGCAAGTGCTTTATAACTTAGTTCACAACGCCTTTAAGTTTACCAGTGAGGGCCATATACGATTTGGCTACCGGATAGAAAATGATGAATTGCTGTTTTTTGTTGAAGATACTGGTATTGGCATGAGTGAGGAGGAAAAGCAAATTGCTTTCATGCATTTTCGTCAGGCCGATGAATCTTTTACACGTAAATATGGAGGGACAGGCCTGGGATTAAGCATTTCGCAGGGAATTGTCGATAAATTAAACGGCAGGTTGTGGGTCACTTCAGAAAAGGGTAGAGGCAGTACCTTCTATTTTACCATTCCTTATTACAAGGTTCGAAAAAAACAAGCATCCTTTACTACGAATGGGGATAATGAGCGCTATGCCTGGAACAAAAGAAAAATACTGGTGGTAGAAGATAGTCCTGTAAGCATGCAATTACTCTCCAAGTTTCTTCAACCCACAGGTGTGGACATTCTGGAAGCTACCGATGGCGCCGAAGCTGTTGAAATGTGCCGGCAGGTAGACGACATCGATGTGGTTTTAATGGATATTCAGCTACCAGTGCTCGATGGACTTTCAGCAACGAAAGAGATAAAATCCTTCCGCCCCCAATTGCCCATTATTGCACAAACAGCCAATGCCTTAACCGAAGATGAGCGAATTATTCGGGCTGCAGGTTGCGACGATTATATTGCCAAACCCATTGATAGAAGAGAGTTACTTCATTTGATGGATAAATATCTCCTGGTAAAGAAATAGATCAATGAGCTACTTGTCCTCTTGCCAAAATTGCAGACAATCATCATTTGCTGTACAATTTATTACTTATCCAGCTTAGGGTCTGTTATGAACCTGTTGCAGGACAGAGGTTTTTTTTTCATTTTTTTCATTTTCATGAGTTTTATCAAGTTTCACTAGTAAAAAGCCTCTATTTTTGCAAGTCATTTTTGAATAGTAATTAACAGGGGTATTATGAATGCGATAAAACACATTAAACGCAGCGGATTCCTACGGGATCGACGCTACGAAGCGTTTGTTTTTCTTCTCCTTTTCTTTGGATTTTTTGGCTACCTGGGTACCGTTATGGGGGTTACGAATATGCTTAACACCATTATGCGTACTGCTTGGGATCTGTTGATGAATACCGTATTCTTTATTATGGGAATTACGGTCCTTACCGGAGCCTTGGGTAAGCTGATGATTGAGTTTGGCGTGGTGCGATTGTTGGAAATTGTGCTTGCACCCCTAATGCGTCCCCTGTTTAACCTACCGGGTGTCGCTTCTCTTGCAGGGTTGATGACTTTCTTTTCCGATAACCCCGCGATTATTAGTTTGTCCAATGACAAGAGCTTTAAAAAGTATTTCCGGCAGTATGAATTAATTTCACTTACCAATTTCGGTACCGCTTTTGGGATGGGCTTAATTGTACTGACCTTTATGTCCAGTTTTGGCTATTTTAGTTCGGCCATGGTTGGTTTAGTTGCTGCTGTTGTTGGGGCTGTTGTTTCCACACGGCTGATGCAACATCTTATTCGCAATAAAATTGAGCCACATGAAGAGATTGGTCTCGATGAATCAGAGGATACCTCTGACATTTCCTTTAAATCAAAGGGGAGCACCTTTTTGCGCTTTCTCAACGCCATTCTCGATGGCGGCAAATCCGGCGTAGACTTAGGGTTACAGATTATTCCCGGTGTATTGATTATCAGTACATTTGTAATGATACTTACCTTTGGACCCAAAGATGTTGCCGAAGGATACCAAGGCATGGCTTACGAAGGAGTACCCGTATTGCCTAAGGTAGCTGAGTGGCTCGACTGGCTTTTCTATGGATTGTTTGGATTCAAACATGCTGAGTTGGTAGCTTTCCCGATAACTGCTTTGGGAGCGGTTGGAGCGGCTCTTTCCCTGGTAAAAGCTTTTGTAGCGCAAGGAATTATTACCGGAAACGAAATTGCCGTATTTACTGCCATGGGCATGTGTTGGAGTGGATACCTGAGTACACATACTGCCATGTTGGATACATTGAATTTTCGACGCCTTACTTCAAGTGCGTTATTATCCCATACAATTGGAGGTATCGTAGCGGGGGTAGTTGCACATTACTTATATCTTCTGCTATCGATTTGGATTAATTTTTAGCCGATTTTATCCATAATTTCTCCTTTTTCGGAGCTGTTTGTAGCAACTGCAGGCAGCTCCGATTTTTTTGTCCTTCCCGCTATTTCTTGTACATTTACTGGTTCGTTTTAATTTTTGAAGATCTATGAACCATACTTACGCATCAGCAATTGCCGGCTTGTTAAATGTAAGCCTTTGGCAGGTTGAAAATACCCTTGCCTTATTCAACGAGGGGGCAACCATCCCTTTTATTAGTCGTTACCGTAAAGAACGTACAGGTTCGCTTGACGAAGAACAAGTGGCTCGTGTGCGCGACGAATACCATAAGATGGATGAGCTTGAGAAACGTCGGGAAACCATTCTATCCTCCATTCAGGAGCAGGGAAAGCTAACCGATGAGGTAAAAGCGAAAATCCAGGCTGCCGATAAAATGTCCACACTTGAGGATATCTATCTGCCCTATAAGCCTAAGCGAAAAACCAAAGGCGATAAGGCCCGGGAAAAAGGGCTGGAGCCCTTGGCCAAGATCCTTATGGCGCAACGCGAAAATCAGCCTGATGAGCGGGCACTTGACTTTTTAAACCAGGAAGTTGCGTCGGTTGAAGAGGCTTTGCAAGGCGCCCGGGATATTATTGCCGATTGGGTAAATGAACACGCTTATATGCGGCAGCGTATGCGTCGGCTCTACCAGCAAAAAGCCGTGCTTACTTCTCGAATGGCCAGAGGCAAGGAGGAAGAAGGACAAAAATATAAGGATTACTTCGAATGGGAAGAGCCTTTAAAACGGTGTCCTTCGCATCGCCTTTTGGCCATGCTGCGTGGAGAGAAAGAGGGCCTTCTTCGTCTTTCTATCGCTCCCGAAAAGGAAGAAGCTCTGGCGATTCTGGAACCGCTATTTGTAAAAGGAACTACCGCAAGCAGTAAAGAGGTACAAAAGGCCGTTGAGGATAGTTACAAGCGGCTTATTTCTTCGTCGATGGAGTCGGAGACAAAAGCTGAAGCGAAAGAACGTGCCGATGAAGAGGCGATTAGGGTATTTGCCCTTAATATGAAGCAACTCTTGTTGTCGCCTCCACTGGGTCAGCATCGTGTGCTGGCTATCGATCCCGGATACCGCACAGGGTGTAAAGTGGTTTGCCTCGATAAACAGGGACAGCTACTGCACAATGAAACAATCTTCCCGCATCCACCACAGCGGGAAGCTAAACAGGCGATGAAAAAAATCACCTCGCTGATTGATGCTTATACTATTGAGGCTATTGCCATTGGAAATGGTACGGCAAGCAGAGAAACCGAGCAATTGATTCGCCGTATGCGCTTTAATAAGGATGTTTCGGTGTTTGTGGTCAGCGAAGATGGTGCCTCTGTCTACTCGGCCTCAAAAGTGGCACGTGAAGAGTTTCCCGACTATGATGTTACCGTGAGGGGAGCTGTTTCCATCGGTCGTCGTTTAATGGATCCCCTGGCCGAATTGGTGAAGATTGATCCTAAATCCATTGGTGTGGGACAGTATCAGCATGATGTGGACCAAACCCGCCTGAAGCAAAAGCTCGATGAGGTAGTGGAGAGTGCTGTAAATGCCGTGGGCGTGAATGTGAATACTGCCAGTAAGCATTTGTTGACTTATGTATCGGGGTTGGGACCCACCCTGGCAGCTAATGTGGTTGCTTATCGGCACGAGCAGGGGCCTTTTCGCTCGCGAAAAGAGCTGAAAAAAGTAAAGCGCATGGGCGAGAAAGCCTTTCAGCAGTCAGCAGGTTTTTTACGCGTTGAGCCAGCCGACAATCCATTGGATAATAGTGCTGTTCACCCCGAGAGTTATGCCATAGTTCAACAAATGGCCCGCGATTTGGCATGTACTGTTGAGGAACTGATGAAACAACGAGAACTGCGGGAGAAGATCCAGTTGAGCGCTTATGTTACCGAGGAAATTGGAATGCCTACTTTGCAAGATATCATGAAAGAGCTGGAAAAACCCGGACGCGATCCGCGTCAGCAAATTGAGGTGTTTCAGTTTGCCGATAACGTAAGTAGTATCGAAGACTTGCGCGAAGGCATGGTTTTACCCGGCTTGGTTACCAATATTACCAACTTTGGCGCTTTTGTTGATATCGGGGTAAAACAGGACGGACTGGTACACATCTCCCAGCTTGCTAACCGCTTTGTATCCGATCCTAATGAGGTGGTGCGATTAAATCAGCAAGTGCAGGTAAAAGTGGTGGAGGTAGATACTTCCAGAAAGCGCATTCAACTGTCGATGAAAGAGGTTGAGTAGGACATTGATGAGCCCGCTTGAAGCATAACAGATTGGGGAACTCAAGTGGGGTTTATGTAACTTACCCGGGACGATTACCATCGGAGGCATGAGTTGCACTTTTCATTTTAACAAAAGTTAAAAAAATAAACTTTTTGTTGTGATGTTCGAAAATTTCATACATTTGTGGAAACTTAAAAAACCAAAAAGGTGTAAATTGGTTTATGAAACGTAGGATCATTATCAAAGCAAAGGAGCGATTTTTACAGTTTGGCTACAGTCGTGTACGTGTAGCGGAAATCGCCACCGAATTAGGCATTAGCAAGAAAACCGTGTACAATCATTTTCAGGGCAAAGAGGAGTTGTTGTACGGGGTAATTGAGCATTTTCAACATGCAATTGAAGCGGAATTGGAGGAAGTTGGCAGTCAACAGCCTATGGATTATCGTGAGGAGGTGCTTGGCGAATTGGCCGTAGTGGGGAATTGGGTAAATAAGTTGTCGTTGCTCTTGCGTGATTTGAAGCGCACCTTTCCTGCTGCTTCTGATAAACTTTGGGAAGTGCAACGGGCCGTTATTGTGGAGCGTGCCATGAAGAAGTTGGATAAGGGAGTAGAGCTTGGCTTTTTGCAGGCTGATCAGCAAACGCAAACGGCTTTGTTTCTTTTCCTTATTGCCGCGCAAAAGATTGCTGATCCCGACTACAGGGATACCATTCCTCCAAAATTATTGGCACAGCTTCCCAATGATCCTAAAGAGTTGCTGCAACGAATACTCATGCTTATTAGTCAGGGTATTTCCTTGAATAAAGAGAAGAATAGTTAGTGATAATAATATAAAAGAGTAACATCGATGAAAAGTAATTGGTTTGTGTTGTACTTCCTTTTTTTTGTGGGAGTAAGTGCTTTGGCCAGAGGCCAGGAAGCCAATCAGGATACGCTTTATCTTGATTTTAATGCCTCGGTACAAATGATGGAGAAGCAAAATCAGCAGATTGAGTCGGCTCGTTTGCAAAAGGAGAAGGCCCGTATGGATAAAAAGGCCGCCACAGGTATGTATTTCCCTTCCATTGGAGCCTCGGCCTCCTATGCGATGATGAGTGAATCGCTGGAGTTGGATTTAACCCCTGTGAAGAATGCCATTACGCCTTTGTATGAAACCCTCATCCAATATGGTTCCTTTAACCCGGAAGCTGCCTCTCCGTTAATTAAGCAAGGATTAACCCAAGGGTTGCAGCAAATTGAACAAGGAGAGTGGGTGAAGGAGATTCAGAAAGATCAGTTTGGCCTTGTTGACGTAAACTTTACCTGGGCGTTATATGCGGGAGGGCGAATTCGTTTAGCCAATAAAGCTGCAGAAGTGCGCAAACAGGAGGCTGAGAACAATTATCAGCAAACCTGGTCTGAACAGCATGTTGAATTGGTGCAGCGCTATTTTGGGTTACAGTTGGTACGCGAAGTGGCGCAGCTTCGGAAAGAGGTTATGGAGGGTATGGCCAAGCATCTGCATGATGCAAAAAGATTGGAAGCGAATGGCATGATGGCTGAAGCCGAACGTCTGCACGCCGAAGTAGCTTATGCCGATGCGGAAAAGGAGTACAAGAAAGCGATGAAAGATGTTGAGCTTATGGAAACAGCACTCAAAAATACCCTGGCTACCGACCAGCCTGTGGTGCCTGTTTCTGATTTGTTTATTGAGCCTACCCTTAAATCGCGCACCTATTTTGTGGAGTCTGCCTTAGCTAACAATCCTCAGCTTAGGCAAATATCCGCAAAGCAGCAGCTTGCTAACCTGAATGTAAAAAAAGAGCAGGCAGCTTTTTTGCCAAATGTGGCTTTGATGGGCACAAAAGAGGTGTATGAACATGATCTTTCCGAATATATGCCCGATTGGTTTATAGGGGTTGGCTTGCAAATAAATATTTTTGATGGTCTTACAAAGTTCAGAAAGGTGGATGCCGCAAAGATTCAGGTGCAGCAGGTGGGTGCCATTCGTGAAAAGGCACAGGCCGATATTGTAACCCTGGTTACTAAAACGCACCAACAGATGGAAAAGGCGTTGGAAGAGTATCAGGCAACAGAAACCTCGTTAAAGTTTGCCAATGAATATGTGCGTGTTCGCGAAAAGGCTTTTCGCGAAGGGTTTGCTACCTCTACCGATGTGGTAGATGCCCAGCTTAACTTGTTCAAGGTGCAAACGGAGCAGCTTCAGGCCATGTATGCTTACGAGCTTGCATGGGCCCGTCTTTTAGCCGTTGCAGGGGTGAATGATGAGTTCCGTGAAACTTTATAGTTAGGGTAACGGGTTGGTAGAAAAATAGCAAAAAAATAGAATAAAAAACTATCGGGGTAATCCTCCTGGGCAAATGGGTTGCATTTGTAACAGCATAGAGTAGTGCCTCAATAACAAAAAGAAATGGTCATGAAAAAAAATAATGTTTTAGTATTGATTGCCTTAATAGTGATTCTGGGTGTGCTAACATTGGTGGGATGGTTTGCCTATCGTCCTGCACCTATGATGCTTCAGGGACAAGTAGAAGCCAACGAAGTGAAGGTGGCCTCCAAGCTTGTAGGGCGTATTGAACAGAAACGGGTGCGTAAAGGGATGGATGTAAAAACCGGAGACACATTAATTGTGTTGCAAAGTCCTGAAGTAGAAGCGAAAATGCAACAAGCACAAGCGGCTCATCGTGCTGTAGCGGCGCAAAACCGCAAAGCCGGGAACGGCGCACGTGAAGAACAAGTGCGAGCAGCAAAAAATGTGTGGCTAAAAGCCAGTGCTGCGGCCGAATTAATGGAGAAGACCTATAACCGGGTGAGTAATCTGTACGAAGAGGGTGTTTTACCGGAACAGAAGCGCGATGAGGCAGAGACGCAAATGAAGGCCGCACGCCTTACAGAGCAGGCTGCCCGTTCGAACTATGATATGGCATTGGCAGGTACCCGTTACGAAGATAAAATGTCGGCTCAGGCACTGGAGAATCAGGCAGAAGGCGCTGTTTCGGAAGTAGCCGCTTACATACGCGAGCGTGTACTTGTAGCTCCTATCGATGGCGAGATTGCCAATATATTGGCCGAGCAGGGAGAACTTGTGGCCGCAGGATTTCCTACGGTGAGCATTGTGGATCTTACCGATGTATGGGTAACCTTTCAGCTCAAAGAGGAACTGTTAACTGCCATGCAAAAAGGAACAATTTTTAAGGCAAGTGTTCCGGCCTTAGGCCATAAGAAAATTGAACTGGAGGTCACTTACCTGCATCCCATGGGCGACTTTGCTACCTGGACGGCCACTAAAACATCCGGCGATTTTGATATGAAAACCTTTGAAGTAAGAGCGGTACCCACAAAACCCATTGACGGGTTACGACCAGGCATGTCGGTTTTGCTTAATGCCGATGCACTTAATTTATAATAACCGATTGCGATATACTATATTATGGTAAAGCATTTTCAGCATAAAGGTTGGTATCAGGTGGCAAAACGGGAGCTTGGCAGAATTGCACAACGACGCTTGTATTTGTTAATGCTGCTGATATTTCCCTTAATTAGTACCGGTTTCTTTGTGGCGTTGTTTGCTCCTCAGGTACCGGAAGATCTTCCTATTGCTGTGTATGATGCCGATCAGACACAGACCTCACGCAAACTGTTACAGATGATTGAGGCAACGCCTTCGGCATCAATTGCCTTTGAGGTGTCCGATTTGGGAGAGGGAAAACAACATATTCAGCATATGGAGGCGTATGCACTTGTGGTAATCCCCCGGAATTTTGAGTATGAATTGACGCGAGGAGAGCTGCCGGTAGTGAAAAATTACTACAACAACGCTTTTTTAGTGGCCGGAGGTTTATTAAATAAAGATATTACCACGGCCGTGCGAACTTTTGCCGCCGGAGCTAACTATAAAAAGCTGGTTAAAAAGGGCGAGCAGCCTCTACAGGCACAGGTGAAAGTTTCTCCTGTGAAATTGGATAAACATATTTTGTTTAATCCCTACACCAGCTATTTCTACTATTTGGCTACCTGTTTCTTACCTCTGATGCTTCAGATTTTCATTCTCTCGGGGGTTGTATACGCTATAGGCATTGAGTTAAAGGAGGGGACAGCCGCGCAGTGGTTAGCCACTGCCGATGGCAATATGGTGCAGGCTCTTTCGGGCAAATTGCTGCCTTATCTGGCTATTTTCGGGTTGCACATGGCCTTTATTTATACGCTGTTGTTTCACTTTTTTCATGTTCCTCTGCTAGGAAGTGCACTAGTATTAGGTTACAATGCAATTTTGTTTGTATTGGCTTATATTTCAGTTGGCATTCTGCTGGCTTCGATTTTTCCAAGTGTGCGTATGGCACTTAGTGTAAGTTCTATTGTGGCTGCATTGGCCTTTACCTTTTCAGGGCTTACCTTTCCTTACCTGGCTATGCCGGACTCGTTTGTGGTAGCCGGACAGGCCTTTCCTTTCAGTCACTACCTGAAGGTGTTTATCGATCAGGCACTGCGGGGTGCTCCTGTGTATACGTCAATGTATGCTCTGGTAGGGCTGAACGTGTTTTTGGTGTTTCCTTTTTTAGTGACAAAGCGTTTGAAGAGAATGGCCTCAAATCCGAAGTATTGGGGTAAATTATAAAATAGGGTGTGACGATGAAAGACTATTTAGGCGGCATGTCCGCGATTAAGGAGATGTTGGTGATTTGGCGGGAAGAATATGCCAAAATATTTACCGATTTTGGGGTGCTTTTGTTATTTCTGGGGGCAACTCTGGTGTATCCTTTGATATATTCAGCTGCCTATGCGCCGGAAGTTCTGGAAAACACTCCTGTAGCATTGGTTGATAACGACAATAGTTCAACCAGCCGAGCATTCGCCCGCATGGTTGATGCTACACAGGAAGTGAGTATCACCCTGGAAACTTCCGATATGAAACGAGCGAAGAAGGCTTTTTTTGAAGGAGAGATTCAGGGAATTCTGTTTTTACCTGAGGGGTTCACCAAAGAGGTAATGCGAGGCGAACAAGCGCATGTGGCTGTCTATTGCGATGGAAGCTATTTTATGCATTACAAACAAGTGTATCAAGGCGTAGCTGAGGCATTGGGTACCCTAAATGCAGGGGTGCAGGTTAAGCAATTGATGGCCGAGGGTATGCCCCGTGAAACCGCTGTAAACACAGCGCGTCAGGTTGACTACAGCAGTTATCCCCTCTATAATCCTGCCGGTGGTTACGGTACCTATGTTATGCCTGCGGTACTCATCCTAATCCTACAACAAACCCTGTTAATGGGAATTGGGATGTTAGGGGGTACCGACAGGGAACGGAAGTCGTTTCACTATTTGGCGCCTATGGCTGCTAATCGGGGAGGAGCTGCCAGAGTGGTGTTGGGAAAAGCGGGTGCTTATTTTAGCCTTTATCTGATTATTGCTTTCTACCTGCTGGTGTTGGTTGTTAGGTGGTTTAATTTCCCTCAGCAAGGGGAAATAACGCATATTCTTTGGTTTATTTTACCGCTGTTGTTGTCCGTATGTTTTTTAGGCCTTTTTTTAGCCACGTTTTTCAAAAACAGGGAAGTATCTATGATTGTTCTGTTGTTTACCTCTATTCCCTTGCTGTTTTTAAGTGGCTTTTCATGGCCATGGGAGGCTTTTCCTGCGGCTTTTCGGTGGATGGCACATGTAGTTCCAAGCACACCCGGTATTCGGGGCTTTATAAAGATTAACCAGATGGGAGGGACTTTGCAGGATGCCTCCTTTGAGTGGCTGCAGTTGTGGGTAATGACTGCTGTCTTTTTTATAGCCGCTGTATGGCGCATGCAACGCATTATTACGCATGCAAAGCAACAGCAACCGATGGAATAAGCAAAATATTGCCATGATGACAAAAATGAAAAAGGGTGCCTGTGGGCACCCTTTGGGTTTTGTGTGTAACGTTTGGTTACTGGTGTTGTTATCGTAAATTATTTCTTGAGCTCTTTATGGCAGAACCACCAATCGAAACCATCGTACTTATCCATACGTTTTTTAGCTTCGTCAATATCTGTTGGAGGTGGAATGATGACACGATCATTTATCAGCTCATTGTTTGGCCAGTTGGCAGGTACGGCTACACCATTCTCATCCGACACCTGTAAAGCCTTAACAGCGCGTAATACTTCATCGATGTTACGACCAATTTCCTGAGGGTAGTACAGAATGATACGTACATGCCCTTTTGGGTCGATGATGAATACTGCGCGGACTGTGTTCATGCCTTTTCCGGGGTGCACCATGCCTAATTTGCCGGCTACGCTTCCTGCTGCATCGGCAATAATGGGAAAGGGAATTTCAACATCTAACTTCTCCTTAATCCATTCTTCCCACTTTATATGGGAGAAAACCTGATCCATAGAAAGGCCAATTAGTTGTGTATTAATGGCTTCGAATTCCTTGGCCTTGTTGGCAAAAGCAACAAATTCTGTGGTACATACAGGCGTGAAATCAGCAGGGTGACTGAATAACACTACCCACTTTCCTTTGTAGTCATCTGGCAAGTTCTTCATGCCACGGGTAGTTTGAACCTTCATCTGTGGGAATTTTTCCCCAATCAATGGAAATCTTTGTTCTTCGTTCATGTTTGTACTTATTTATTGGTTTGTATTTGGTTTAGTTAATGGTTTAAAGTGCCCCATTATGCTGAGCTTTATTTGCTCAATGTCAAATTGGGGGATATGATTATCGTCAAGGTAATTTCGTATGAGTTTATTTAGCTCTTCGTCGTGGTAATCAATAATCCGCCCGGTATGGGTGTCGTAAATGTGGTGGTGTTCGTTCAATACCATGTCGTAGCGCATTGTATCATTTTCCGTGCGTACCCTGCATACCAGCTTTTTTTCGACAAAGGTGTCGAGTATTTTGTATACAGTACCAATAGCTATAGCCGGATGCTGATTACGTACTTCGGATAGCACTTGTTCGGTTGTTGGATGTTGCTTATTTAACTTTTCCAGTGCCTGAAAAACAGCTATGCGCTGTGGCGTAACCTTTAAGTTGGCCTCTGAAAGTTTTTCGCGTAAGTGTTCTAAAGCAATCATCTAAGTAAGAATTATTCTTTTTTACTATGTATTCTTTCTCTTCAACAGGTAAAACTTGTAATTGTTCAGTTGAAAGAATACGTAGCGCAAAATTTCTTTGTTTTTCGTTGCAAAGATGAACATAATGAGGATGTTAAATGGTGTAAAAAAAGGTCTGATTGATTATTGTAACAGGATTCAAGCGGGGTAATTGACTTGAAGTATGCTGATATTTTACCCAAATGGGGTGTCAGGCAGTGTTAACCGCCTGCGATAACGAAAAAGGACACGTGGCTGCAGTGCGGCTTTGCGCTGAAGATCTTCCCGAATCCTTTTGCCCTGTCCGTATAACGCATAAGGGAGGAATCTATTATCTGCTGAGGTTTATGAATAGAGAGTAGGCAGGAGTGGATGTTCTGGTAAATAAAGCATGGGTATTTCTGGACAAGGGAATACGTGCCTGCGATTTGGCAGGTTAACTCCTCGCCCGGATTTTTGAAACCAATGTGCGTGACCCATGCTCCTTACACAAGGCCTCTTGCCAGGCGTGAAAGAGCAAAGGTAAGGGCGTATTGTAAATGGGAGTTCAGAAATGGGCTCCATTACTCTTATGAGAAGGAGAAGGGCCGTTCACTGCATGTTAAAGACTTGCCTGAACACATTCCCACGGGTAATTGCACAGGAAGTTGATGAAGCAATAATTTAAATTAGTGCAGTTGATCCGGGAGTGCTGTAAAGGGATATAGGCGGCAGTTCTGCCACTCGCTCTGTCAACGAAGCTGCGAAAGGGATTTTGTGGGCAACCCCTTTGCATAAATTGAAGCCAGGTGCAGGTTTTTTCATGAGGAAAAACCGCTCCCGTTTTAATAGGGTTAGTGCGTTTACTGCCCCGTTGTTAACCTTAATTCTTTAGCTCGACTTCTTTTGCTGCAGATGAATTAGTTAGGTTCTTTTTCGTACTAAAAGGCTGTATGTAATTTTTGTGAGCGGGATGTATTTTTCTCTTTCGCTGCTTTCAGATATGATTTTTTTCGTACTTTAACAATTGGTAGTTAGTGGATACGAACGGGTTTTACAAATTTTGTGTTGACCAGTACCAAGCTCGAGCGAGAAATAGATACGTATTTATGGGGGTGATTGTGTAATTGGTGCGTTGATGTAATCCATTTAGCACTGCTTTAATGAACGCTGATAAATTAAACGATAATACCATGAAACGATTTTCTTATTTGGCCATAATGCTAAGTATATTGGCTTTTAGTGGTTGCCGCACAATGGATGCAAATCTGCTTGAGGCAGAGGCCAGGAACCTTACTATGCCGCCATTTCAATTGGAGATGGCTGCTGAAGTTACCAACATGCGTATTGATTTGGTTCGCCAAACCACAACGCATGTAATCTCGGAAGGCACCCAATCGACAATGAGTTCCTCAACAGAGGATGTTCCCTATCATCCCCTGGGAGTTTATATTGGTGAGGGGATTTTTATCGATCTTAACGAGAATTTAACAATGAATGTGCTTCCGTTAATACAGGAGCAATTGCCTGCGCAGGGGAAACTTGTAGCACGTGAAAAAGCCTGGTTCGGGCAACGAAAGCAATTAAACATAGATGCTGAACAATGGGAGTTAATTGAATCCGGATTTTTTGGAAAGAAGACAACCCTTTTTAATTTGTCCGATAGCTTGATAGAAATACGACCTTCGTTTTTAAATGCGGGACAAAACATACGTTTTGAAGATGATCGGTTGGTATATCAAGCCCGGGGGATGTTTTCGAAACTTTCAAAAGCTACCATAAAACCTGTGGATGACGGTTTTGCCGAGGTAGCTCGTTGGGAGCCGCTAAAAGTGCATCAGGCAGATGAGAATACGGTGGAAATTGGTCGTTATCTGACGGTTACCCGGTATGCAGACAAATGGGTGTTTGTTTATGAAGGCTTTTTGGGTACCTATGCCGAGTATACATTGCTTAAACGTGACGATGGCTACCTTTTCTTCGATACCCACTATCGGGGAAAGTTTATTAACGTTACACCCGATGCTGTAGAGGTCACTGAAAATGGGAAACAAAAAATTGTTTACACAATTGAATCGACTAAAGCACAAAATCTTTAATCTTCCTAAAACAGATACGTTTATTAGAAAAGATAACACTATTGTCCGGAGAAATTTGGTTTAACTTGTTTAGATTGCTTCGGTTCCCTCGCAAAGACTTGATTGTATTGGACTTATATGGGGCGGAAGGGGTTGATTTTCAGCTTAGCCGAAAACCAACCCCTTCCGCCCCATACCTCCCCTAATTACTGTCCATTGCGAACGTAGTGAAGCAATCTGTTTTTTTTACCCGGACATCAATGAAAAGATAAACAAAAATGTGGATATTTGACCGATGTCAACAAGCTAGTCGACTAATTGAACTATCCTGAAAAAATCAGGTTAATGAGTTGTATAAAAGAAAAATATGATGAAGCGATTTACGTTAATGAGTTTTAGTTTTTTGCTGGTGGGAGTGCTCTTATTCACTGCCTCATGCAATAAGGAGAATACCGAAGAAGGTGGCGAAAGTCAAAATACCAAGCCGGAGGAGTTGGTTATTTATCACTTTAACGATGCCCATGGGAGTTTGAAAAATTTTGCTAAAATAAAGACCATTGTTGATAAACAGCGTGCAAAAACACCTGTGCTCCTGGTATCGGCAGGGGATATCTTTTCGGGCAATCCGGTGGTGGATAATTATCCGCAAAAGGGCTACCCCATGATTGATATGATGAATTTTGCAGGTGTTGATCTTACCGTATTGGGGAACCATGAATTTGATTATGGACAAACAGTGCTTTCGGAACGCATGGAGCAGAGTGAGTTTCCGTGGATTAGCGCGAATATAACCACCGAAGGGAGCGATATTCCGCAGCCGGAACCCTATGTTACGCTCAGTGCCGAAGGGGTGGATGTTACATTTGTGAGTTTTGTGGAAACAGGAGGGAAAGAAGATGACATCATTCCCTCGACACATCCCTGGCGTGTTGAAAATATTGTTTTCGAGCCTTTTGATGAGGTGGCTCCCCGCTACACCGATTTGCGGGAAAAGACCCAAAGTGATGTAGTGGTGGCGCTTACACACCTTGGGAAATTCAGCGATTTTGAACTGGCCGAGACAACTCCGTTTATGGATCTTATCATTGGTGGCCATTCGCACAGTATCTTGCGTAATGAAGTAGTAAATGGCGTTCCTGTTTGTCAGGCCGGCGGAAATCTGAGCTATTTGGGCAAAGTAACCCTGAAGTTTGATGAACAGGGGGTAATCGATACAGTTGAGAGCATTCTGATCGATTTGAATGCCTATTCGCAGGAGAATGAAGAGGCATTGGAGAAGATTGCTGCCTATGAGGAGGCCGTGAATTTGGAAGAGCCTTTAGGTGAAAGTGCTGCCTACCACGAAAAAAGCGATGTGGGGTGCTTCTATACCGATGCCATTCGGCAGCAACTACAGGTGGACATAACTCTGCAAAATAGCGGCGGCGTGCGGGCACCATTGGATGCCGGCCCTATAACAAAGCGGGAAATCTTAACCATCGACCCTTTTAACAATGGAAGTGTTATTTATACCCTTACTGTTGACGAAATAGAAAACTTTTTGGCAGGTAATAGTGACGGCATGTACTATTCAGGGGTGAAAATAACCCAGGAAGGTCAGGATGTAGAGTTGCGTGATCTTTCGGGAGATCTGTTGCCCGATGAGCAACAGATGAAACTTGGGGTTAACGATTATATTCCTGCTGTACACAATGGATTTTTTGATAACTATAGTCCCGACATCCAAGAGTATACTACCGCTGAATTGATGATGCAGTTTTTGATGAATACCGATGCAACCATTGATTATACCGGTTGTACGAACTACTTCCGATATCGGAAATAGCCGCTTTTGACGAATATTAGTGTAAAATACGTTTATGGAAGTGCGCTGGAGGAGATGTCTCTTCTGGCGCTCTTTTTTTTACCTGCTGTTGAATCACTCTTCTCTTTGCTCCAGAAAACGTTCAATTTCCTTTTCCTGGCCAAAAATCACCAATACTTCGTCTTTGTTAAGCTGTGTTTCGGCGTTCGCCACTTCGTTTACCTCCATTACTCTCCGCTTTATGCCTATTATATTGCGCTTATCCACTGCTTTTAGTGTGGTAAGAATGGTAAGGTTGTACTCCTGTCGCAGATTTAGTTCTTTTAGCCTTTTGCCTTCCAGGTGTGCAGGTACTTCGGCTTTAACAATGCTGTACTCCTTGGAAAGTTCAAAAGCATCGATGTAGCCTACCGAAGTAAGCGTTTTTGCAAGCTTTTCGGCGGAATCCTGCTCCGGATGGACAATTTCGGTAATCTCCATGGCTTCAATAACCGTTTCGTGAAGAGTAGATACAGCCCGGCTGATAATACGTTTGGCTTTAAGTTGCTTCATTAATGCTGTGGCCATGATGGAATCGCCCTCCTCTTCGCCAATACAGATGACTACCACATCGGCGTTTCTTACCGGCAGGGTACGGGCAGAATTTATATTGGTACTATCCACGCACATGGTATGGGTTATTTCATCTTTACACAGCTCTACACGATCCATATTTTTATCTACTCCAATAACCTCGTGACCTAAATGTGTTAAGGATCGTGCCAATGCAAAACCGAAATTTCCCAATCCAATAATCAAAAAGTTCATAATTCAATAGTTTAGTTAATGAGTATCTGTTCTGAGGGGTATTGATATTGCCAGTTTTTTGGTTTGCGTAGCAGGGCTATCAGCAGGGTAAGTCCCCCCACACGCCCTGTAAACATGGTGATAATGATGATATACCTGCCCGCCGTAGAAAGATCCGCCGTAATCCCACGACTCAAACCTACGGTACTAAAGGCTGAGAAAACTTCAAAAGCCACATTTTCCAATGATTTCTCATGTTCTGTTATAAGCAGGGCAAAAATAGCCAGTCCAATAAAGAACAGAGCCAATGCCATAAACGCAAAGGCCCGGTTGATGGAAAATCGATCCACCTCACGTTTTGAAAATTCCACACGGTTACGCCCGCGAGCCATGCTAATGATATTGAGCACGGCGAGAGCAAAAGTGCTGGTTTTTATACCACCCCCGGTTGAGGCTGGCGAGGCGCCAATCCACATAAGGCCAATAATAACCAGAAGGGTAGTCAGGTGTAGTTGGCTGGTGTCAACCGTATTAAATCCTGCGGTACGTGGTGTTACAGCTGAGAAAAAGGCGGTAATTACCTTTCCTATCCCCTGGTGTTCGTCGAGGGTGTTGTTGAATTCTAATAGATATACCGCAAGTGTTCCCGAAAGGATCAGGATTCCCGTTGTATAAAGTACCAGTTTTGAATTGAGCGTAATAATATGGCTCTTTATAAAGGATCCCGGAAGTTTGTTTAACCTGCACCAGGTTTTTAGCAGTATTTTTTTTACGTAGATATAGAGATTCAGGATCACCGGAAAGCCTAATCCCCCAACAATAAATAGCAGGGCGATAGTCAGGTGCAAGCCATAGCGAAATCGGAATTGGTACTCAAAAAAGCTATTTTCCAAAGTAGAGAAGCCTGCATTGCAAAAGGCCGACACCGAATGAAAGAGGGCAAAAAACAGCTCCTGGGTAAAGGTATCGGCATAGTCTTTTGGCATATGCCACAGAATGAAAAACATGCCAATAGCCTCAATGATAAAGGTAAGCAGAAGGATTTTTTTGAGTGTTTGCACAAT
>JAWOEH010000032.1:0-13437 GCA_046482855.1 Bacteroidales bacterium | reverse complement strand
CCGTTGTCAGTGTCACGATTCCCCAGTAAATGGATTTGGGAATACTGCTGAAGCCAGCTTCGGCGGGCTCAATGAGATAGAGAAGAGAAGAAAAAATGGTCACAAGTATCAACACTGCAGCCGATCGCCTGCGACGCCGTGGCCAGCGACGCGGCGTCCAGGGCGGCGGACTCCACGATCAGCCCACCGCTCAGCATCGCCCGTGCGCGAGCCTCGATCCGGGGCTCGAGCGCCTCCAGCGAGGGGATCAGCCAGGTGCGGTCCGCTATACTGCGGGGGAAAGGGACTCAACCGCAGGAGCAGGTAGTTCTGGCCAATGCTGCACATGCGTTGCAAACCTATTATCCCCATCTCACACTACAGGCTTGTTATAAGGAAGCTCAAATTTCCCTGAAAGAGAAACAGGCCTTTACTGCATTTGAAACATTCATAAACTTACCCTCATGAGCTATCTTGATACGATTATTCACCATAAACGGCAGGAAGTTGCTTTAAGGGCTTCTTTATACCCCGAAAAACTACTACAACAGTCTCTCTTTTTCTCTACAGGCACGGTGTCCTTTGCTCACTACCTGGAGCGAAAGGACAAAACCGGCATCATAAGTGAATTTAAGCGCGCCTCACCAAGTGCAGGCGTGATTAATACAGAAGCCCCGGTTGCCGAAACAACCGTTGCCTATATGCAAGCAGGCTCTTCAGCTCTGTCAATTCTCACGGATGAGAAATATTTCAACGGTTCACTCCGGGATCTTCAAAAGGCAAGAGAGATGAATTATTGCCCGATACTCCAGAAGGATTTTATTATCAGCCCTTATCAGCTCATTGAAGCAAAGGCATATGGGGCCGATGCTGTACTCCTGATAGCTGCTGTGAATACAAAACAACAGCTTAAAGATCTGCATAGCCAGGCGTACGATTTAGGTCTGGAGGTTTTAACAGAGATTCATGATGCTCAGGAATTAGAGAAAGTACCGGCGAAAGCCAGCCTTATAGGGGTCAATGCGCGAGACTTAACAACCTTCAAGGTATCCATTGAGCAGCAACTAGCCATAATCAAAGAGGTTCCTTCCAATTGTTTGGCCATTGCCGAAAGCGGAATAAGGAAACCCGAAGATATTATAGCCCTTGAAACTGCAGGATACAAAGGTTTCCTGATGGGTACTCTTTTCATGGAAGAGAGTCAACCGGGAAAGGCTTGCAAGCGATTTAGCAATAAATTAAAAGATATAAGAAAGGAGGTAAATTATGAAGCTACTCAGTAAAATTTGCGGTTTAAGAGAAGCCGAGAACATTGAGCAGATATTTACTAAGGAAATATCGCCCGATCTTTATGGATTCATCTTTTATCCCCCTTCACCTCGTTATGTGAGCAAAGATCTCTTACCCTCTCTGGCTAGCCGAACTCAACCAATAGAAGGCAAACGTGTAGGCGTATTTGTGGATGCCGACATGAGCGAGATCCTGACTGTGCACAGGCAATTCCCCTTGGCGTGGATACAACTTCATGGCAACGAATCCCCTGCATTATGCGAGCAATTGCGTGCGCACTCACTTCGGGTGATAAAAGTGTTCCATATACAGAACCAGCACAGCCAAATCCTCACAGATGCCTATGAGGGGAGCTGTGATTTCTTCCTGTTTGATGCCCCCGGCAAAGCTCCAGGAGGCAATGGCCATCGCTTTAACTGGCAACATCTGGAACGCTACCAGGGTACTACTCCCTTTATTCTGAGTGGAGGCATCACCCCTCAACATGTAAGTGCTCTAAAAGAGCTAAAACATCCCAAATTTTATGGAATCGACCTGAATAGCGGATTTGAAGTAGCTGCAGGCAAAAAAGATACAGATGTACTGAATAAATTTCTAAAAGCCTTATCATGAACAAAGAGACAATAACATTAAGCGCAAATAAAAAGGGGTTCTATGGTCGTTATGGCGGAGCCTTTATTCCTGAAATCCTTCAGGCAAATATTACTGAATTAACGGCCCGATATCAAGAAGTTTTGGCGTCTTCGCACTTTCGTACAACCTACAAAAAATTATTGCAGCAATATGTTGGTCGTCCTACACCACTGTATTTTGCAAATAGTTTATCGCAGAAGTATGGGTACCAAATTTATTTAAAACGGGAAGATCTGAATCATACCGGTTCGCATAAAATAAATAACACTGTTGGTCAGGCTCTGATAGCACAAGCTTTAAATAAGAAAGAGATCATAGCCGAAACTGGAGCGGGACAACATGGCGTTGCAACGGCTACCGTATGTGCATTACTGGATCTTTCCTGCACCATTTACATGGGAGAAACCGACATGGAGCGACAGGCCACGAATGTGCAACGTATGAAAATGTTGGGCGCGAATGTAATCCCCGCCACATCGGGAAATGGCACCTTAAAAGATGCGATCAACGAAGCCCTCCGGGCCTGGAGTTGTCGGCCGGAGGAGACCTTTTACCTCATGGGTTCCGTCGTAGGGCCTCACCCCTATCCTACATTGGTGGCTCAGCTGCAGTCGATTATCAGCGAAGAGATAAAGGATCAGCTTTATGAGGAAACGGGTTATAGCAATCCTTCGGCTATTTTGGCCTGTGTGGGAGGAGGCAGCAATGCTGCAGGTGCCTTTTATCATTACCTTCATGAGCCGGACGTGCTTTTACTGGGCGCCGAAGCGGCCGGTAAGGGGGTGGATAGTGGACAAACAGCTGCCAGTATCGCTCGTGGGCATGACGGTGTGCTACATGGTAGCTATAGCCGCCAACTTCAAAATGCCGATGGACAAATAATAGAACCATACTCAATCTCTGCCGGCCTCGATTATCCGGGTATCGGACCCTTGCATGCCCACCTGGCAGCCACAGGCAGAGCGCGCTACATTCCTGTTACCGATCAGGAAGCTTTGGTTGCCGGTCGGGAGTTAGCTCTTTTCGAAGGGATTATTCCTGCCTTGGAATCAGCTCATGCCCTGGCATTGCTTAAAAAGCTCCCAAGTATCAAAGGCCGGACATTAGTCATTAACCTTTCTGGACGAGGTGATAAAGATCTTACCTCCTACAACAAAAACCTATCGCTATGAATAGACTAGATAATTTATTTGAAACCAAAAGCAAAAACCTCTTATCCCTGTACTTTACAGCTGGATATCCAGAGGTAAGCAGCACCCATGCAATTCTTACGGAATTAATAAAGCAGCCTGTAGATATGGTTGAAGTAGGGCTTCCATTTTCGGATCCCATGGCCGACGGTCCTGTTATACAAAATAGCAGCCACACAGCTCTTCAAAATGGTATTACAATAGAACGAATACTCGCCGATATTGCCCTCACTAAACAGGTACGCTCTTATCCGGTAGTTATCATGAGTTACCTTAATCCTATTCTGGCATTTGGGATTGAAAAATTTTGTAACACGTGTGAAAAGGCAGGTGTGGCAGGTCTGATACTTCCAGACTTACCTCTTGAATACTACCAGGAGCACTATACAACTCTATTTAAAAAACACAATCTGCAAAACATCCCGATGATTGCTCCGGGAAGTAGTAGTGAGCGCATGGTGAATGCAGCAAAAAGTGAAGCAGCCTTTATTTACGCCGTTAGCTCCAAGGGAACCACAGGCACTTCACTATGGGAAGAGGAGACGTACGCCTATCTAAAGGAGGTAACACAGTGTGTAACACCTAAACCTGTAATGGTTGGTTTTGGGATTCATACCCACGAGCGTTTCAAAAAAGTATGTGAAATAACTCATGGCGCTATTATCGGCTCAGCTTTTGTTGAGGCCTTAAAGCCACGTAAGTCATTAGCAAACAGCATATCAACTTTTATAACAAAAATACGAAAACATGATCATCCAATTGAATAGCACAATAGAAAAGAGGCAGAAACGAGGACTCATAGAAGAATTGCAGACCTCAGGGTACACAGCACGCGAAGTAAACACGAGCAACAATCAATACCTGATAGCACAGGGACAAAACCCAATGGATTTAAGAAGCATTGGCAACAGACCTTATGTTGCAGATATCCATGCCATAAATGAAAAATATCCATTAGTATCCGCTTCCTGGAAAGAACTCCCTAGCCAAATCCATTTGGATGCAAACAACACAATTGGTCCAAATGAATGCACTATAATGGCGGGTCCGTGTACGGTAGAAGATGAAGCACAGATTGAGGAAATGGCCTTGCAGCTTTCCTCAATGGGTATTGGTATTATGCGTGGAGGAGTTTTTAAGCCACGCAGTAGTCCCTACTCGTATCAAGGATTGGGTATAGAGGGGTTAAAGATGTTTCATCAAACAGCCCACAGGCATAACTTATTAATAGTAAGCGAAATAATGGAACAAACCCAACTCGAGCAGATGTATCCCTATGTCGATATTTTCCAAGTAGGGGCACGCAATTCTCAAAACTTCAAATTATTACAAGCACTAGGTAAAGTTAACAAACCCGTTTTGCTAAAACGGGGAATTTCAGGCTCCATCGACGAACTCCTATATTCTGCTGAATATATATTTTCTGGAGGAAATGAGCAAATCATTCTCTGCGAGCGAGGCATTCGAACTTTTGAAACCAGTTATCGAAATACTTTAGATCTCAATGCCATTCCCATATTGAAGCAGAAGTCGCATTTACCGGTAGTAGTTGATCCTTCTCATGGTGTGGGTATTCGAGAGCATGTAGCAAGTTTAGCATTAAGTAGCATCATGGCCGGAGCAGACGGTCTATTAGTCGAAATACACAAAACCCCTAAAAAGGCTATATCTGATGGCTTTCAGTCCCTAAATTTCTCTGAATTCATACAACTGATAGAAAAAACCAAACTAACCTTTGAACTGAAAAGAAAATTTGAAAACTACAGTTAACAACCTATAATCAACTAGTTAAACGAAAACAACTAACCGATAATTGTGATGGAATGTATTTTTTTCTTGATAAAGGTAACTTTATACCGAATTTTTTCTTACATTTGGTAGTGAAAGTTAGAACTGGGGTTATTTACAAATTTATTGAAGGTTAGAATTATGGAAAATCCTGACAAGATTTTAAAGTGGTCGTATCGATTAGCCAGTGAGTGGGCACAGGAATACCTTGCGCCTAAGGGAATTAACTCATCCAGGAAATTTGATGCGTACAAAAAAAACGAAAAATACCTTCCTTTGCATTATCCACGACGGCCTGATGATTACTTCCGTTATCGTGGTACATGGAAGGGGTGGTCTGATTTTTTTGGCTTTCCTGAACACAAGCCAGTTAAGCGTTTTGTTGACTATAGCACAGCTTCACGTGTAGCGCGTGAGAATGGGATACGCAACAGCCGTGAATACAAAGAGTGGGAGGAGAAGCCCTACAACTTGCCCAAACGCCCTGATCAATACTACAAGGAACAATGGCAAGGATGGGATAAATTTTTAGGTACAAACTATTATGTACCCCGAACGCGAAATGCAAAACTGAACGAGGAGGATGTAAAAATCATTAAACATCAACTTGGTATGGGAGTACCGGGAGCGGCATTGGCGCGCTATTTCAAAGTAAGCGAAATGCAAATTTCCAGGATTAAGAAAGGTGAAAACTGGGGTAACATTTAACCATTCTTAACCCACGTAAAGTTATTTTTCCACATTTATTTATTATCTTTGCAAAGATAAAAGGAGAGGTTCATTCCTCTCCTTTGGTATTAGTGACGAATAATCATACAATAGGACCAACGAACTGTAACTGAATGGATATTAACTGGGAAGGAAAACGTGTAGTTATTGCTGAGGATGAACGAGTGAATTACCTCTTCTTAAAGGCCGCTTTAAAACGTACGAATATTACAATTTTATGGGCGCAGAATGGCCAGGAAGCCGTTGATTTTGTAATGAATGAAGGACCAATAGATGTTGTGTTAATGGATTTAAAGATGCCGGTTATGAATGGATTGGAAGCTACTCAACACATCAAAAAGCTATACCCGTCATTACCCATTATCGCACAAACCGCTTATACGCAGAGCGAATTTTTAGAAGCGGTAAAGCAAGCCGGCTGCGACGCTCTTTTAAGCAAACCCATACAAACCGATACGCTGATAAATACCATAAAAAATCATCTTTGTTAAAACGTGAAACCTACACGAAACAAGGGATTATTGTAAGGTAACTGGCTATCGTACGTCAAATTCCATAATAGCTCCATAAACAGGTATGCACGTCGGCCTACCTGTTGCCGGAACCCGCCTCCCACTAAAATGCTTTGGATCCAATAGCGATTGCCGGAAATTGAATTTTCTGCGTCAAAAACCGATGTTTCCAAACTTAAGGTTTCATATTCACTGTGCAGATAGAGCGCTCCATCAGTTTTCAGCAGGGAGATTAGCTTACCAAGATCAGGAATCAACATGTAACGCACAAATCCACTCCCCCCATAAATAATTGACTCGGTGTCATTAAACAGGCTGCTGTTTGTTTTGTAGTACTGAAAGGTACCCCCAACACCAACAGTCCATCGTGGCGTAAATCGATAGCCTGCTACTGGGCTAACATTCACGTATGTATAGGACCCAAATGTAAACCCCACACTTCCACCAAAAAAGAACTTACTGCTACTCCTTCCGGCAGTCTTAGCACTGTCACGTACCCGCACCTGTGCTTCGGCAGTTGTTCCTGACAATAGCTGAAGAAATAAGAAAATCGTGATGGCCACGCCCCATATCTGTTTCTGTTTCATAAATGCTTTCTATTATACGTAAATACTATACTACTCAATTAAGAACTCCTCTGTTCACCTGAAATTGTGTCTTTCTTACTTGAACTATGATTTCCACATTTTGTTGAAGCAATATAGTAATTTTCATTTTTGTACAACCAACAATTACCCATGAAGAAGAAGACAACCGATCTTTCCCCTTACCGGATTGCAATCACCGGAACCACCAGAGGAATAGGAGAGCAACTTCTAAAACAATTTACAGAAGATCCCGCATGCGAGCGTATATATTGTTTATCGCGTCACAACAAAAATCTTACAAAACACTCCATAAATACAAAGAAATGCATTTTTGTTAAGATCGATTTATTAAAACCTACCTCAATTAAACAACAAATAGAGGAATCAGCTTTGGCTAACGAAAAACACCTGAATTTTCTCATTAACAATGCAGGCCTTCTTACGAATAAACCCTTTAATGAGCTGCCCGTTAAGGAGGCAATGGAGATGTTTGCGGTCAATTATTTTTCTCCTCTTGAGCTAATTCATACGCTTGCAGGGCGAATGTGCGAAGTAAAACCACGACACATAGTAAATATCAGCAGTATGGCAGGGGTTCAGGGAAGCATGAAATTTCCAGGATTGGTTCACTACGGAGCCTCAAAAGCCGCACTAGCTTCGGCTACTGAGATACTAGCCGAAGAGCTTAAAGAACAACAAATTTCAATTAATTGCCTGGCGCTTGGATCCGTTGATACACACATGTTTACTCGTGCATTCCCACAAGGAGAGCCCCAAACCGATGCACAAACCATAGCTGAATACATTTACTCTTTTGTTATACAAGGATGGAAGGTTGTCAACGGAAAGATCTTTCCGATATCCATAACCACGCCATAAAAAATAAAAGAGCCACCTCTACGGATGGCTCTTCTGGTATAAGTAAAAAAAAATCTATTTATACTCTTTAGGCTCAATTTCCCCTTTAAGAACCATATAGCCGTTGGAAGCTAAAGCCTCCATTTCGTCCTCGCCGGGATATACCACTACAGGCGCCAAGAATGCTACACGTTCTTTTACATATTCTACAAGAAGCGAATTATAGGCCATTCCCCCTGTAAGAATGATGGCATCCACCTGTCCCTTAAGCACTGCTGAGAGCGAGCCTATTTCCTTGGCAATTTGATAGGACATAGCGTCTTGCACCATTTTTGCTTGTTCGTCGCCATCCTTTACACGCATTTCTACTTCCTGGGCATCATTTGTTCCCAAATAGGAAACGAGTCCGCCCTCCCCTTTGATCATCTTCTTCACCTGGTCCAGTGTATACTCACCGCTGAAACATAACTTTGCCATTTGTCCGGCGGGTAATGTTCCGGTACGCTCAGGTGAAAAAGGGCCATCGCCATCAAGGGCATTATTTACATCAATGACATTCCCTTTATGGTGAGCACCCACTGAAACGCCTCCTCCCAAGTGAGCAATAATGAGATTCAATTCTTCATATTTCTTATCATTGGCCTTAGCATATTTACGGGCTACAGCTTTTTGATTAAGTGCATGAAATATTGAGTGCCGAATAAACTTAGGATGTCCGCTATAACGAGCCACCTCTTCCATTTCGTCAACCACAACCGGGTCAGCAATAAAAGCTCGAGCCGAAGGCAACGATTGTGCAATATTATTGGCAATCAACCCGCCTAAATTACTTGCATGCTCGCCTAATTTACTCTCAATAAGGTCGTCAATCATGGCTTTATTTACTTCGTACACACCCGATGGGATTGGTTTAACCAATCCACCCCGGCCTACAATAGCAATAAGTGTATTAACCTGTATTCCAGCCTCTTCTATTTCTTTAAGAATGATTTCCTTACGAAATTCAAATTGATCAACGATCTTTTCAAATTTATTAATTTCCTCAGCTGAGTGTTTGATGTTTTTTAGGAAAATTGATTTATTCCCTTGAAAAACGGCAATCTTCGTGGAAGTAGATCCAGGATTAATTGCGAGAATTCTGTGTTCTTCCATACTATAGTCGTTTTTAAATTATTCCATGGCAGCAGCCAAGGCAATTGACATTAATTTACTTGTTTCCGTATCGGCACGAGAAGTGAGCACGATGGGAACTTTAGCCCCCATAATAACGGCTGCAGAAGTAGCTCCTCCCAGGAACATGAGGGATTTGTAGAGGATATTTCCACTATTCAAGTCTGGAGCCATTAATATATCTGCGTCGCCAGCTACTTCACTAACAATCCCTTTATGCTCGGCAGCTTCTTTCGATACGGCATTATCAATTGCCAAAGGGCCATCAATAATGCAGCCTTTAAGCTGGTTACGGCGATTCATCATGGTAAGCATCGCCGCATGAGATGTTGATTCAATTTTTGGATTCACCACTTCCAGTGGTCCAACAACAGCAACTTTAGGTGTAAGCATACCAATACCATGCATCGCCTCAACGGCGTTATTGATGATGTCTACTTTCTCTTTAAATTCAGGTGCCACATTCATAGCCGCATCGGTAACCCCCAAAAGTTTATGATAATGGGGCGATTCAACCAAAGCAAAATGACTAAGAGTTGCTCCCTTGCGTAAGCCGGTTTCTTTATTCAATACAGCTTTTAACAAAGGGGCAGTACTTACCAGACCCTTCATTAAAATGTCGGCTTCGCCTGTTCGGATCAGCTCAACGGCTTTTACCGAAGCTTTTGCCGGATTAGGCTCTTCATGCATCTCTACCTGAGAGATATCAAAACCTATTTTCTCGGCAATAGCCTTAATGTTGGCCACATTTCCAACCAATACAGGCACAACAATACCTTGCTCGGTAGCATTTTTTACAGCTTTCAGTACAGGTTCGTCTGCAGCTGCAGCTACTGCCAGGCGGCGAGTTTCTTTTTGTTTTGCCAGCTCTAATAAATCAGCAAGTGATTTTAAGACCATAGATATTGTGTTTTAAGTAAATCTCTTATTTATTCTGATTCACAATTTCTTGTGTATCACGAGCAATTACAAGCTCTTCATTAGTGGTAACGGTAACTACTTTAGTTTTTGATCCGCTTTTTGTTAATTCCAGATCTTTGCCTCTTTGCCCTTTATTTTTCTCGGCATCGAATTCAACACCCAGAAATTCCAAGTCCTTACAAACATCATGACGAATCATGCATCCATTCTCTCCAATACCACCGGTAAAAAGGATAACATCAACACCTCCCATAACAGCAGCATAGGCACCGATATATTTACGTACACGGTGCACAAACATATCGTAAGCCACCTTGGCACGGTCGTTTCCTTCAGCTGCTGCCTCTTCGATATCGCGCATGTCAGAAGAAACGCCTGACACACCTAATAAACCACTTTGCTTATTAATAAGATTATTGGTTTCTTTTATCGAAAGATCTTCCTTCTCTGCAATAAACAACAAGGCTCCCAAATCCAGGTTTCCGGCACGTGTGCCCATTAACAATCCCGCCACAGGAGTAAAGCCCATGGAGGTCTCGACAGATTTAGCATTTTTCACAGCAGCTATGGAAGCGCCATTTCCCAAGTGACAGGAAATTACTTTTTTGTCTTGCCAATCGTAGCCCAATAATTTGCAGGCTTTTTCAGCAACAAATTTATGGCTGGTACCATGGAATCCATAACGACGTAGTTTATATCGCTCGTAATATTCATAAGGCAGCCCATATAGGTAAGCCTTTGGTTCCATAGTTTGGTGAAACGAAGTATCGAAAACAACCACTTGCGGCACCTGTGGCAACAATTTTTCCATAGCCACAATTCCTTTCAGGTTGGCCGGATTATGCAGAGGAGCCAGTTCAATACATTCTTCAATTTTCTCCTTCACCTCCTGTGTTACCAATGCACTTTGGGAGAAATAAGGTCCTCCATGCGCCACACGGTGACCTACGGCAGCAATCTCCTCGATAGTAGTAATCACGCCGTGATTTTCTGAGAGCAGGGCCTCAAGAATTAAGTCGATACCTTTAGTGTGATCAGGAATATCAGCTACCTGATTGTATTTTTTTCCTTCTTTGGTTTTGTGTGTCAGTTCACCATCTTTGATTCCTACCCTTTCAACCAGGCCTATTGCTAACAAATCACCCTCACCATCCTGGGCATCATGCATGTTTAACAATTGATACTTGATCGAAGAACTACCACAATTTAATACCAGTACTTTCATTTGATAATACGTTTGATTATGTTATTATTACATACCAGCAGCCTGATTGGCTGTAATGGCTACCAGGTTTACAATATCGCTTACTGAACAACCGCGTGAGAGATCGTTGATAGGTGCGGCCATTCCTTGCAATACCGGACCAACAGCTTCGGCATGAGCCAAGCGCTGTACCAATTTGTAGGCAATATTGCCGGTTTCCAATGTAGGGAACACCAACACATTTGCGCGCCCGGCAATCTCGCTCTCTGGGGCTTTTTTCTTACCAATGGCTTCCACAATGGCAGCATCGGACTGCATCTCACCGTCAATTTTCAGATGTGGAGCTTTCTCTTTAGCCAACCTTGTGGCTTCAACTACTTTATCAACCATCTCATGCTTAGCACTTCCTTTGGTTGAGAAACTCAACATGGCAATACGAGGTTCAAAACCGGCAATAGCTCTGGTTGTTTCACCTGTAGCGACAGCAATTTCGGCAAGTTCCTGAGCAGTGGGATTGGGATGTACAGCACAGTCGGCAAATACCATCATTCCATCTTCGCCATACTCTTTATCTTTTAAAATCATGATAAAGGCGCCTGAGACTACAGAAATTCCAGGTTTGGTTTTTACATATTGAAAGGCGGGACGTAGTACATCGCCGGTAGCGTTTTCGGCACCGGCAACTTCGCCATCGGCATCGCCATTTTTAATCATTACAGTAGCTAAATACAAGGGGTCCTCAACAAGTTTTGTGGCATCTTCACGTGACAGGCCTTTTTTCTTGCGAATCTCTACCATTAAATCGATGTAGGCCTCCTTTTTCGGATGGTTCAGAGGATTCACAAATTCAGCCTTCTCGATATGTGGGAGATTAAGACGTTGAGCTTCTTTCAGTATCACCTCTTTATCGCCAAGAAGAATAATTTGTGCAATGCCCTCGGCCAATAGCTCATCGGCGGCTTTAAGGGTTCTCTCTTCCATTGATTCAGGAAGGACTATTCGTTTGTTGTGCTGCTTGGCACTTTCCTTAATTTTAGCTAATAAATCCATTGTGTATCAGTAGTTTACGTTGCTTTTAAAATAGGTTTAAAGGTACAAATTTCTGGGTGATCTCATACATAAATCAGTCAAAATTTCCAGTACATAAATGTGTTTCATAACAAGTGCTTTACAGAAACATCACTCCTCGCGTTTCGTTGAAGAGTTCCATATTTTCCAGGCAGCTTCGGCTTGTTCTTCCAGCATTAACCCGCCATTAGCTATCCGGCATCCTCTTCTCAGACCTTCTTTCAGAAAACGGGTTTGCACCGGGTTGTATATCAAATCAATCAATCCCTGCTCTTTTCGCAACCCTCCAAATGGGATGGGTAAACGCTGCTCGGTGTCCGGCCACATGCCTACAGGAGTACAATTAATCAATAAATCGGATTCTCCTATTATTTCTTCGGTAAGATCCTTATAGCAAAGATGGTGCTCATTTTTATTTCGAGATACCTGTTGAAACGTTATCCCGTTTTGGTTTAATACGTACGTCACTGCTTTTGCACTTCCTCCGGTACCAAATACCATTGCTTTTTTATCCCGATCTTCCCGAATGCTGTTTAAAAGTTTTTCAAACCCCACAACATCGGTATTGTACCCATAAAGGCATTTTTCCTGGTTGTGGTTAACAATTTTTATCGTATTTACTGCGTCCACACATTTTGCTCCGGGGTCAATAAAATGAAGTAAGGGAATAATGGATGCTTTATAAGGAATGGTAACATTAAACCCGACCAGCTGTGGGTGGGGTGTTAATACTTCTCGTTGTAAATTCTCGATAGATTTCAGGGGAAACAGCCGGTAGTGGCTATTACTGATTCCCTCACGCTCAAATTTTGCCTGAAAATATCGGGGCGAAAAAGAGTGCTCAAGCGGATACCCTACAAGTCCAAATAACGGCATCACTTTTCCTTTGTAATTCTGTCTACTACTATTATCAGGGCAAAACCTATAAAGGCAGTTATCAGAGCACCAAGCCAGTAGGAGTTTGCCCCAGAAAGTTCGGCATAAGTAGTTGGCCAAATATTAGGTTCTACCATCGGCTCTATCTCACCATGTTGGTCGACCAATGTTTCCAAAGGTTTCTTCCAGGGCCATACTTTATTTAAGGCACCAATCATAAACCCAGCCAGCACAGCCACTGTATAATCGTGGAATTTATGCAAGAGGAAGGACAACACATTGGAAAAAAGCAACAGCCCAATTATGGCTCCAACACCCACTATGGCAATTACAGGAATGTTAAGGGTACTTAACGCTTCGATAATAAACTGGTACTTTCCAAGTAATAGCAAGATGAAAGCTCCGGATATTCCCGGAAGTATCATGGCACAGATAGCCAGTGCTCCGGCAAGAAACAGAAACCACCAAGCGTCGCTTGTTTCGGCAGGTGAAAGCAGGGTAATAAAATAAGCGATCAAAATACCGGCTATCAGGGCCAGTACTTTACCGGTATTCCATTGCGTGATACGATGTGATACCACCCAGGCAGAGGCAACGATAAGTCCAAAAAAGAAGGCCCAAACCATTATGGG
>JAWOEH010000052.1:0-5849 GCA_046482855.1 Bacteroidales bacterium | reverse complement strand
GGCCTGCCGAGCCAAACGTGCTTGCTCAGCTTCAGCTCCCTTTATGCTATCTTGTTTAGCTTTTAGTTGGGCGCGTTTTTGGGCCTCTACTATCGAATCACGCTGAGCTTTTTCCTGCTCAACAGCGGCTATTGAATCACGCTGTGCCTGCAGGCGAGCTTCTTCAGCAGCCTTTTCCCGAGCTGCCCGTTCTGCTTCCTTGCGGGCACGTTCCTCAGCTTCACTAGCCATTTGTTCAGCAAGTTGCTGTTGTTTTATGCGTTCGGCCTCACGAGCAGCCTCCTCTGCTTTTCTACGTCTCTCGGCTTCCTCCTGCTCGGCTTGCTGTTTTTCCAAACGTGCTTGCTCAGCTAGTCGGGCCTTCTCCTCTTCTGCATTTCGTATGCTATCCTGTTGGGCTTTTAAACGAGCCTGTTCAGCAACTTTGCGTAAGGAGTCCTGGCGGGCACGTTCCCGTTCCACAGCGGCCAGAGAATCACGCTGAGCTTTTTGTCGTGCTTCTTCAGCAGCTTTTTTCCTAGCGGCTTCTTCCGCATCTTTACGTGCACGCTCTTCAGCCAACCGCTTCATCTCCTCCTCTTTCTGCTGCTGTTTCAGCAGCTCGGCTTGTTTGCGAGCCTCTTCTTCCTTTCTTCGTTGCTCAGCCTCTTGCTTCTCTTTTTCGAGTTTAGCCAGGCGTGCCTGTTCTGCCAAGCGAGCTTTTTCCTCTTCTGCTTTATGGATACTGTCCTGCTGGGCTTTTAAACGAGCCTGTTCAGCAACCTTGCGTAAAGAGTCCTGTCGGGCACGTTCCCGTTCCACAGCAGCCAGAGAATCGCGCTGAGCTTTTTGTCGTGCTTCTTCGGCAGCTTTTTTGCGTGCAGCCTCTTCTGCTGCTTTACGTGCTCGCTCCTCGGCTTCGCGTTTCATCTGTTCAGCAAGTTCTTGCTGTTTGAGGAGTTCTGCTTGTTTTTTGGCCTCTTCCTCCTTCCTGCGACGCTCGGCTTCCGCTTCCTCCTTCTTTCGGAGTTCCTCTTTCCTAAGTTCCTCTTGCCGCTTTTTCTCTTCTTCGGCTTTCCTTCGCTCCTCAGCTAGTCTTTTCTGTTCTTCAATTTTCTTAACCCGTTCAGCTTCTTCTGCAGCTTTTCTGCGCTCCTCGGCTTGTTTTTTCTCCAGCTTCTCTTGCTCCTTTTGCTCTTCCTCCCAATTTTCATGGGCTTTTTCAAGTTCCTCTTCCGCCTTTGCAATTTTATTACGAACACTCATGCTGTAATCCACATCGTAATCAAAATCACCCACCTGCTCATAAAATTTGATTTGCCCCACGGGTTGGTCAAAAACCATGGTATTAACATTATCATAGCTTTTAAAGAGTTCTACTGTAAAGCGAATAGGGACAAACTCCTTATCCTTGAAATCTTGAGGTACACGCGTATCAATACTAATGTCCTTTTCTACATAACCTTCTTTACGAAAAGATAAGATGTACGCTTTTCCAATATCAAGAATCACCTCAAACTTGCCTGAACGATCAAAGTTATAGGTATCAATCTGCTTCCCATTTTCAAGGAGGACAATTTTTGCATCATTGGAAGTTCCGTTGCGCACTTCAAAATTTCCCTCAACAGCAAGCACATTTTGACCTGCAGCCAGATGAACTCCGAGTAAAAAAGTAATTAAAACAAGAGCAGACGCTTTGAGTACAGTAGCGTTTAGAGGCATAAACCGAAGCATTTATTTTGAGGATAAAGATAAAGAAAGATCTCCTTTCTCGGGATATTTCAAGTAATTTTTTACTCCCTGAGCGTTGGAAAGAGTTGCGAAGTTATAGCTTATTACTGATTCGTATTTTCACGAGGGGCTTTTGGAAGTTGGATAATGAAACGGGTCCCCTCTCCCTTTGTGCTATCGACACTAATTGTGCCGTTATTTTGTTGAACAAACTCTTTTGCTAATATAAGGCCAATACCCGTGCCGGCTTCATCATCGGTTCCCGGGGTAGAGAAGTGCGAATCAATTTTAAAAAGTTTCTCCACTTCATCTTGTTCCATTCCAATGCCATTATCCTCTACAACAAAGGTGTATTCTGTATCCGATTCATTGGAGATATAAATTTTCACACGCCCTCCACGAGGGGTAAATTTTATGGCATTCGACAACAAGTTACGCATAACGGTACTCACCATGTTGGCATCTGCTTTTATATAGGCATGATCAATTTGAACATGTAAGGAAACGGCCTTCTCCTGCGCTTGCATACGATAAAGCTCTACAACACTGGCGACACAGTCGTGCATTGAAAAAGAGACAGGAAACATCTCCATACGTCCGGTTTGTGTTTTTGCCCATTGAAGCAAGTTTTCCAATAAAGCGTAGGCACCATTCGAATACCGGTTTATTTGGCTGACAAACTCGCGAATCTTATCTGCATTATAGGAGTCGAGTCGATGTAAAAGTAAATCGGATAGCCCGATAACCGTATTAAAGGGATTTTTCAAGTCATGAGCTATGATGGTAAAGAATTTATCCTTTGTGGCATTTAACTCTGTTAAAGATTTCCGTTGTTCTTCCAACTCATCACGCTGTTCTTGAATTTTCTGGCTATGTTGTGTCAACTTCTCCTCCAGGATATTATTCTGTCGAAGTCGATTGATTAATACATTCAGAATACTTCTTGTTATTTGGTGGTATTTTCGAAGCAGGCTATCGAAATCTTTTTGCTCCAATCGTAAGAGCACCGAATCTTTAATTGTAGTAACAGTAGCCGAACGAGAGGTAGAATCAATTAATGAATATTCGCCAAAAAAATCGCCCGTACCAAAGGAAGCAAAAATATGTTCTCCATCATGAACCACAACACTGCCTTCAACAATAACATACATAGCACCCAAGAAGTCTCCTTTAGCAAAGACTTTTGTTCCTTTTTTGAGTCTATACTCTTTAAGCATCAACGCAATCTCCCGAAGGATTTCGTCACTTAAGCCCTCAAAAATACTAACCTTGCTAAGTGTTTCAAGGTGGTAAAGTGATGATTTGCTTTTGCTATTTTTCAAAATTGAGAACCCCATTTCAATATCAGTTAACGAAGCGAGTTACCTGTATGTTACATTTTGATACCATCTGAGCAAATATAGCAAGAAAAACCGGGGCTCTATTCAAGTCACTTCTCAAGTTATCAACAAACTACAGGGTTGCTATGCTAGTTATCAGCCACTTGTTAATATCATGAAGTTTTAACGCTGTGTGAGCAGAGGCAGTGTATTAACACTTGGTTTACGAAATTCAAATAAATCGTATTCAGGCCAATTTTCGACAGAAGCCATTCCTTGAAGCATGGTTCGATTGATCTGTACCGGAAACCGAGCACCATATCTGGGGGTGGTATTCATAACAAAAAACCAGCTCAACCCATTAGGCTGCTTAATCAAAAGGGCAGAGGTTCCCGAGAGCGTTCCTGTTCGCCAATAAAACCCTTCAGGGGTGGTTCCGGTCCAACCAAAAGGTCGCGTTCCGTTACTATTTGAGGCCATCATCTCCAAAGCCTCGGAGGATAGGATATCCGGTTTCCCGGGTTGTCCGTCAATCGCTACAAGAAACTTCACCATTTCGGCCGGAGAAGCCACCCATGCTCCTGCTGCACCAAGGGTCTCCATGGGGTTTCCACCATAAAATTTAGGCACCAATTCCCCATTTCCAAAGCTGGATATAATCTTTCTCTCATTCTGCAACCCGTAATAATTAACCTCATTTTGAAAGCGCTCACCTGCCAATGAGTGCCCCAGATGAAAATCATAGACACCTATAGGGTTTAAAATATTGGTTGTCACGAAATCCTCATAACTCGTTCCGCTTGTTTTGGCAATAATTTCCCCTAAGAGAGCATACCCAAAATTTGAATAACTTACTCGTTCGCCAGGTGAGAAATCGAGACTGCGCTCTTTTAGTACATATTCAGTAATAATATCTAAGCCGATGGGCAGCGTTTTATCCATTGCGTAAGCAATAGAGTGCACACGAAAAACCGGATCCCCTTTGCGTTTGTCCCACCCGCCAGAATGTTCCAACAAATGCTTAATGGTAATTTCTTTAACTCGGGGATCTTTAATCATGCGAAAAGAGGAATCATTTAATATTCCATCCTCTCCAAACACTTTGTCGCTAAGCTCCAGAGAGTCCCTTTCAACAAGTTTCATGATGGCCGTTGCAGTAATAAGTTTTGACACACTGGCTATGCGAAACAGGTGTTTCGTATCAACTTCTACCCCTGCCTCTTTATCCGCATAACCAAACCCTTTTGCATATAATAACTTTTCATCTTTAGCAATGGCCACGGAGGCCCCAACAATTCCCCATTTGTCCATAAAGGATTCAATAAGGCTATCCAAAGTATCCATCGACTCATACTGAGAGAGATTATTGGAAATTACATGGGATACAGGGGTTGCCTTTTCCTCAGGATAGGTGTGTTCTACGTAGGTTTTGTCGGAAAAAGTGAGAGCAATTTCTACAAAAAAGAACAGGATTAATCCAAGTACCCGTCTGACAGTAAGTAGCTCAATCTTTCTTTCACTCATAACATAAAAATATTCATCTAACTCACAATCAAAAGATTACTTAACACTAAGTTAGAAAATGAAGGGGACAAAAGTAAGTAAAAGAGGGTGTGAAATGACAAATGAATGTTTTGATTTGATTAATGGGAGGTATTCAACCATAAGCTACCTACTGAATAAGATCAAGCTTAGATTCGACCAGACAAAAAAAACAGTCAACAATTTGCTTGCTGACTGTTAATAACTTTGGAAAATACGATATTTACTAGAAGAAAATACCTACGTTAAAAACAAATTGACTCGTGCGGCTATCGAAAGATCGTTCCTCTCCCAAAACTTTTACGCCATCACCCAATTTACTCAAATTGCCTTCATACTTAACATCCAGTGTAACTTTATTAAGGATATCCAGACCAACGCCTACCTGATATCCCCAAGTAGCTCCATTGAACTCCTCTTTATAATTACCATAATCCGATAAAGCGGACTTACTATCGATAATAATACTGGCAACGGGTCCGGCTTGCACTCGTGCAGGGCCAAATTTATACCCCACCATGATGGGGATATCTAGTTTCTTGAATTCCTGGTCGCGAATTTTTGATATTTTGCTATCATCAGCTAAAAGTTCAGTAACTTCCACTTCACCGCTTGTAGAGGTAAAGAGTAATTCGGGTTGTACATAAAGATTTAAAATTGTAATACGAGAAAAAACACCCCCCTGAAAACCAATTTTGGCATTTTCTCCTTGCACTTTTAGCGATTCAAAATCCTCGGCTTCGGCAGCATCAATCGTTTCATTCACTTTAATGGAAGAGGAAGTTATCCCACCTTTAACACCAAACTTAACCTGACTCATAGCCATTATAGGGGCTAACAATAAAAGAAATAAAATAAGTCGTTTCATAATGCTCAATTTTAGTTTTCAATAGAATGGTAAAATTCAAAACAGAACTTGCCAGAGCAAGAACCAACAACTATGCCAAACAAAAATAACAAAAGGCAGCTATAAAAGCCACCTTTTGTAAAAAATGTCGTGAAATTTGCCTTTACTCAACGAATCCTTGCTTCGCTTCTTCTTCGTTAGCGTCGCGCACTTCCATTACTTCTCCCTGGAAAAAAAGATCATCACCAGCCAAAGGATGATTGAAATCTACCTTAATGGCATCGTCTTTCATCTCAAGGATGATTCCATTAAATTTGTTACCATCTTTATCTTGCATGGGAACAACATTGCCCACTTTAATAATCTCTTCGTCAATTTTTCCATCCACTTCAAAGATATGGCGTGGCAAGTCCAGAATTGCTTCATCCGAA
>JAWOEH010000148.1:0-4039 GCA_046482855.1 Bacteroidales bacterium | reverse complement strand
TTCTTATCGCCGGGTTTATAAGCTTCCATAGCCACATCGGCATGCTTGGGGTTGAAATGCGTATCCAGTAAATCTTTGGCAAGCAGAACTGTTATGGGCTCACCGGTATATTTGTTAAAGGAGCGTACCTTTACATAGCGTATTTTGGGACCAACAGCCAATGCCGTGTTGGAGGGCAGGGTCCAGGGTGTTGTTGTCCAGGCCAGCAAATAAAGTGGCGTATCCGTGTCGGCAAACAGAAATTCCGACTGCTCATTTCGAATTACGGAAAATTGTGCTGTACACGTGGTATCCTTTACATCGCGGTAACAACCCGGCTGGTTGAGCTCGTGAGTACTTAACCCCGTGCCTGCTGCCGGCGAATAGGGCTGTATGGTGTAGCCCTTATAAAGCAGATCTTTGTTAAAGAGCTCCTTAAGCAGATGCCACAGGGTTTCGATGTACCGATTGTCATAGGTAATGTAGGGGTCGTCCATGTTTACCCAGTAGCCCATTTTATGGGTGAGCTCTTCCCACAAATCGGTATATTTCATCACCTCTTTCTTGCAGGTGTCGTTGTACTCCTTTACCGTGATGCTTTTCCCGATATCTTCTTTGGTAATCCCCAGCGACTTTTCTACGCTTAGTTCTACAGGCAGGCCATGGGTGTCCCATCCGGCCTTGCGATCCACACGGAATCCCTGCATGGTTTTGTAGCGGCAAAATATATCCTTAATGGTGCGGGCCATTACGTGGTGAATACCCGGCTTTCCGTTAGCCGATGGTGGCCCCTCGTAAAAAACAAAGGTGGGCGCATCTTTGCGCAAATCAATACTTCTTTGAAAAGTTCCCTGTTCTTCCCACTCCTTCAATACCTCTTTGTCGATTTGAGGCAGATTTAATCCTTTGTACTCTGGAAATTTTGCACTCATTTGGTTTTATATTTTGGAAATTATTCGCGTTTAAAATTTTACAAAGATAGAATTCCTGTTGGAAAATTCAATTAGAATGCCCTGTGAATTAGTTCGCTAAGTTAGATAGGTGAAGTTAGCAAAGCTATACAGCAAAGTTAACGACTAATTGACTGACCGGCATGGGGTTAGTGGGCGTGTGATGAGTTTCAGGATCTTCCCTTACATGTTTATGCCTTCTTAAGGGTAAATGCAAATGAGGTGCCTTCATTTACTGTGCTGCGCACATTAACCGTTTGGTTGTGGGCTTCAATTACATGTTTCACAATGGCCAGACCCAGTCCCGTACCTCCTGCTTCGCGTGAGCGACTCTTATCAACCCGGTAGAAGCGTTCAAATATCCGGGGAATATCTTTATCCGGAATACCGGTTCCGTCATCGTTTATGTCAATAAGAATATTCTCATCCATATCCATAAAGGATACCTGGGTAGTACCATACTCCTTACCGTACTTAATGGAGTTTACTATCAGGTTTGTGATTACCTGATCGATGCGTTCCTTATCGGCTGTTACAAAGATACTTTTGTCGTAGGGCGTTTTGAATTGCAGGGTGATGCCTTTCTCACGTGCGCGCATCTCTTGCGATTCAAAGATATCCTCCACAAGTTTTTTTACATCAAATGTGCTGTAGTTAAGCTTAAGTTCGCCGGCTTCCAGGCGGGTGATGGCCTCCAGATCTTCCACAATGGAAATCATGCGGTTAATGCTGCGCTCGGTTTTCTCCAGGTATGGCCGGTTGATGGTCTCATCTTCCAACGCGCCGTCCAGAAGGGTGAGTACATATCCCTGAATATTGAAGATTGGGGTCTTAAGTTCGTGGGACACATTGCCAAGAAATTCTTTTCGGTATTTTGCCAGCTCCTTCAATTGCGCTATTTCACGTGTTTTGTTGCGTGCCCAATTGATTACTTCTCGGTTTACCTCGCTAATCATGTCCTTCTCCTCCATATCTTTTCGGAGCTCTTTTTCCGGAATGTTCAGGTTATGGATGGTTTTGTAGATGGGATTGATTTTCTCGAAAATGAAACTATTAAGCAAATAGTACACGATGATATAAATGGAAATAAAAATGAGCATGACGGAGAAGACCCATGGAGGCAAGAAGCTCGAGGAGGCAGAAAAATAGAGCACAAGCTGAGTTATTCCTGCAATAGAGCTGGCAATAACCGAAATGATGATGGCCATTTGGCGTGGTGATGTGGTTTTCATAAGCAATGATTAGCTTGACATAAATGTGTAAAAATAGGGAAATGAATGCTTGTTTGTTGATAATGAGCGTTAAGTTTTTGTTAGCAAAAAAGCCATGAGAGTTGTTCCCATGGCTTTTCGAGTGAGTGAAATATGTTTATGATTATTTTCCCAGTTGCTGTTTTACAATTTTTGCAACATACTTGCCAATGACATCGAACTCCAGGTTTACAACGGTTCCTGGCTTAATTTGGTGGAAGTTGGTGATATCGTATGTAAATGGAATAATGGCCACTTCAAAGCTGTTGTCCTTTGAGTTAACCACGGTAAGGCTTACGCCGTTTACCGAAACCGATCCTTTTTCCACGGTTATGTAATCCTCCTGTGCCGGGTCATACTCAAAGCGGAAGTACCAACTACCTTCTGATTCGCGCACATTTACGCAGGTAGCAGTCTGATCCACATGTCCTTGTACGAGGTGTCCGTCCAGCAGGCTGTCAATCCGCATACTACGTTCTAGATTTACTTTGCTGCCCAGCTCCAGGTCGCCCAGGTTCGATTTGTCCAACGTCTCCTGAATGGCTGTTACGGTAAACTGGTTGGCCTCTTTGTTTACCTTCACAACTGTAAGGCATACGCCATTGTGGGCAACACTTTGGTCAATTTTTAGCTCTTTGGCAAATGCGCACTCCATGGTTATGTGCAGATTGCCTTTATCTTGTTCGAGTTTTACTACCTTCGCGGCTTCTTCAACGATTCCTGAAAACATAGTTTTACTTTTTGGTTATGTTGCGAATTTAGAAAGATTTGAGAAGATCCGCAATGAAAATACGCATAGCTTGACAGGCGCTTTTATTTCTTTAACAAAACAATCACCTAACCTTATTACAGGTAGCCTGCGAGCCAAAATAAAATGCTTACCTTTGTCTGATAGTAGTAGTTACACGATTTTCCTTCTATACTCTTTGGATAAGATGAATCATTATTTTGTTCTTGAAGGCAGAAGATAAGGTATACATTTAAGGACCCAAACGGATAACGCGTATAATTATTTATGGAAGAGAGCAAACCCGATAAACGAATAACCACCTTTTTGCAGGAGCATCATGTACTTACCCTGGCCACCTGCGTGAACAACATCGCTTACTGTGCCAACTGCTTTTATGTATACGATGAAGCGCTGAACGCCTTTATTTTTACTTCGGACGAAACCACGAAACATGTGAAAGATGCCTTACGGCAGAACTTTGTGGCCGGTTCTGTTGTTCTGGAGACAAATGTAATTGGCAAAATTCAGGGTGTACAGTTTCAGGGTGCTATGTCCAAGCCCGAAGGAGAGGCGCTGAAGAAGGTGAAGAAAGCCTACCTGAAAAGATTCCCGGTAGCCATGTTGATGAAAACCACCTTGTGGATGGTGGAACTCTCCTTTGTAAAGTTTACCGATAACCGATTGGGATTTGGCAAAAAACTTTACTGGGGCAGCGAAGCGGGCACAACACATAAATTTGAGGATGTATGATATTTGTTACAGGTGGCACCGGATTAGTGGGTGCACATATGCTACTTACCCTTATTCAGGCTGGCGAGGAGGTAAACGCCTCCTTTCGGAGCGATAAGAGTCGTGAGTATACCCGAAACCTCTTTTCGTTCTATGGGAAAGAGGAGTTGTTTTCTGCCATCAACTGGGTGCAGTTGGATTTGGAAAACAGTTACGATGTAAGTGAAGCCATGAAGGGCGTGAAGCATGTGTACCACTGTGCAGCCATGGTGGATTTGCAAAATAGTTCGGCCATGCGGCTCATTGAGGCCAATGTTACCTTAACGGCAAATTTGGTGAATGCTGCCTTACTTAGTGAGGTAGAGGCCTTTTGTCATGTCAGCAGTGTGGCAACGCTTGCC
>JAWOEH010000119.1:0-45755 GCA_046482855.1 Bacteroidales bacterium | reverse complement strand
TTTAGCACATTTAAAATGGACCTTTGGGCAGCTTTTGTAACCATGTAGTCCACAGGGGCGGCACTCCAACGTTTCTTGGGTCTCAACAATATGTGCATCGTCGGATAGGGGGCCAAACCCAAATGAGGGAACTGTGGAACAATAGACCGCTGTTGTGGGAGCATTTATTGACGATGCCATGTGCATGGGTGCGGAGTCATTCACATAATTCATACGTGCCTCTTTTAACAAAGCTGTTGTTTGTAAGAAAGTAAGTTTTCCGGCAAGGTTTTCCACTTTTTTGTGGGCTGTTTCTTGTTGAATGTGTGCACAAGCTTGATGATCCGCGGGGCCACCCAGTAAATATACCTGAAGATCCGCCGGGAGCTGGTTAAGAAATAAAATCCACTGGTCGGCCGGATATTGTTTGGTAAACCAAACCGAAGTGGGAGCAATGCAAATGTAATCGTGTTTTTTATAAGCCGCAACTTGCTGAAAATCGAGATCTGACGGATACAGAACCGGTTTTTGGTGTCCCGGAGTAAATAGAGGCGTTAACAGGGATAGATTTCGTTCTACTTCGTGTTTGCCATTGGCAATATCATGCTTAAAACGGTGAGTAAAAAACAGAGAAAAGGGATTTTTCCGAAACCCCAGCTTCAATTTTGCACCCGATAGGCTGGTTAATAATCCGGTGGCGCCAAATCGTTGAATGTTGATAACAGCGTAATACTGTTCTTCCCGGATGGTTTGCAATAGACGCAATAGGGTTTTGTATTTACTCTGTTTTTTATCCCATACAATAACGCGGTTTACAAAAGGGTGGTTATCCAGTAGCTTCTCATTCCCTTTTCGAACCAGGATATCAATTTGGGCTGCAGGCAAGTGTTTTTTCAACTGCTCCAATACAGGCGTAGCCAGGATAACATCGCCAATAAAAGCCGTTTGTATTACTAAGTATTTGGACATGGGCTTAAACGGCTACATTAAATTCTCGAAGGGCATCATTTAGCGAGGTTTTCCTATCGGTTGATGGTTTTCGTTGGCCAATGATTAATGCCGCGGGTACATGATATTCCCCTGCCGGAAACTGTTTGGGCACCGAGCCGGGAATCACAACCGAACGAGCAGGGATGGTTCCTTTAAGCTCACGAGGCTCATTTCCCGTGACGTCAATAATTTTTGTTGATTTTGTGATAACCACATTGGCTCCAAGTACAGCCTCCTTCTCAATATGTACGCCCTCAACAACAATGCAGCGAGAACCAATAAAGCAATCGTCTTCGATGATCACCGGAGCTGCTTGTACGGGTTCCAATACACCGCCAATGCCTACACCTCCACTCAGGTGAACATTTTTGCCAATTTGCGCACACGAACCTACCGTAGCCCAAGTATCTACCATGGTTCCGGAATCGACATAGGCACCAATATTAATATAGGAAGGCATCATAATAACCCCTTGGGCGATATAGGCTCCGTATCGCGAAATAGCATGCGGAACAACTCGAACCCCAAGCTTATCGTAATCTTTCTTGAGTGCCATTTTATCATGAAATTCAAAGGGGCCTACCTCGATTTTTTGCATTTTCTGTAAAGGGAAATAGAGGATTACAGCTTTTTTAACCCATTCATTCACTTTCCATCCCTCAGCAACTGGTTCTGCAACCCGCACTTTCCCTTTATCCAGGGCTTCAATAATGTCACGAATGCTTGCGCTGGTTTCTTGATTCTGTATGAGCGACCGATCGTTCCAGGCAGCTTCAATTCGTTCTCGATGCTTTTCTAGACTCATGGTTTTTATTTTTTTGCGAAGATAGGCAATTATTTTTCTTCCATCGAAGATATGCACGGAACTGTTTAGGGCGATGTTTTTACTGTTAAATACTGTTAAACCTTGGTATGTTTGGCAAGGGGCTATTATCTTAGCTACACGAAATTATGGAACGAGCCCTATATATTCTCATCTTTCTTGTGCAGTTAACATTTGCGGGAATTGCTCAGAAGCAGGAACCCTATCGGTTTTATGGACGGGTTATGAAGAAAGATGCTTTTACGCCTGTTAAGTTTGCCTATGTGGTAAATCTCACCCGGGGAAAGACTTTACTTGCTGACAGCCTCGGGTACTTTGAAATGGATGTGATGCCCAGGGATACTTTGTATATTTCAGCCCTTTCCTTTGCCGATAGGCAGTATTGTGTGCCTTCAAAAATGCCTCATGAGTATTCTGAGTGGATCTATTTATCGGGTCGTTCCTATGAACTTAAGGAGGCAACTATTCATTATCTTGGTACTTATCAGGAGTTTAAAGAGAAAGTAAAAAGAGTGAAACTTCCTGAAAAGGAGCGGTTAAGTTCCGAAGCGTTAAAGATCTTCCCGAAATTACTAAAAGAGCCCGACCCTTATGCCGGACCGGGCATAACGAGCCCTGTGTCCTTGATTTATATGGCTTTGTCCGGAGAGATGAAGAAATTGAAAAAGGCCAGGGGTGTCCATCAGAAGATGGAGACGATGGATCAGTATAGACATAAATTTAATACGGAAATTGTTTCGCAGGCAACCGGCTTAAAGGGAGGGGAGCTTGATCGGTTTATGCATTTCTGCAATTTTTCTGAGAGTTTTCTGCTTACCTCGGAGCAATATGAAATATTAGAAGCCGTTAAACAAAAGTACAGTAGCTACGTCGAAAGGAAAGAAAATGGAACGCTGCCCTCCTTGGAGAATTTGGGTGAAAAGGAGGAGGGAAGTGATACAACAGAGACAAAATTTTAACACTATGGCCACTCTTCCTACTTATGCTTGTATCGAAAAGGCTCATGAGCGAATCAAAACATTTGTTCACCGTACACCTGTGCTTACCTGCCAAACCCTTAATGAACTTACAGGAGCCGAACTCTATTTTAAATGTGAAAACTTTCAGAAAGTGGGCGCTTTTAAGTTTCGCGGAGCCACAAATGCTGTTTTGCAGTTGAGTGAGGAGGATGCAAGAAAAGGCGTTACTACCCATTCCTCTGGGAACCACGCACAAGCTTTAAGTCTGGCAGCAAAACAAAGAGGTATTCCTGCTTATATTGTAATGCCGCAAACAGCTCCCCGAGTTAAGGTTGAGGCAGTTAAAGGGTATGGAGCCGAGGTTACTTTTTGCGAACCCACCTTACAGGCACGCGAAGAGATGTTGCGAGAAGTACAGGAAAGAACAGGTGCTACTTTTATTCATCCTTATAACACCAATCCGGTTATTTGTGGACAGGGAACAGCTGCCAAGGAGTTGATTGAACAACAGCAGCATTTGGATGTGGTAATGGCTCCTGTTGGTGGAGGTGGCTTGCTGAGTGGTACTGCCCTTGTTGCTAAAAAGTTATTGCCGGATGCGCTTGTGTGGGCTGCAGAACCAAAGGGAGCTGATGATGCTTATCGGTCGTTTCATGAAAAGGCCTTAATTCCCTCTTTACAACCCGAAACCATAGCTGATGGCTTGCTTACATCCTTGGGGTCTATAACCTTTCAAATTATACGCGAGCAAGTGGATGATATTTTATTGGCCAAGGAACCAACCATTGTTAAAGCCATGCAATTGCTGTGGGAGCGAATGAAGATTATTGTTGAGCCTTCAGGGGCAGTGCCCCTTGCATCGATACTCGATAGCCCCTACCGCTTTAAAGGGAAAAAGGTAGGCATTATTATTTCTGGCGGGAATGTTGACTTAACAAAGCTTCCCTTTTAGCTTGACCTGTTTCTGAATTATTTTTTTAGGAGTTATTCGGGCTCTGAGGTTTTTTAAAGATGCCGATAATGGGATAGTGATCTGAAAGATTGCTCTTTTTTACCCGATAATCGATTAAATCCAGTTGGTTGTCATATAGGATATAATCAATACGATAGGAGGGGAAGTTCCCTTGGTACGTGGTGCCTAACCATTTGCCATAGGTATGGAAAGCATCATTAAGATCGCCTTTTATTGTTTTGTAGGTATAGGATACGGGCGTATCGTTAAAATCGCCGCAAACAATAACCTTATGGGGCGATTTACTGATGTAAGCGGCCAAAACGTCCGCTTGATGAGCTCTTTTCTTTGAAGCTTTTATAAGACGAAAGGAGATGTCCTTAATTTCACGGATGCGTTCCTCTTCTTTGTAGTTCTTGCTATTTCGGATAAAAGAGTAATTGTTTTCTTTGAAACGTATGGATTGCAGGTGGTTATTGAATACACGCAACGTGTCAGAACCTACTTTTATGTCGGTGTATATAGTAATGTTGGTTGTATTCTCAAAATGCACCTCTCCCCGGTTTACAATGGGGTATTTCGTAAAGGTAGCAATGCCGTAGAAGGTTGATTCTCCTTGGTCTGAGGCGGCGATGTGGACATTTGGGGTGCTGCCCAGTGCATGTTTTATTGCGGACAGATTTAGCTTCTTGTTATGGTTTACGTAAAATTCCTGTAAACAAATAATGCCTGCAGACTCTTCCTGTAAAAGATTGAGAATTTGTTCTGCAGCGTCTGTATTGTTAGCCCAATCATATAAGTTGAATAAACGTACATTGTAGCTAACTACCTTCATTTGCTCCTGTTGTGGTGTGTTTTTTATATCGGATCGTCCAAAAGGTAGCTGAATCACATTATGAATAATAGGAAATCCGATGAAAAGCGCAATTGTAGAAAAGAGGAAGAAGTACTTCCATCGCCAGAGCCAAAAAAAGACAAAAAGTAGATTGAGCAGTATAAGTAGCGGAAAGAGCAGTCCCATTAATGGCAAAAAACCAACCTTTTCGGGGCTAATAACAACCGAAAAGTAGCTTAATAGTAAGGCAACTATAAGCAATACATTAACCAGTAACGCCAGTTTTGCTATGAGCCTGCTGATTCTCATGGGACTTAGGTTTATTGGTTGGCTTTAAACAGCTTCTCTTTTTCCTCTTTGGATAAGCTATCATAGCCCGATTTAGCGATTTTTTCAAGGATGCGATCAATTTCTTTTTGGTTCTTTGCACGCTGTCTGTTGTACTCGATATCGGTCTGTGGGCGTCTCTGATTATGGGTAACCGTAATTTTCTCCCGCTTTTGAAACAAACGGAACAGCTTGTCCATAAAACGATCGAAACCACGGCTGATGTTTTTTCCTTTTTTATATTCTTGAATATAGATGTATCCGAACAAGGCGCCTCCCAAGTGGGCTATGTGTCCGCCTGCATTGGAGGAGGTGATACTCAGGATGTCCAGAATAATTGTGAACAAGGCGATATATTTGAGTTTTACCGGGCCAATAAACATCAGGTTAATACTATTATTGGGCACGTAGAACGAAATGGCAACAACAACCGCCACTACTGAGGCAGAAGCACCCAGCGCTACCGACTGCTGAACAGATTCGGCGAACAGTGGCAAGAGATTAAAGGCCAGAATGTACATTGCGGCTCCGGAAAGCCCCCCTAGAATATAGACACTTAGTAGCTTTTTCTGATCCAGGTATTGCAAAAAGATCTGTCCGAACCAAAATAGCCACAGCATATTAAAGAGGATGTGTAAAAAGTTGGCATGTAAAAACATGTACGTAAAGATGCTCCAGGGGCGAGTCAGCAATAACTCGATGTTGGAGGGAACCGATAAAATACGGACGATGGAAAAATCCGGCGAAAGCTGAAAAAGCGTGAAAAAAATTTCAATGAGGGTTACTGCCAGAAAGACAGCAACATTAATATAAAGTAACTTAACCAGATTGTTTCCGGTTTTGAAAGATGTCTTTATTTCGTCGATGATTGCCATAAATGCAGTTTTTTTTGATTCTAGTAGAAAGTATTTCGCTTGCCCTTCCAATATTTGATAAGGAAAAAGCCAAATAGCATACCCCCCAAGTGGGCAAAGTGGGCAATGTTGCTTCCCGGTTGCGTGACGCCAAGCCACAACTCCAAGGCACCATAAATAATAACAAAGTATTTAGCTCTTATGGGAATAGGAGGGAAAAGCAACATAAGCTGTGTGTTTGGAAAGAGCATCCCGAAAGCCAGTAATACGCCAAAAACAGCACCTGATGCACCCACTGTGGGAACACTCATCTTCAAACGCAGGAGATCATTGGCAAATACTCTGGCTTGTTCCACGTACCTGGTGCTATCCGGTTGGGCAAACCAGCCGTCCAGGAGCTTATTGTATACCTGTTGGTAATATTCAGGAAAGTTTTCTTTAACTAAACTGGCAAATCCCTGCGGTGAGGGTGTGTTTAAGAATGCAGCAATATCCGACTCAATGGCAGAAACCTGAAGGTGAATAACCAGAGTATGAATTATTGCTGCCCCAATGCCGGTAACAATGAAATAGATAAAAAAACGCTTGCTTCCCCAAACTGTCTCCAAAACTCTGCCAAACATCCAGAAGGCAAACATGTTGAAAAAGAGGTGAGTTAGTCCGCCATGCATAAACATATGGGTAATAATCTGGTAGGGCTGAAAATGTTCCGATTTAAAATAGAACAATCCTAGTACCCTGTTCAGGTCTACACCAAACTGACTATTTATTACATAGGTGGCAAGCAACATCAACACATTAATAATGATGATATTCTTGACTACGGGAGGTATATTGCTAAGTCCGGGAGCTCGGTAATGTTGCATGATATCCAGTTCTTTTTATGTGTATCTAGTGTGTAAAATCAATTCAGCGTCGAGAGCCTTTTAGACAAACATTGTACCAATAGGTTTGTTTATGCCATTTCTACAGTCAACATCAAAAGTAAACTAAAAATTGTATTTTCAGCACTGTGAGTAAGTGGCTTTTTGAAAGCCTTCACGGCTGCTAACGTGAAATTATTCGAAGCGTTTTTCCAGTTCATCGCTACGCAATATGGAGATAATTTTTTTCCCATCGGGCGTATAATTGGGTGTGGAGCAGGCAAACAGATTGTCGAAAAGACCCTGCATCTCCTGCTGTGAGAGGTTTTGTTGGTAGCCGATGGCTGATGCTTTGGCTAAAGAGCAAGCTACTTGTTCCTTTGCTTTTGTCTTCAAGTCAGCATTTCCCTGCAGGAGTGCATGTAAGAATTTGTCAAGAATTTCCTGCGCATCTAAATGGGCACTCTCCGCCGGCATTCCGTTTATGACGATGGTGTTCCCGCCAAAATCCTCAATATCAAAGCCCAATTGATGAAGATCTTCTTGTACTGAAAGCAAGGTACTGTGCTCATCAGGGGTTAACTCAACGGTTACAGGGAATAAGCTTTTTTGGGTTATTGCTGAGTGTTGGGCAATGGCATTGATGAAAAATTCATAGAGAACACGCTCATGTGCTCGTTTTTGGTCAATCATCATCAACCCCGACTTAATGGAAGTTAATATATATTTTTCCTTAAGCTGATAAAAATTTCCGCCGCTGTTCTCAGCATACATTTGTTGTTGTGTAGCTGCTGATGGCTCAACAGGTTGATTGCCATAAAAACTTTCCAGCTCCTGTTTCTCGGTTTCAAATCCTTTATAAAGATCTTCCCAATTTTGTTGGTTGCTTCTTTCACGAGGCGATGAAGCAGGCGGAGAAAAATTGCTGCGTGGCTGTTTCTTTTCTTCCTCAAAGGGGTTGAATGTTGGATTAACGGTAATTTCTGGTGCTTTTAAGGGACTTTCCGAGTTTCGCATCGGAATGTTAAAGTTTGCATCCTGCTCAAAATCGATAGAAGGCACTACATTGTTTTTTCCTAACGCTTGTTTTATGGCAGCATGCATAATTTGCCAAATGGCTTGCTGGTGTTCAAATTTTATCTCTGTTTTCGTTGGGTGAATGTTGATATCGATGGAGGCAGGATCGGCTTCGAGATAAATAAAGTAGGAAGGGAGTGTTTCGGGTGGGAGGATTCGGTTGTAAGCCTCGGTTATGGCTTTATTCAGGTAGGCATTACGCATGAATCGCCCATTGATAAAAAAGAACTGTTCGCCTGCTTTTTTTCTGGCGTGCTCCGGCTTGCCAATAAATCCGCCGATTTTTATCAGACTGGTTTCGCTTTCCAGGGCAATGAGGTTGGGATTTATCTTTTTGCCAAAAACATTCACGATGCGTTGGCGAATATTGCTTTGGGGCAGGTAGTAAATATCTGTATTGTTGTGAACAAGCCGGAAGGTCACCTGAGGATTGGCCAGAGCAACCCGTTGAATTTCATGTACGATGTGATTAAACTCGGTGTGGTTTTTTTTTAGGAATTTTCTACGGGCGGGGATGTTAAAAAAGAGATTCTTAACTGCGAAATTTGTGCCAATTGGGGCTTGTATGGGTTCTTGTTTTTTTACTTGTGAACCTTCAATGGCAATGAATGTTCCCAGTTCTCCTTGAGGCTGGCATGTTTTTAGCTCAACCTGCGCTACGGCAGCTATTGAGGCTAAGGCCTCACCGCGAAATCCCATGCTTCTTATGGCAAAAAGATCTTCTGCTGATTTAATTTTTGAGGTGGCGTGGCGCTCAAATGCCAGTCGGGCATCTGTTTCCGACATCCCACTGCCATTATCAATTACCTGAATTAATGTTTTTCCGCCATCTTTAATTACGGTGGTTATCTCTGTAGCCCCTGCGTCAATAGCATTTTCCACGAGTTCTTTTACCACCGATGCAGGACGTTGAATGACCTCACCTGCAGCTATTTGGTTGGCTACAGCGTCAGGTAAAACAGCTATGATGTCAGTCATAGAAACAATACCATTTAAACGAATAAGAGATAATACATGAGACCTCCCAATACAAGCATAATAACAACGAGCCGTATACTGGAGTTACGTTTGGCTTCCTGGGCTTTTTTGAAATATCCGGCCTTCATTTGTCCCTTAATGCGTGGAACGAAAGGCTCGTTTTCATCCAACAGGCCCATATCTTGTTTAATTTTCTTTACCCGGTTGTCGAGCTCTTCCTTCTCCGCATCCCAGTAACGAGGGCGAAAGTTAAATCGCTTATTTCTGGGAGTGTACATAAATTGCATACCCATAATTCTCCTCCTTTTATCTGAACAAAGGTAGTTTATTTCATTGAAAAATGCAGGCTTCTTTTGTCCAAATCAAGATGCTCAATGGGATTAGATCTTAGTAAACAGCTAATGTTCAAATTAGAGCGCAGGGATTTGTTAATAGGTTGCAAAATAAAAAAGTAAGGAATAACTTTGTGGAAATGGGAAACTTTTATACTTTTGCAGTTCTGAAAAATATGAGCAACTGATTAAAAAACAAATCATGTACGCAATTGTAGAAATCGCTGGTCAACAGTTTAAAGTCCAGAAAGACAGTAAGATTTACGTACACCGCTTAGAGGACGAAGAAGGTGCTCAAGTGGAGTTCGATAAAGTATTGCTGTTGGATGACAACGGAAAGGTACAGGTCGGAACACCTGCCGTTCAAGGTGCAAAAGTTTCCGCAAAAATTCTCTCTCACCTTAAAGGCGACAAAGTTATCGTTTTCAAAAAGAAACGTCGCAAAGGGTATCAGAAGAAAAATGGTCATCGTCAGTGTTTGACCCAAATTCAAATTGAAGACATAGTAGCAAACTAAAAATACCAAATTGCCATGGCACATAAAAAAGGAGCCGGTAGTTCAAGAAACGGACGCGAATCGGAAAGTAAACGATTAGGAGTTAAACTCTATGGTGGACAAAACGTAGTGGCAGGAAATATCTTGGTTCGTCAACGAGGAACGCAACACCATCCTGGCCTTAATGTGGGGATAGGGAAAGATCATACTCTCTATGCTTTGGTTGATGGAACTGTAGAATTTAAAAGAAGACGTGGAAACAAATCTTTTGTTTCAATTGTTCCTACTGAGAACTAGTCGTCTTTAAAGATACTTTGAATCTCCTGTTGCTATCAATTGATTCCAACAGGAGATTTTTTTTCGTATACCCTCAAGCCCCATCGTTATGCTAACATTGAAATTCATTCAAGAGAATAAAGCCGCTATTGTTGCGCGATTGAAAATTAAGAATTTTGAAGCTGGTCAGATTGTTGATCGGATCATTGAGCTGGATAACCAACGAAAAGAAAATCAAGCTCAAACTGATGCGAAACAAGCTGATCTCAATCAACTTTCTAAATCAATTGGGCAATTGTTTAAAGCCGGCAAACACACCGAAGCCAATGATGCTAAGGCTCAAACAGCGGTGCTAAAAGGGGAAATAAAGAAACTGAGTGAGCAGGCTCAGGCCATCACCGATGAATTAAATGATCAGCTGGTGCAGCTTCCAAACTTGCCTCATGAGTCAGTTCCTCCAGGCAAGGGAGAGGAGGATAACGCCATTGAACGAACCGAAGGAGAAATACAGGGAAAGAAACCTGATGATGCTCCTCATTGGGATCTTGCGAAGAAATACGATATCATCGATTTTGAATTAGGAAATAAAATTACCGGTAGTGGATTTCCTGTTTATAAAGGGAAGGGCGCCCGACTCCAACGTGCCCTTATTACCTATTTTCTCGATAAAGCTATCGATGCTGGCTATCATGAATATATGCCACCTCTGATGGTCAATGAAGCCTCAGGTTTCGGAACGGGTCAGTTACCTGATAAAGAAGGGCAAATGTATCATGTACAGGAAGATAATCTCTACCTCATTCCTACTGCCGAGGTGCCTGTGACGAATATATTTCGGGATGTGATTCTTAGCGAAGAGGAGATGCCGGTGAAACTCACTGCTTATACGCCTTGTTTTCGACGCGAGGCGGGTTCCTATGGAAAGGATGTACGGGGGTTGAATCGGTTGCATCAGTTTGATAAAGTGGAGGTTGTGCAGGTATCTGCACCTGATAAATCTTACCAGGCACTTGACGAAATGGTTGCACATGTTGAGCGAGTTGTAAAGAGTTTGGGGCTTCCTTATCGGGTTTTGCGATTGTGTGGTGGCGATTTAAGCTTTACCTCAGCGCTTACTTTCGATTTTGAAGTCTATTCCAAGGCTCAAGAACGATGGTTAGAGGTTAGCTCTGTTTCAAATTTTGAATCCTATCAGGCCAATCGATTGAAACTACGATATAAGCGCCGTGGAGAAAAGAAAGCACAATTGGCGCACACGCTTAATGGCAGTGCATTGGCTCTACCGCGTATTTTGGCTGCTTTGCTTGAGCATAACCAAACTCCCGATGGGATTGTTATCCCTGAGGTTCTGCGACCTTATACAGGATTTGACATCATATCATAAAAATATAACTTATCTACGAATCGGGGGGGCCATGAGGCTCCCTTTTTTCATTTTGCAAACTGGTATTATCTTTGTAGTTTTAGTCGACATAAATGAACCTTTGTGAATAACCAAGCCAAAGCCTATAGTTATGCTGCTTTCACCATCCTCTTTTGGGGTACCGCAGCCACCGCTTTTAAGTTGGCTCTTCGGGATATCTCTCCTTTGGAGTTGCTGATTGTTTCCAATAGTGTTGCTTTTCTTATTTTAGTAGTAATTGTTTTGGTCAGTGGAAAAGGGGCTCAATTGATACCCCGGACCGGCAGAGAAGTCGGACGAAGTGTGTTGTTGGGTTTTTTAAACCCTTTTGCCTATTATTTGGTGTTGTTTGAAGCTTATACCCGCCTTCCTGCACAGCTTGCCCAGCCCTTGAATTTTGTCTGGCCCATAGCCTTAGTGCTTCTGTCGGTTCCCTTATTAAAGCAAACGCTCAACAAAATGGATGTAGCGGCGTTGCTTGTCAGTTTTGCAGGTGTATACCTGTTGGCCTCGCAGGGAAGCCCCTTTAATTTAGTGTTTGCTGATGGGATGGGGGTTTTTCTTGCGCTTTTTAGTTCCGTAATTTGGGCGCTGTTTTGGTTATTTAATATGAAAGATCAGCGTGATGCGGCGGTGAAGTTATGTTTGAATTTTTTCTTTTCACTCATTTTTGTTTTACTCTTAGCTTTATTCACCGGGACATTTCCTGCCTCTTGGTCATTTGGTGTGGGAGCTGCAGTATATGTAGGAATATTTGAAATGGGGCTCACCTTTGTCCTTTGGCTTAATGCCCTGAAGCTAACAAGAAGTACTGCTCAAATGGGGAATATTATCTACCTTACGCCTTTTGTGGCATTGTTCTTTGTTCACCTTGTACTTCACGAGTATATTTATTATACAACTTTTATCGGGCTTTTTTTTATTATTACAGGTATTTTAATACAGCGAAAATATGGAACAAAACACGGGTAATCGTCAATGGCCATTTTTATTCTTAGTGGGGATATTGATTATGCTCTCCTCATGTGAAAAGGAGAAAATAGAGTCGCCCAGAGAGGCTGCTAATGAGGAGTTTTATCTACTAATGAAAGACTGGTATTTATGGAATACTACGCTCCCTGAGATTAATCCGGGGGATTATGGGTCGCCGGTCGATATGCTTGAAGACTTGCGCTATAAGGAGTTGGACCGGTGGAGCTATGTAACCACGGTTGAGGAGTTTACTGCTTATTACGAGCAGGCCGCCTATACAGGATACGGATTTGGCCATGCAACGGATGAAGCCGGGAACCGCAGGATTACCTTTGTCTTTAACGAGTCGCCACTCAAAGATATTGGGGTTGAACGCGGTTGGATCTTGCAGGAAATCGATGGAGAACTGATTACCCCGGAAACGAACTTGAATGCCGTGCTTGATGAAGCGGCTGCCTTTACTTTTTTGAACCCCGATGGAGAGCCGGTTACCCAAACTTTTGCGGCAAAAGAAATGACCATGAATACGGTATTACTAAGCGAGGTTATAGAGATGAGCGATCGAAAAGTTGGGCACTTGGTGTTTAAGAGCTTTTTAGGCCCTTCCGAACAAGAGCTGGAGAATGCTTTTGAAGCGTTTCAAACAGCAGGAGTTACCGAACTTATTCTTGATCTTCGCTACAATGGAGGCGGACAAATGGATATTGCAACCCTGCTAGCCGGCCTTATTATACCAGAATCCCTTAACGGGAATGAATTTGCCACTTATGAGCATAATGATAAAAAGATAGATGAAAATCATACCTATCTGCTGAAGGCACATCCTCTTTCACTGAACATGGAGACATTGTATGTCATTACTTCCGGGAACTCGGCATCGGCCAGTGAAGCGCTTGTAAACGGGCTCAGTCCATTTATTCAAGTGGTATCGATTGGCACCCAAAGCTATGGAAAGCCCGTGGGGATGTATGCTTTTTATCAGGATACTGATTACTATGCCTATGTACCTGTAACATTTAAAATCTCAAATTCCGAAGGGTATGGCGAGTATTATGATGGGCTACCTGTGGCGATGGAAGTAGCTGATGACATTACACGAGCGTTTGATGATCCACAGGAGGCTTGTTTACATCAGGCATTGCATTATATTGAGTTTGGAAGCTTTGATCCGGCTAAACATGTTCCTGTTGGTACACGCCCGAAGAAGCCATTGTATAATAGTATCGAATCGATACGCGGAGCCTTGTAATGAAAGAGAAGGAACGGATAATATTAGGGATTGATCCCGGAACCACCATCATGGGGTATGGGGTTTTAAGGGCCTGTGGGAAAGAAGTGGAAGCAGTAACGTTGGGTATTATCGAGCTGGCTAAATTCTCGGATCATTACCTGAAGTTGCAGCAAATATATAAACGCGTGCATGGCTTGGTTGAGGCTTACCATCCTGATGAGTTGGCTATTGAAGCGCCTTTTTACGGAAAAAATGTACAAAGCATGTTAAAACTGGGCCGTGCCCAGGGAGTTGCTATGGCTGCTGCCTTGTCGCATGACATTCCCATCTTCGAATATGCTCCACGGAAAATTAAGATGGCAATTACGGGAAGCGGAAGTGCGTCAAAAGAGCAAGTGGCTTATTTATTGCAACAGATACTAAAATTAAAAAGCGTACCTGCTAATCATGATGCCACTGACGGATTGGCTGCGGCTCTCTGTCATTTTTACCAATTGCAGCGTCCGGATAGTATGGGAAGTTACAAAAGCTGGAATGATTTTATTAAGAAAAATCCCGGTCGTACCCGGAAATAAAGCATCCTGAAAAAGCGAAGACGTTCCTGGCTTATGGTTAACATAAGAAACGTAATCGTTTTTTCAGGATGTTTGGGAATTAAATAAAAGCGCTGCGGATTTTTTCGGCGGTTTGTTTAAACTCTTGTTCGGTAAGTTTGAGTTTCGGCTTGGCAAAATTTGCATCGCCTTCATTTTGCAGCGGAATCAAGTGAATATGGGCATGAGGAACCTCTAACCCTAATACCACAACACCCACGCGTTTGCAGGCCTGGGTTTTATCAATAGCTTTAGCTACTCGTTTGGCAAATACGTGCATTTCAGCTAACAGCTCATCCTCAAGGTCAAAAATGTAGTCAACTTCCTTTTTGGGTATTACCAGCGTATGTCCCTTTGCCAGAGGGGCAATGTCCAGGAACGCATAAAACTTTTCATCCTCTGCGATTTTATACGAGGGAATTTCGCCGTTAATAATTTTTGTAAAAATGGAAGCCATGGTGTGTTGTTTTAAATTGAAATTTCCATAATCTCGAATGGGATAACTCCGGAAGGCACTTGAATGTCTACCACATCACCTACCTTCTTTCCAAGTAAGCCTTTGGCTATGGGGGTGTCGATAGATATTTTCCCGGCTTTCAGGTCTGCCTCGCTTTCGGATACCAGCGTATAGGTCATTTCAGCATTATTTTTTTTGTTTTTAATGCGCACCTTATTTAAAATTTGAACCGTGGAAGTGTCAATTTTTGACGGATCCAACACCCGAGAGTTAGCAACGGTGTTTTTTAGTTTGCTTATGCGCATCTCCAGAAGTCCTTGTGCTTCTTTTGCTGCATCATACTCGGCATTTTCTGATAAATCGCCCTTGTCTCTGGCCTCCGCAATCTGCTGCGATATTTTCGGGCGTTCTACTGACTCTAACTGCTCGAGCTCTTTTTTGAGCTTAGCCAGTCCTTCTTCGGTAACATAAGAAATGTTTGCCATTTTCCTCTTCTTTTTAAAAATGGTTTGTAGTTAAGTATAAAAAAATAAAGAATCCCGACATGTTGTGGAACCCTTCAGTAATCACAAATTTACTAAATATTTTTGAGTATTCCTAATTGGTTACTACTGGGTAAACCCCTTGTTTAAAAGTGTTTGGGTTTAATTATCTCACTGTATAGTATTGCTTTTTGGAGCTCTCTCTTTCGTCTTAACTCGGCTGCAATGTTTAGGTTGTCAGGCTTCTGTTTTCTGTCCGGTTGCGTGCCCCAAGCGGTTGTTTCGTCAGTTTTTGTAGTTAACGTAGTTTTGTTTACAGGTTCCTGTTTGGTGTTTGTCACAGGCGCATTTTCCTCTATGTTTGTGGCCTCTTCTTGTGGTTCTGCCGAAGCTGCCATCTGTTGTGCGTTCTCATCTTCTATTCCTAACAACTCCTCCCAAAATGAATTGGCAGGGACTTTCTCCGATGAAGCGGATGCATCATCCTTTTGGGGTGTATTTATCCGCGGCCCTTGTTTTTTGTTCTTTTTCAGAGCAGAGAAAACAATAAGGGCTATAGAGATAAGTATATAAAACAGTGTTCCTAAAAGATCATCCATTACGTTTCTTTCGCTTAAAAATACGCTTAAATATATTCTTTTTTTTTCGTTTTTGCACGCCTTTTTTAAATAAACCGTCTTTTGGTGCCTGGTCTGGTGTAAACAAGTTGTGAAAAAAATGTTTAATACGATAGCCAATAGGGGCTTTTGTTTGATGGGCTTTACGCCATGCTTCAGCTTGTTGGCGGTTACGTTCCATTGATGATCTGGTGCGATCGCTTTGTCGATTTAGGTGGGCTTCACGAAGTTGCTCCAATTGTTTCTTACGGGCACGTTCTTCCTGTTTCTCGATGCGTTTTGTTTTACGCTCGGCCACCTTATCGGCCGATGGTTGTATTATCGCGCACCCGGCCAAATGAAATAGCAACAGGAATAGTGGCAGCCATTTTAGGGCTGATTTTACCTCCACAGGGAAGTGTGAATTTTTTTTTGTACTATTGGGCATTCAAATCCGTTTCTTATTAAACGCTTAACTATGTCGTTCATTATGCATTTGTTACGGAAATTTTCCATACTTGTTTTATTTTTGTTGCTTGTGTCTTCATGCGAGGAGGATATTACGCCTTTTCCTAATGTAAGTATAAACCTTACCCTGGCTATCGATACGGATTTAGGAAATATCACTTACAACCAATATAAATTTATAGAGGGGTATGGTTTTGGAGGCTTGATTATCTACAGAAATGCAGATGGGGATTTTCAGGCCTACGACCGGGCTTGTACCCACGACTATGAAAAAGGGTGTATTTTACAGGCACATCCTGATTTTACTGAGATTATGGAGTGCCCATGTTGTGGTTCCAGTTTTTGGCTTTCGCTTAACGGGCAGGTTTATGAAGGTCCTGCTAAGCGTCCTTTGAAGCAATATACGGTGTATCGGTTGAGTGGAAATATGATAAAGATTCTAAACTAAAAGAGAGACTCTTCCGAGCCTCTCTTTTGGTTTGTGCACAATCTTATCCAAAGAGTTTTAGTAGCGGTAGTGGTCTGATTTATAAGGACCATTAATAGGTACTCCCAGATATTCTGCCTGCTCCTTTGTGAGGGTAGTTAGCTTTACGCCAATTTGCTCAAGGTGCAAACGTGCCACTTCCTCATCTAAATGTTTGGGCAATCGATAGACATCGGTTTTGTAATCGTGCTGCCATAAATCTAGCTGGGCAAGGGTTTGGTTAGTGAATGAATTGCTCATTACAAAAGAGGGATGACCTGTGGCACAACCCAGGTTAACCAATCGGCCTTCGGCAAGCAGGAAGATAGCATGCCCGTCTTCAAACAGGTACTTGTCGACCTGCGGTTTGATATTTATTTTCTTGATGTTTGGCCAGTTCTCCAGCGCCACAACCTGAATTTCATTATCGAAGTGACCAATGTTACAAACAATGGCCTGATCTTTCATCTTAGACATATGTTCGGCAGTGATAACGTCTTTGTTTCCTGTGGTTGTAACAAAGAGATTTCCTTCCTCCAGTGCTTCCTCGATGGGTTTCACTTCGAACCCCTCCATGGCTGCTTGTAGAGCGCATATTGGGTCGATTTCGGTAACAATCACCCGAGCTCCATAAGCCCGCATTGATCGGGCCGACCCTTTTCCAACATCGCCATAACCGCATACTACAATAACTTTTCCGGCGAGCATTACATCGGTAGCACGTTTAATACCATCGGCTAAGGATTCACGGCAACCATATAAGTTGTCAAACTTCGATTTGGTAACTGAATCATTTACATTAATTGCAGGAAACAGCAATTCACCGCGTTCATGCATTTGGTAAAGCCGGTGTACCCCTGTTGTTGTTTCCTCGGACACACCTTTGCAATCTTTTGCTGCTTGTGTCCATTGGTTCGGATTTTCGGCCAGCACCTTTTTCAATCGGGCCAGTAACTCTCGCTCATCTTCGGCTTCAGCTTCTTTGTCGAGCACGGAAGCATCTTGTTCAGCTTTATATCCTACGTGTAACATCAGGGAGGCATCACCACCATCGTCAACAATCAGATGAGGTCCTTTGCCATCGGGGAATGAGAGTGCCTTGTAGGTACACCACCAGTACTCTTCCAGGGTTTCGCCTTTCCAGGCATATACCGGAACACCTGTTTTCGCGATAGCTGCAGCGGCATGATCCTGGGTTGAAAAGATATTACAGCTGGCCCAACGTACATCGGCTCCTAATTCAACAAGTGTTTCAATTAATACAGCTGTTTGTACGGTCATATGCAATGAGCCTGTGATTCGGGCTCCTTTCAGGGGTTTCTCCTCTCCGTGTTTCTCCCGCAATGACATTAATCCGGGCATCTCCTTCTCGGCAATCTCAATCTCTTTTCGTCCGTATTCGGCCAGATTGATGTCTCTGATTTTGTAATCTGCTGTTTCCACCATCGTACTCATATAATTAATTTGTATTTATATTTCTCTTGAATTCCTAAAGATAAAAAAAAATCAACGAACCGGCTCTTGAGCAAAGTAGGCTTTAACTTTTAATTTGTCGCGCTCCAGTTGACCGGCAAGCTCCATTAAGTTGTTGAATTTTCTTTCATTACGTATTTTCTTTCGAAAAGATACATGAATTAGTTCGTCATATATTCCTTTATTGAAATCAATAATGTGCACCTCCACAAGTCTTTGAGGCTCCTTGTGGTTGAGTGTTGGGCGTGTTCCTATATTCAGCATGCCTGAGTAGTGTTGGTTACCTACAAACACATTAACTGCATATACCCCATCGCAAGGGATAAGTTTATAGGGTTCCGTGGGTTCAATATTGGCCGTGGGAAATCCAATGGTGCGGCCAATTTTATTGCCCTCAACTACGTGCCCGCTGATAGGATAAGGCGAACCCAGTAAACGGTTGGCTTCTTCCAGTTGGTCGGACAGAAGGTATTCTCGGATTCGAGTGGAGCTGATATTATTCTGATTATCTCTTTCGGCACTCATCTGTTCGATGGAAAAATGATACGAGGCAGCACAGCTCTTCAAGTTTGTGTATCCGCCATCCCTGTCCTTGCCAAACTGATGGTTAAACCCAACCACCAAGTGGTAAACGCCAATTTTATTCACCAGATACTGCTCAATAAATTCACAGGAGCTTAAATTGGCAAAATCCTTAGTAAAAGGGAGCACAACAAGGTGCTCAATACCCGTTTTCTCAAGCAGGGTTATTTTCTCTTCAAGCGAGTTTAGTAATTTCAGGTTGTCGGTATTCTTTTTAAGGACAATTCTTGGGTGGGGCCACAATGTGACCACTACCGAACTGCCCTTCATCTCTTGTGCTTTTTGATGCAATTCGGTAACTATTTTCCGATGTCCTTTATGAACTCCGTCAAAAACACCTATGGTTACCACAGGGCGTTGAACCTGAAAGTTTTTTAAATCGTAGTGTACTTGCACAGTGAGTAAATTTGGAGCAAATATACAAATATTGAGACGTTTTGTTCTTATTTACCGAAAGAGGCTTTTTCGGCGTCGGGTTCTTGCCTACTCCAACCATTTCATTACTTTCGTAGGGAAATAGGAATTTATGTGTAAGGATACGCAACTCCCCGGTATGGTTATAGGCTTGGAGGTACATCTACAGGTACAGGATGATGTGAAGCTCTTTTCCGGAGAAGGTCAAGGGCTTAATAGCTTGCCCAATGAGCAGGTTTCACCATTGTCATTAGGACTTCCCGGGGCATTACCCGTGTTGAATTCTCGTGTGGTGAGGCGAGCCTTAGCCATGGCTAGGCGGATGGGTGGGACAATTGCGCGCTATTTAGCTTTTGATAGAAAGCACTATACGTATCCCGATCTTCCGAAAGGGTATCAGATTACCCAGAAGAGATTTCCTTTGTGTGTGGGTGGCGGTTTTCGCTACTATTCAGGAGAAAGAGAAAGGTGGGCTTCCCTACAGCAAATACATCTGGAAGAAGATGCCGGAAAAACACAATATCAAGATCATGCTTTACATCTGGATTACAACCGAGCCGGTATTCCCCTCATTGAATTCGTTACGCAGCCTTGTTTTACTCATTCCCAAGAAGTAGTGGATTTTTTGCAGCAGTTGCAGCTTTGGGTGCGAAAGGGTAAAATAAGTTTTGCAAAAATGGAGCAAGGCCAGATGCGCTGTGATGTAAACGTTTCGTTGTCCGGGCACACCGGACGCTGCGAGGTGAAAAATATGAATTCGTTTTATGAATTGCGGAAGGCTATGGGGCTGCTTATACAGTATTTGCAGGAGGCTCCTAAGGCGTGGTTAGGGCACACGCTCGCCTACCACAGCCGGGAGAAACAGTTGAAAAGAATACGATTGAAAGAAAAACCCACCCACTATCGCTATTTGCCTGAGTATGATATTCCTGTTATACCGATCGAGAATTTCTACACGCAGGAAGTGTCCCAGATGAGTTCTGTTCTGTTTCCCGCTGATGAGATTGATTGGTTTTGCAGAACACACCATTTAGCCCCCGATGATGCCTGGTTTTTGCTTTACAATTCATGGGCAGAGGAATTTTTTCGAGCATTGGTACCCCCGCTTTCAGGGCAATCTGTTATACATTTGCTAAAAGGGCCCTTTGCTGCTCTGTGGAAAGATCTTTCCGATAAACCCACATGTTCGCAGAACCTTATAGAGCAATTGGTTACGCTGATGCAGATGATAGAGAAAGAAGAAATATCGCGCGATGTGGCCTATGGCCAGGTACTTCCTTTAATGCTCCATCATAAACTTCATGCTGTAAGGCCTTTTGTCCGGCAGCGAGGTTGGTTGCTGAACAACAACAGATTAGAATTGTCGTTAGTAATAGATAAAGTTTTGGAAAAATACCCAAAGGAATACAAACGTTTACTTTCAGGAGAGAATCAATTGATAGGTTTTTTTATCGGTCGGGTTCGAGCCGATTATGGGGAAGGTGCCAATCCAAAATTAATACAGACACTTTTATACGAAAAACGAAAAGAAGAATAAATTTAAACAAATAGGATTCAAATGAAAAAGTACATTCTTATTTTATTCGTTGCTTTAACAGCAAGTTGTGGAACAAATAGCAACCAGTTTACCGTTGAAGGGACTTTGGAAAATTCCGCACAGGACACATTATACCTGGCAAATCTTGGGCTTCAAACCATAACAAATGTCGATTCGGTAGTAGTTGGTACCGACGGAGTATTTTCATTGTCGCATGAGACTGAATCCCCAGATTTTTATCTGCTACGGACAGACCCTCAGAATTATGTTACTCTAATTGCAGCCCCCGGTGAAACGATTAAAGTTACCGGAGATATCGAAAATCTTGGCGAAACATACATGGTAGAGGGTTCAGCGGATTCTAAATTGCTTATGCAGATGCGCCGTCGGCTGAATAAAAATGTAAATGAACTGGATTCCTTGGGGAATGTTTTCAGAAGTTCAGTTGATTCGCCGGAGTTTGAAAATACCCGCGCTCGATTAAATGAGGAGTCGCAAGCCATTTTTAAAGATCAACGTTCATTTACCATGAACTTTATTGAAGATAACGAAGGCTCCCTGGCTACCATGATGGCACTCTATCAGCAGATTGCTCCTCGCCGGTATGTGTTGAATCCCGAAGTGGATTATGCCTATTTTCGTAAAGTGGACTCCGCTTTGATGGCAAATTACCCGGAGTTGCCATCGGTAAAGGCTCTTCATCAACAGGTGCAGGATATCGAGAAGCATAGAGCTAGCCGTGAAAATGCCAATAGCTCAACAACTATAGGAAGTGAGGCGCCAGAAATTGCTTTGCCGAATCCCGATGGAGAAGTGATAAAACTTTCATCCCTCAGGGGGAACTACGTTTTGCTGGATTTTTGGGCCGGTTGGTGTCGACCTTGTCGTATCGAGAATCCCAATTTGGTGGAGGCTTATAAAAAATATCACGACAAAGGATTTGAGATCTATCAGGTGTCGCTTGATAGAGAGCGCGAAACCTGGCTAAAAGCAATTGAGGATGACAATCTTACATGGACTCAGGTAAGTGATCTTAAATTTTGGCAATCGGAGGCAGCCATCGAATACGGAGTAGAATCTATTCCTGCAAACTTCCTGTTAGATAAAGAAGGTAAGATCATTGCAAAAAATTTGAGAGCCGATCAGTTGCACGCCAAACTTTCGGAAATATTTAACTAAATTAGTGCCCCAATAATTATAACCCGGAGCAACGACTCCGGGTTATTTCTCATCTTTCAACCGAAGGACAAGCTTTGGGTGTGACTGATGAAGCTTACTTAAAATAACTTACTCCCCGAATAATTGAGTATTGTTCGGGAAAAATTAAAGAGATACATGAAACGAATCGTACTGCTAACATTAACGATTACTCTTCTTCTTAGCGTCTGGAGCTGTTCCAATCAGGACAAGGCCAAAATAAAGGGGCAACTGGAAGAGGGGAAAGGCAAAATGCTTTATCTCAACAAACTATTAGTGAATGGAACCGTAACGCTTGACTCGGTTAAGTTGAAGGATAATGGGCAGTTTTCTTTTGCTGTTGACTTGGAGCAACCCGAATTTTATCAATTGGCATTGAGTTCCAAGAAGTTTATTAACCTGCTATTAAAGCCCGGTGAAAAAGTTTCAGTCAAAGGCAGTGCTTCAAATTTGCAGAATTATCAACTAGAAGGGAGTAAAGGATCTTTCAAAGTAAAAGAACTGGAAGGCGAATTTACACACACACGCCAGCAATTGGAACAACTTGCCAAAGCGTTTGAAGAGGCTCAGAAAACTGAAGATCAGGAGTATATTGCAGAACTGCAAGAGGAGTATATGCATATTCTTGAACGACAAAGAGATTCCTCCATACACTTTGTTATGCGAAATCTTCATTCGTTGGCCTGTATAATGGCCTTGTATCAGAAGTATGACGATGGCTCATTTGTTCTTTATAAAAACAGGGATTTACAATACGTAAAGCTGGTAAGTGATACGTTGTCAAAATATTTTCCCAACTCTGAACATGTAAAAGCGTTGGTTGCTGATAAAGAACGACTGATGAATGCATACCGCAGAGCCGAAGCCCAAGCCAAGCTGAATAAAATGATGGCAGAGCACGAGGTAACCGTGAGCAATTTTCCCGATATACGCTTACCCAAACTTAATGGCGATACCCTTGCACTTTCAGCTATGAATACGGATTATGTACTCTTGAATTTTTGGGCTACCTGGAATGAGAATAGTGTGAAACAAAATTTGGCGCTTAAGAAGCTGTACGATAAATACCATCATCGAGGTTTTGATATCTACCAGGTGTCGCTCGATTCAGATGAAGAAGCCTGGCAAAAGGCCATTGCCTTTTATGAGTTGGATTGGCAACATGTTAACGACGAAGCAGGACGTGCTGCTTTGAGTGCACGTTTGTATAATGTACAAAAGTTGCCTACTTCCTTTTTATTTTATAAAGGCGAGATTATTATGCGCGCTCCTTCAATTGATGAATTGCAAAATAAGTTATCAGCTGTATATAATTAAACGTGGAGCAAAAAAAAATATATTTTGCCTCAGACTTGCATCTGGGATTTCCGGATTATAAGAAAAGCCGCCATCGTGAGCGGCTTTTTGTGGAGTGGTTGACGCAAATTCAGCCTACGGCAAAAGCCCTTTATTTATTAGGCGATGTATTCGATTTCTGGTTTGAATACAAACGGGCTGTCCCCAGAGGTTTTACGCGCTTTTTGGGTGCGCTATCCGCATTTTATGATGCAGGCATAGAGGTGCATCTTTTTACCGGAAATCATGACATGTGGATCTTCGACTATTTGCCTGAGGAAACTGGCATTATCCTTCATAGAGAACCCTTTGAAACCGATTTGATGGGGAAGCGTTTCTATATGGCTCATGGCGATGGGCTTGGCCATGGAGATAAAGGCTATAAAATTTTGAAGTCCATCTTTGCTTCTCGGATTTCCCAATGGTTGTTTGCACGCATTCATCCAAACCTGGGCATTAAAATTGCGAATAGCTGGTCTGTTAGCAGTCGGAATAGTCATGAAGAACCTGCATTTCAAGGCAATGACAAAGAGTGGCTCATATTGCACTCCAAAAAGCTCGAGGAGACAAAACATGCCGATTATTATGTGTATGGACATCGGCATGTGCCCATGAATATTGCTCTCAATGCCCACAGTCGCGTAGTAAACCTGGGCGATTGGGTTGATCATTTTACCTTTGCCGAATTTGATGGTACCGATATGAAATTAAAAACCTATCAATCATGAAACGATTAGGGCTATTTTTTGGGATTGTTTGTTTGTTAAGCGCCTCATGCAGCGACGACACCTGCACAGAATCCATAGATACCCGCATGCTTGTGAAGATTACTGCCCCCGATCCGAACCTGTCGGAGGAAGATATGACGGCGCAGTTGGTGATTACTCATCCCCAATGGGCCGATTCGTTGCATTTTGCTCAGGAGCATACGGAACAAGTGGTACGTTTGGGGTTGAATCCGGCAAAGGATACCACCTCCTTTGTGTTGTTTCTGAAAAATGATGAGCTGATAAAAGACACCTTGACACTTACCTATAGTCGCTCGGCCCGATATATTTCCCAAGCTTGTGGATTCGTGCAAGAGTTTAGTAACCTTAAAGGTATGCATACGCTTCATAGCATTGATTCGGTAAAGCTGTTTAATACAAAAATCACTACCCTTGATGAAAGCATTCACCTGGCTATTTATTACTAGTATATGCCTGCTATGTGCCTCTCCGGCTGTAGCTCAACAAGATGAGCAAAAGATCGGCAGGGATACCGTTCCCAAAAATAATTGGCAGTTTGAAACAGTGCGAATGGGAGTGGAGATAGGGAAATTCTCCGATCTCATCTTTCTTCCTGAACGATCAGCTTATGCGGGTTCGGTGGAACTTACTTTTAGCAATAAGTATTTTATTACCTTCATCGGGGGGATTTCCTCTTATCAGGATGAGCATAGTAAGTTAACCTATGATGCCTCTGGTTATTATGTGATAGCCGGAATGGATAGGAATATGCTGCAAAAGGAGGGGAATGATGCTTTTACTGCCGGATTGCGGTTTGGCTATGCCAGTTTCAATCAGCATGCACAGAATATAACCATTGATTCCTATCGGTGGGGTTCCTATCCGCTTCATCTTCCCGAAGAAGAAGCAACGGCTCTGTGGACGGAGTTAAACATAGGCATTAAGGCGGAAGTATTTCCCAATTTTTTTCTGGGGTGGTCTGTACAGGCTCGTCTGCTTATTAATAGCAATTACGATACAGTTGAGCCTATCAATATTCCCGGCTATGGAAAAACAGGAAGCAACTTTCGTTTGGCAGCCAGGTACTCTGTTTTTTATGCCATTCCGTTTAGAAGGTAGCAGAGCAAATAAACGTTTTTCTCAGATTCCCATCTTGTAACAATGTCAAGGGTATGTAGAGAACCTCTTTCCAGTTATGGCAAAAATAAATTGGTATATGGGCACTTTGTTTTTTTTTGTTGTTTTGTGCACTTCCTGGTCAGGGATAAGATAGGCTTAGTCGTTGGTTATTTTTATTGGTAATGTTGCCGTAACTTTTTCTGGAACACTTCCTGGTTTGCCTTATTGATGTGAGCAATTAAATCGTGAATACGGCTTTCTCGCGCCCGACGTTCATAGTCATCCAACTGTTTATGGTCGCTGAACACAATCTTCTCAACATGGTAGCCCGACTCATTCAGGCTCATGGCAACAGCGGCTCGAAAATTATCGAGAATGATAACCGAGGGAAGCTGGTTTTCGGCATATTTGCTGGTTGCTTTTAGCACACTGCTGCGGATATAGGTAATTTGGGTTTCACCTAAATATTTGGCGCCCAATAGCAGTTTAATTAGGTCAATTTGCGCTTTTTTCTCTTTGTCCTGTATTTGTTGGTACTCTTTTGGGGAGGTTTCCAGCAAGATCTGCGTGAATCGTTTCGGAACATCATGTAAGTCGGAAAGATCACCCTCTTTTTGTCGTTTTTGGTACTCTTTCTGTGCCATTTTTTGGTCAACCGGGACATAATAGTCCCATCTTCTGGTTCTTCTGTAGGATTCTGTCATGGGCCTGGGTTTCCAATCAGATTCGGGTCGCTTCATTAAAGGAGCCGTAAGACTTAACTGTTGGGTTTCCAGACTGTAGAGCATGCAATTGATAAAGTGTACCCAACCACCGCCAATATCGCCGTGTAGCGAGCTCCATAAAGTTTTGTTAGATGTGGCTATTACTGTATCGCGTTGCGAGGCATAGCTTTTATCTTTTAGCTTCTTTACAAATTCCGGATCCAGCCGAACCGGGTAGTAGGTAAAATCATCTCCATCCTTGTTGTTCTCGGTGTTTACATGATGAAGCTCTTTGATGTCCATAATGTAGTTGGAGTCGTTGTCCAGTTCAAGGTAAAGCTTGAAATCCCGGCCCCAGCGCATTTTATCAATGAGGGAACCCTGGAATTGTTTCTGGGCATGTACACATCCCAAAAGGAGCAAGAACATGACAAAAAGGAGCGAAAGCTTTCTCATAGCGGTTCGGTTGGTTCAGTATAAAGTTACAAAATTCCAACCATCCTTACGAAAAAAGGGGGGGTAGGTTTGTTTAATTAGCGGGAAACAGGAACGAAAATTGAAAATGGATCTTATCTGTATAAGCTCCAACGGGTTGGTAATGTAGGCAGGCATATTGGGGTATACATGCACTGGGAAGATCCTTCTTCAGCCTTTTTCTCCATTTCTATACAGATGGCAGGGGAGTATACTTTGTCCTATTTTTCCTGTATGGCCATAAAAAAAGGCAGCCGAAGCTGCCTTTATATAAGAGGTTTGCTGATTATTTATAGGTTTCAAGCATAATTTCCAGCATTTTGATGGCGGCTTTCGGAATAGACGTTCCGGGGCCAAAAATAGCTGCAACACCTGCATCGTAGAGGAATTGATAGTCCTGAGTGGGAATTACACCACCGGCAATTACCATGATGTCTTCACGACCCAGTTTTTTCAATTCTTCCATAACCGAGGGCACAAGAATTTTATGACCGGCAGCTAACGAAGACACACCTAATACGTGAACATCGTTTTCAACGGCTTGTTTTGCTGCCTCTTCGGGTGTTTGGAAAAGAGGGCCGATATCTACGTCAAATCCAATGTCGGCATAGCCGGTTGCTACTACTTTTGCTCCACGGTCGTGACCGTCTTGTCCCATCTTGGCTATCATAATACGGGGTTGACGCCCCTCTTGCTCGGCAAATTTCTCAACTAATTCGCGCGCTTTTTGATAGCTTTCGTTGTCCTTTGATTCTGATGAATACACGCCTGAAATTGATCGAATTACTGCTTTATAACGTCCTACAACTTTTTCGCAAGCATCGGAAATTTCACCCAGTGAAGCCCGGTTTTTTGCTGCTTCAACAGCCAGCTCCAGCAAGTTTCCTTTGCCTGTTTCTACGGCCTTGGTAATAGCCTGTAGCGAGGCTTCAACTTTTGCATTGTCGCGTTCAGCGCGCAGTTTTTCAAGTCGCTTCAACTGTGCTTCGCGAACTGCGGTGTTGTCTACCTCAAGAATTTCAATAGGATCTTCCTTCTCTAAACGATAGCGGTTAGTTCCTACAATGATATCTTTACCGGTATCAATACGGGCCTGCTTACGGGCAGCTGCCTCTTCGATACGCATTTTAGGTACACCACTCTCAATGGCTTTGGCCATACCGCCCAGCTCTTCAATCTCCTGAATGTGTGCCCAGGCTTTATCGTATAGACTCTTGGTAAGGCTTTCCACATAGTAGGAACCAGCCCATGGATCCACGGCTTGGGTAATATCTGTTTCTTGCTGAATGTACAGCTGCGTGTTTCGCGCAATACGTGCCGAGAACTCTGTTGGCAGGGCAATGGCCTCATCCAATGCATTGGTGTGCAACGATTGGGTGTGTCCCAATGCGGCACCCATAGCTTCCACACAAGTACGGGCAACGTTGTTGAACGGATCCTGCTCCTGCAAGCTCCAGCCCGATGTTTGTGAGTGTGTACGCAGAGCCATTGATTTGGGGTTTTTCGGATCGAACTGCTTCACCAATTTTGCCCAAATCATACGTCCTGCACGCATCTTGGCAATTTCCATAAAGTGGTTCATGCCAATAGCCCAGAAGAATGAAAGGCGAGGGGCAAATTCATCCACACCCAGGCCTGATTTAATGCCTGTGCGCAGGTACTCCAGTCCATCGGCCAGCGTGTAACCCAACTCAATATCGGCAGTGGCACCTGCTTCCTGCATGTGGTAACCCGAAATGGAGATAGAGTTAAACTTAGGCATGTTCTTCGAGGTAAATTCGAAGATATCGGAGATAATACGCATGGAGAAATCTGGTGGGTAAATGTAGGTGTTACGCACCATGAACTCTTTCAAAATATCATTCTGGATGGTTCCGCTGAGCTTTTCCAAGGGTACACCCTGCTCAAGGCCGGCGACAATGTAGAAAGCCATTACTGGTAGCACGGCACCATTCATGGTCATGGACACCGACATCTTATCCAGCGGAATCTGGTCGAATAGCACCTTCATATCCAGGATAGAATCAACCGCCACACCTGCTTTTCCTACATCACCTACAACCCTCGGGTGGTCGGAGTCGTAGCCACGGTGAGTAGCCAGGTCAAAGGCAATGGATAACCCTTTCTGTCCGGCAGCCAGGTTACGACGATAAAAAGCATTGGATTCCTCAGCGGTTGAGAACCCTGCATACTGGCGGATAGTCCATGGACGCATGGCGTACATGGCCGAGTAGGGGCCGCGCAAGTAGGGAGCCAAACCTGCTGCATAATTCAGGTGCTCCATGTTGTCCAACTCGCTTTTTGTATAAGCGCGTTTTACTTCAATTTTTTCCGGCGTTTGCCAATCGCTTATTATATCTTGTTGTTGCTCCCATTCCTTAGCGTTCTGTTCTGACTTTGGAACGGAACGAAAGTCGACGTTTGTAAATTTTGGTCGCATAATCGTTAATTTTCGTTTTGTGGTGTTACCACCGATTTTGTTTATTCAACTATTCATATGCTTGCTCTGTACAAGCTTTTATGTGAGTTATTGAATACCTAACAGTTGTTGGAATCCCTTAAGCTCTTCCAGTAAATTTGACTTCACGTGAATGAAGTGCTCAATACCTTTGGCTTTCAGGTCGTCCATAATCGCCTTAGGATAACCGGCAACAACCACAATGGCATCTCCCTTAAGCAACTCTTTCACTTGCGGTGCTAATTCGGCATACTCTTCATCGGAGCTACATAGCACAACAATGTCGGCTTGCGCTTGGCGGGCAGCTTTCACCCCTTCCTCAGCAGAGTCGAATCCATTGTTGTCCATTACTTCAAAGCCTGCACAGGCAAAGAAGTTGCATGAGAATTGTGCGCGTGCTTTTCGCATGTTCAGGTTGCCAAAGGTCAACATGAATGCCTTGGGTCGCTTGGCTGCACGATCGGTTTTCAGGCGCATAAGTTCGAATGCTTCGCTACCGCGATATAAGCGAATGGGCTCACCAATGGCTTCCTCGGCTATTTCTTGCTTGGTCTGAATACGCTCGGGTGTAACAAACTTATCTGCTTTTTCATCGAAGTTAGGGAATTGGTTGGTACCAAGCAGATTTTCACGGCGTGTGGCAATGGCCATATCCCGTTTCTGAGTGGTCTCTTTTAGCATATTTTGCAGGAATCCCTGTTTAAAGGCTTCGATAAAGCCACCTTTCTCTTCGATGGTAACAAAGAGTTTCCAGGCTTCTTCGGCTAAAGCATCCGTCAGTTCTTCGATGTAGTATGATCCGGCTGAAGGATCAATCACTTTGTCGAAATAGGACTCTTCCTTCAGGATAATTTGTTGATTGCGGGCAATACGCTCCGAAATTACCGAAGGATCTTCATAAATGTCGTTAAAAGGACGGATGGTCATCGAATCGACTCCGGCAAGAGCCGCTGACATACCCTCGGTGGTGGTGCGGAGCATGTTTACATAGGGATCGTATAAGGTTTTGTTCCAGGCGGAGGTTTCTGCATGAATTTGCATTTTGCAGCTTTCCTCATCTTTGGGCTCATACTGGTTCACCATTTTTGCCCACAGCATTCGGGCAGCACGGAATTTGGCGATTTCCATGAAGTAGGAAGAACCTACACCAAATTTAAACTTCATACGCTTGGCTACAGTATCAACCGGCAGACCCGCATCGGTTAATTTGGCCAGGTATTCATTCCCTTGTGCTAAGGTAAAGGCCAGTTCTTCAACGGCGGTGGCTCCCGCATTGTTAAATTTCACCCCGTGCACAGTTAATACGCGGAACTGAGAAAGCTTGGAAGCGTTCTCAATAAGTTCCTTAATACGCTCAATGCTGTAGGTTTCCGATTTGCAGAAGTTTCCTGCCGTAACCAAGTGTCCCAGTGGATCGAAGTCGAAGGAACCTGTTACTTTTGCGGGGTCTTGGTTGGTTTTATCCAGCCATCCCATAAGATGCTCGAGAATAGAGTGAGCGGCATGTCCTGCAGTGAAATTGAGCTCAATACTTTCGGCAACAATGTCGCGCAAAAGGCTGGCTATATCTTCACCGGTATACTCATGCTTCTCATCCATTACAAAACCTAAAGCGTCCACGCCTTTCATCAATACGTCAAGGGCTTTTTTATTGGCCTCTTCCATATCGGAAACGGGGATATCCTGACGCACAAACCACGAGTTATCCTCAACCTTTTTGCTTCGGGTATAAGGAAATTCGCCGGGGAGTACATCCAGGTGCTCCAGCTTTTCGAGATCATCGGCACGGTAATAGGGCTGTACCTTGAATCCCTCTTTCGATCGCCATACCAGCTTCTTATCGAAGTCGGCTCCTTTCAGATCATTTTCAATTTTTGCTCTCCATTCCTCATTCGAGATGGGGGGAAAAGCGTCAAATAGTCTCTGATTGTCTGTTTTATCTGCCATAACTATTTGGATGATTAAATTTTGAACAAAATTAAACGAATAAAGTGGAATAGAAAGGTAAAAGATGTGATTTTTAGCATGTGGCGGGAGTTAAAGAGAATAAGAGGCAAAAACAGAAGTGTAACCGTTGCCCTAAAAGGTAGAAAACAGGAAGGATAAGCGAGTAAACAGGGGAATGAGCTATCACTCATTCCCCTGGTATGTTAAAAAGCACCTATCATTTTTGTTGGATCTACCCATTCTGAAAATTCCATCTCGGTAACGTACCCACTATTGAGTGCGGCTTCTTTAAGAGTTATGCCTTGTTCATGTGCATTGTGGGCAATATAGGCGGCTTTTTCGTAACCAATATGACGGTTTAACGCAGTTACCAACATGAGCGTATTGTTTAAATGTTTCTGAATATTGGGCATATTGGGCTCAATACCAATAACACATTTGTCGGAAAAGGATCGGCTTGCGTCGCCTATCAGTCGCGCTGATTCCAGGAAGTTATCAATCATCATAGGTTTAAAGACATTCAGCTGGAAGTGGCCCGTAGCACCTCCGTAATTGATGGCTACATCATTCCCCATGACTTGTGCAGCAACCATCGTCAAGGCTTCGGCCTGTGTTGGATTTACTTTTCCCGGCATGATGGAAGATCCCGGTTCATTGGCAGGCAGGGTAATTTCGCCTATCCCACATCGGGGACCGGAGCTGAGCATGCGGATATCGTTTCCGATTTTCATCAAGCTTGCAGCTACCGTTTTTAGTGCACCATGTGATTCAACAATTGCGTCGTGGGCGGCCAATGATTCAAATTTGTTTTCAGCCGTAATAAAGGGGAGGCCTGTTAAATTGGCTATTTCCGCAGCCACTTCTACATCATATCCTTTGGGCGCATTAAGCCCTGTGCCTACTGCCGTCCCACCGAGAGCTAACTCCGAAAGGTGGGGCAGGGTGTTTTTTATCGCTTTTATACCGTGTTCCAACTGAGAAACATACGCCGAGAACTCTTGCCCCAGGGTCAATGGTACGGCATCCATCAAGTGGGTGCGCCCCGTTTTTACAATCTGTTCAAATTCGATACTTTTCTTTTGGAACGCTTCTTTTAGTTGTTCCAATGCGGGCAGCGTGTTTTCCTGTACTATTTTGTAGGCTGCAATATGCATGGCTGTTGGGAAGGTGTCATTGGACGATTGCGACTTGTTTACATCATCGTTGGGGTGAATGAAGCCACGTCCACCGATCTCCCCTTCCCGGATGCATTGTGCCCTGTTGGCAATTACCTCATTTACGTTCATGTTGCTTTGAGTGCCTGAGCCTGTCTGCCATACAACCAGGGGGAAGTGATCCATTAGTTTGCCATCAGTTATTTCATCGCACACCTGAGCGATGGCTTTCATCTTTTCTTCGGGGAGTATACCTTTTCGGAAGTTAACAATGGCCGCGGCTTTTTTTAAGTACCCAAATGCGGTGATAATTTCCGGAGGCATTTTGCAGTTTCCAATTTTAAAGTTGTTTAAGGAACGTTGGGTTTGAGCTCCCCAGTATTTCTCCTGGGGGACTTCAATGGTTCCCATTGTATCCTTTTCAATGCGCATTTTCATAGTTTGTTGGTGTTTGTAGTGGTTTGTGAAAGAGGAAGATATAAAATCTATAGAATAGCAGCAATAGCTTCCACAGGATCGCCAAGCACGGCTTTTGTTCCGTCGGTAATAATAGGGCGCTTAAGTAGCCTGGGGTGCTTTACCAGGATGTTGATCCATTCGCTACGAGAAAAATCCTTGCCTTTAAAATGTTCCTTGTATTCTTTTTCCTGTGTCCGGATGATATCGGTAGGTTCTTTCTTCAATTTTGCTAAGAGATCGGTTACGATTTCAGGGGTTAGTACCTCGTCCTTCAGGTAGGTCACAATTTTCGGGTCAATGCCCTTTTCCTGCAGGTAAGCAAGTCCTGCCCGACTTTTTTTGCATCGTGGGTTGTGATAAATCGTCATCATTTTGTTGCGTTGTTTATAAAGTGACAATTTTGTGGCGAAATTGTTGATAACAAGTTAAGCCACGCCAAACCAAGAATACAAAAAAAAGAGGAAATACCCATCGTGGTACTTCCTCTTATGTAAGTAAACGCAACAGCTAAATGCTAATCATCGCTGCCAAATTCCATTAGGAAAGCTTTAATGAACGGATTTATATTTCCATCCAAAACGTCCTGCGTGTTTCCTGACTCAAAATTGGTACGCACATCTTTTACAAGCTTGTAAGGGTGTAAAACGTAGTTGCGAATTTGTGAGCCCCATTCAATTTTTTTCTTCTCGCTTTCAACCTTGTCCTTCTCAGCCAGCTGTTTTCTGAGCTCCAATTCATAGAGCTGGGATTTTAGCATGCGTAAAGCATTCTCCCTGTTCTTTGTTTGTGAGCGTGTTTCCTGGTTTTCAACAACCAGGCCTGAGGGGGCGTGGCGTAATCGAACAGCTGTTTCTACTTTATTTACATGTTGTCCTCCGGCACCACTTGCTCGGTAGGTATCCCAGGAAATATCTCCGGGGTTGATCTCAATTTCGATGGAGTCATCAACTACGGGACTCACAAAAACAGAGGCAAAAGAGGTATGGCGACGGTTGTTTGAATCAAACGGCGATATACGTACCAATCGGTGCACGCCGGTTTCGCCTTTCAGGTAGCCATAAGCGTATTCTCCTTCAAACTCGAGGGTTACAGTGTTTATGCCGGCTTCTTCGCCAGGCACAAGGTTCACCTCTTTCACTTTGTAATTATTGCGTTCTCCCCAGCGCATATACATGCGCATAAGCATTTCGGCCCAGTCGTGACTTTCGGTACCTCCTGCTCCGGGATTGATCTGAAGATAGGCACTGAATGTGTCCTCCTCCTTGCGCAGCATATTCTTAAGTTCTAATTTCTCAATAAGTTTGATCGTGTGCTGCGCTTGTTTATCAACTTCTTCTTCTGCAATTTCTCCCTCTTTGAAAAATTCCAGGTGTACATTTAGCTCATCTACTTGTAGGGCTATATCCTCGTAGGCTTTCACCCACGATTTGAGCGTAGCAATCTTGCGAAGCTGTTCCTGTGCTTTTTGTGGGTTGTCCCAAAAATCGGGTTCTTGGGTTCGAAGCTCTTCTTCTTCTATTTGAATACTTTTGTTATCGATGTCAAAGATGCCTCCTCAACGCATCCTGGCGTCTTATAATGGCTTTTACTTCGTCGGTTGTAATCATAAATGGTGATGTTTCCTGCAAATATAAGCAATCAGCACCAATGGCACATAAAAAAAGAGGGCCAAAGCCCTCTTTTAGGATACTTTTATCTATAATTTACTAATAGCCACCTTGCTCAAGTTTTTCCATCTCTTTCTCGAAAGTCTCTTTGTATTTCTCGTAATCGTAATCAACTTTTAGTCGTTGGTCACGCGAGAGACGTTGGTTCATGGCTTCCTCCAGTGCGTCGGTGCTCATTTCGAGGTTTACGTAAGTTTTGAACTTCCCTTCTCTGGTGCGGGTATGCTTCTCACAGTTGATTCTTACGTTGTTTAACTGCTGATGAATCACTTCGCGAGTAAGTGCCTCAAAACGCTCTTCAACTTCTTCAACGTTGTTAAACTCACGTGAGTTTACATAGTTATCGGTAGTTCCTTTGATAACGGTTTCAATTAAACCGGCTAACTCCGCCTTAGCATTGCTATAAGCTTTTTTCTTCGCAACCACCTGGTCGCTACTTTCGCCAATAGAGCTTGCGCGGAAGGTTTTTTTATCGCTTTGGAATTCGTCGCCGTGGCAGTAGATTTCGATAAGCTCTTCGCCTTTTGAAAGAGCTTCTTTTTTCGATTTACAACTGGTAAATGCAAAACTTACTAACATCATACCTGTCATAAAAAGAGTGATGGGTCGGTAAACTTTTGTTTTCATAGCTTGTCCTATTTAATAAGTGTTTAATATAGTACTATTTATTTAAGTTGTATTTTCCTAATGTCAGTTACAATTTCCTGCCGGGCTTTTGCTCCGGCCTTTTTTATGGCATCGCGGCCTGCCGTTTCGAAGGAGCCTGATTTCATTCCTTTAATTTGCGAAACGCCCCCTTTATAAATCGCCTCTCCGGTTTGGTTATTGATTAGGGTTATATTACAACTGGTATAGGCCGTGTGTAAATTGTGTTTTCCCAAATCCTCTCCTTTTTCGGTGCGCGCTTCGATTTGAATAATAACTTCTGCTTCCTGCCGGTTGTCTGTAAAGTTAAAAAAGTTCTTTGTTAATTCTTCTTTCAAAATTCCTGCCAAAAGTTCTTGTGAGCTTTGGACACCAAAAAAAAGCTCCTTGCTTTCCCAGTAGGCTGTACGTTCTTTTACTTCCAGAGTTACGTTACCATGAGGTATTGCACGTTTTGATAAAAAGAGTTTCTGGAGGAGCGGATGTTGTGAGAAATAACTATCTAAGTCGAGCTCGGCTCGCAGATACACTCTTTCCGCCTTTTGCGTTGCCTGAGCAATGCTTGTATTCGCAATTCCCTGCTTGTTGGTTGTAACTTCTTCGCGTGGCGTGTTTTGTATTGTAGGGAAATAAAATACAATGGGCAATTGACTCACCCGAAGGTTGTGATACGAAACTGTAACCCCAATAGGCTGGGAAGGTGAGCTAAGTGTTTTTATTTCGTATTTTTTTTGGTTGGCCTTAATTTGCAGATTGGTTAGGATTTCCTGAAATGTGGTAAAAACGGCATTGCCTAAATATATCTTTCCTTCCACTGTAAAGGTGGAAAGATCCTTATCCAGGTAAGGGTGAATGGCATTAAATGCCTGACTTAAATTTAGCAATGCCTGATGCACTTCGCCTTTTTCTTTATGTATCAGGGCGGATTGGTAAAGAGTTGTTGCTCGTTGTTTGGCCGTTTCTAGCTTCTTGCGTTGTTCTCGTTGGTAGTCGGCTTTTGATAATCGGTAAAAAACCCAATAATGATCCGGACTCTCCCACTGATCGACAAGCGTATACCCTTTTAGCTCTTTTTGGGTGGATGTTTGGATGCTAGAGGTAAACTCCTCGGTAAATCCTTGATTATTTTCGAACTGACGGAGTAGCGAGTGGGAGGACAACTCTACGGAGATTTCTGAGGCCATGTCGGCCAGTGCTTCCTCCTTGGCCGCCTGAATATAATTATTGCCGGGGAGTGTTTTTGAGCTCTTGCCAATGCCCATGTAGTAGTTATTATCTATGGGGCGGGAGGTAATCCAGTCAGGTTGTTTTTCACCACCAACAATGCGTCTGCTGCTGCAACCTGCAGCTAGTATACCAATAGAAAGGAGTGTTAAAAGCAGTTTTCGTAAATGCATAATCTTCATTTTTCCCGGAGTTCGATAAGCAGAGTCAGTTTTGATAAAAGTAAAGAATCTTACTCGTATTGTTACACTAAATTGTTAGTTAGGAAACAATTTTATTCACGACATCAAATACCTTGCCACTTTCAAAACCTCTGGATGATGCAAAGCGTACAAGCTTGGCTTTCAGTTTCTGGGTGTCGGATTCTTTTATTTGAGCATTTTTTGCTTCCACTAATTTTTTTAGTGTTTGGTTGTAGAGGTCCTCCGGAATCTCCTCATTTAGGGCCTGCCTGATGAGGCTGTCGGGAAGTTGCTTCTGTTTTAACATATAGCTGATCTTTACTTTCCCCCATTTGTTAAACTTAAATTTATCGCGTACAAAGTAACGCACATAACGCTCGTCCGAAATAAATTTTTCATCAATCAGCTGGTCAATTATCTGATCGTGATTCTGTTGGGGCAGTTGCCATTGGCCTAATTTTTGGCGAATGTCAAACGTGCATTTCTCTTCTTTACTACACACTTTCATGGCCTTGTTAAGGGCTTCGTGGATGGTTATGGGGCGTCTGTTTTTTCTCATCTTGCCACTCCTTTAATCATTCGCTCTTTTCCATGAAGATCTTTCCGAAGCTCAATATCCGAAAGTTCCTTTTCTTCCATAAGTATTATCATTTCCTGGCCAAACTGTTCATTGATTTCAAAAAAGTAGGTGGTTCCTTTTTGGTGCCTGTTTTCAATGGTGTTTTCTAAAATTGCCCGGTAAAAAAGCAATGGATCGGAATCGGGCACAAACAGGGCGGTGTCGGGTTCAAAGTTGAGTACATTGGGGTGCATCAGCGATTGCTCTGAAAGCGTAATATAGGGAGGGTTGCTCACAATTATGGAGGCTTTTACCGAAGGGGCCGGATCTTCCAAAATATTGTGTGTGAAGAGTTGAACATTTGTTTCAAGCTGCTGATTGTTGATTTTTGCAATTTTTAATGCTTTCCTGGAAATATCGGAGGCGTAGTAAGTTGCCTCCGGTTGGTTATGGGCAACGCTTATGGGAATACAACCGCTTCCTGTACCGATGTCCCAGAGTGTATCTTTTGGCGTGATCTGTTCCTGAATCCAAACCACCAGCTCTTCGGTTTCGGATCGGGGAATCAGCACTCCAGGAGCTACCTTAAAACGGTGTTCATAAAAATAGGCCTCGCCAATAACATATTGTAAAGGTTCGTGTGCTTTAAGCTTTTCCAACATGGCATTAAGCTTTTGCAGGGCTGTGGTATCGATTTCCTCGTGGGCTTTCAGCAATATCTGACTTTTTGTGTAATTTAGCAGGTGTTCAATCAGCAGGAAACTGATGCTTTGCGCTTCCTGTGTGGAATAGATACGGCTTAATTCGCGTATGATGTGCTGGTGTACCTCCTTAAGAGGGGTTGGTAAGATCTTCATACGCCAAAATTACGAAAAATCGATGAGGAAAGAAGAGAAGGAACTCTATATGCGTCGATGTCTGGAATTGGCATCGCTTGGGCGCGGAAATACTTATCCTAATCCCGTGGTAGGGAGTGTTTTGGTGGCTGACGGAAGGATAATTGGTGAAGGTTTTCATCGTAAGGCCGGATGTTCGCATGCCGAGGTTGTAGCCATTGATCAAGTACAGGATAAGGCCCTTTTGCGAAGGGCTACTTTATTTGTAAACCTGGAACCATGCTCGCATTATGGCAAAACGCCTCCGTGTGCCGAACGAATTGTTCGTGAGGGTATTCCGCATGTGATCATTGGCACACGCGATACCAGTTCCAAGGTAGCCGGGAAAGGTATTGCAATTCTGAAAGCTAACGGGGTGAAAGTGGAGGAAGGGATTCTTGCAGAAGCATCACGGAAGTTGAATGCAGCTTTTTTTACTTATCAGGAAAAAAAGCAGCCACAGTTGGTATTGAAGTGGGCTCAAACCCTCGATGGCTTTATTGATTATGAGCGCTCGATAAACGAAGCACCGGAAATTCATTGGATAACAAACGAGTTGGCAAAGACAGTGGTACATAAATGGCGCTCGGAGTTTCAGGCCATTTTAGTCGGGGCAAATACCGTGATAAACGATAATCCCCGGCTGACTGTGCGCAACTGGTATGGAAAGAATCCTTTACGTGTGGTACTGGATCCCGATTGCCGGGTTAGCTACGGGGCTCATGTATTTGATTCGGCAGCTGAAACCCTTTATATTACCGATTTAAGGCAAAAAGGGCAGTTTCCCGAATTGCCAAAAGTTGTAACGCACTACATTGATTTTGGAGAGCCAATAGGGGCTCAATTATTTGCTATCTTTTATAAGCTGGGGGTACAAACCTGTATTGTTGAAGGCGGCGCACAAACCCTGCAGTATTTTCTGGATGAAGATTTGTGGGATGAAATTCATTTATGGATTGGTGAGCGCTTTTTCTATCAGGGGCTAAAGGCGCCTGTCCTGAATAGCAAGTCGACGACAAAGGAATTGCGCTTTGGTCAAAGTACCCTGGTTGTGCATACTAAGTAATTGACGGGAAGGAAAACTGCTTTTGTGGAATTCGGAGAAGGGATCTTGTTTATACGGCAGCGAAAGTTATGGCATTTCCATCCCATTTTGGTGCATTGTGTAAGGTCTCCATCAATCTATTGGCGTGGCTACACTCTGTCCACATGGCTCGATGCTCAGGGCGGAGGAATTTTTCATCGATGAGGGTGTCAAAAAACTTCAGCAAGGGCGTGTAAAATTCGTCCAGATTCATGAAAACAATGGGCTTGGTAAATTTCCCCAGGCGCTTGAGTGTAAGGACTTCCGTTACCTCTTCCAGGGTTCCTGTACCCCCGGGCAGGACAATGATGGCGTCGGTATTCTGCATCAGAAGGCGCTTACGCTCGGCCATATCGGCCACAATGATCATATCCTCAACCTGAGGATGGTTCCATTCAACGCCGATCATAAATTCCGGAATGATTCCTGTTATTTGACCATTCTTTTCCAGGGTTGTATCTGCAACCTGACCCATAAGACCAACAGCGCCTCCGCCATAACGAATGGCAACCTGGTGATTGCAAAGTACCTCGGCTACCTCTTTGGCCAGCGTGAAGTACTTTTTGTCAACTTTGTGCGAGGATGCACAGTATATGGTTACGGTATGTATCATGCAAAAAAGCCTTCCTGAAAAGGAAGGCTTAAAGTATATATAATTTCAGTAAATTACAAACTGTTCACGTACTTCGTTAAGCTCGACTTCAGGTTGGAAGCTTTTTTCTTGTGAATGATGTTGCGCTTGGCTAATTTGTCAAGCATGCCGCTTACTTTTGGCAAAAGCTCAACAGCTTCGCTTTTATCCGTTGTTTCACGAAGTTTTCTCACAAAGTTGCGCGTTGTTTTTGCATAATAACGATTATGCAATCGCACCTTCTCAGCTCTCCTGATTCTTTTTAATGCTGACTTATGATTTGCCATATTGCTCTATTATATCTTCGTTAAAATAAAAGTTGCAGTCCGTAGGGGAATCGAACCCCTGTTACCAGGATGAAAACCTGGCGTCCTAACCACTAGACGAACGGACCGTTTTCTTTGTTGTGCCCCTGTTTTCTTAAGAAGGCGATGCAAAAGTAGGTGAAATTTTCAACTCTGCAAATAATTTATAAAAAAAATTCGCAAAAAAACACCCCTGAATATTTAGTGTGCTGAAAATCAGCTGCTACTTTTCTTGGGTTTTTTCGGAGGAAGAACACTCGATCTTCCTCCGAAAAAAAATGCCTATTTGATATAGACATCAATGAATTTTGTGTTCATCAAGCGGGCAACCGCCATATAATTGGGATTGAATTGCATTTGATTGCCGACTTGGTATTTTGTTTTCAGGCTCTTATTAATGTTCTGACCAACATCGTATATGGTCATATCTGATGTGGTACCGATGTATTTCACATTTTTGTCTTTAGGTGAAATATCATTCACATCCACATCTAAAAGGCCAAAATCCAATATCGCTCGGTAGCTTTTATATTCCTCCTGATCATCATAGAAATCTGAAATGTGTCCAATGCCGGCATCGCTAATTTTCCCATCGGGTTTGTTTCGTTTTTCCTCCATCTCCAGGATGTAGCCGTTAAAGTTAAAAGTATCGGTAGAGAGGTTGTGGAATCGTTTATTGTACAATGGGCTGGTACCAAAAAATGCAGCTTCGCCAATGCGGAAGTGATTAATGGCCGACGGCACCAGATTTTTGCTAATGAGAGGGAGTGTAATGGAACTACCTCCTGAAATTAGCGGCACCTTCCTGTTAAAATGCTCTTCCAGGAGCTCTTTAAAGAGTGTTAACTGGAGCAATTTGTCATAAGTAGGCTCAATGCCGTAAAGGCAGCCCAGGTTGGTCCCAATGCCAATTACTTCAATATTGGAAAGGTTAAATACTTTCTTATAGAATGAAACAATGTTGTCGCGCAATACGCCTTCGCGTAATTCGCCAAGCTCGATAAAAATAATAACCTTATGAATTTTATTCTGCTTTTTTGCGGCGCGGTTTAGTGCCTGAATGGTCTCCTCTGTGGTGTTTACCGATACATCGGCATACTGCACAATGCTGTCGGCATATTTTTTTGCGGGGGGTTTAATATAGATGGTTTGTAGGTTGGGGTTTACCTCCTTAATGTTCCGAAGACTTGAAATTCTGGAGTCACCTACTGAATGGAGTCGTTCCACTACATCGTCGATAAGAATTTTTTTTAAGAATTCTTTATCGCCTGAAAGTACCTTGCTCACCAAACTCCACTGAACATTCTGTTTTTTAAGATAATTGTCAATTTTACGTATGTTGTTGATGATGTTTTCTGTCTTTACAACTAACTCAGCCATAGTGTATTTATTGGTTAATAAAAAGCCCGGGTGCGTAGTCTTTCACCCGGGGCTGTCCTAAAGGACTTATTTCTTGGTGTAACGCATTTCGGCATACTTGGTTGTCATGCCTACGCGCTCATACAGACGCTTGGCCGGATTGTCATACTCCACGTGTAATTTAACATCGCCATCGGCAATGGCAAATGACTTTTCGATAATCTGACGCCCGATACCTTTGCCACGTTGCGACGCATCAACGGCCACATAAACCAAAATGTTGTCGGGGATATAGCCACTCATACCTGTTTTGTTCATAATCAGGCCACCAACCATCTTTCCCTCGTCGAAGGCAGCAAGCAGGAAGCCTCCTTTGCCGGCATTTAGCGAGAAAGCATAGTCAATGGACATCTTGATTTGATCTTTTGGATCGCCAAAACGGTCCAGGTGAGTGAACATAAAGTCAATAAATTCCTCTTCGGTTAAATTGTTGCTTTTAAAATCTTCAGGTTTTCTGATTTCTTTAATCTCAAGCATAGATGTTTATTTAGTTAAAAAATAATTACGTCCCCTTAATAATAAAAAAAGTGAGACTTTCCAAATAAAATTAACAAATCAATCCGCTCTTTGTTCGAGTAGCAAGGGGATATTCAGGTTATCGAAATTTCCGCTACTCATTAATAACACCACATCCGGAGGGTTTTTCTGCGCCGCAATTAGCCTGCTTGCAAGATCTTTAGAATCATTATAAACTAGTATGTCGTCACGACCAAAAGCCTCCTTTATCTCCTGACTACTGATAGGTGGCAGTTGCTTGATCTTTAAGGTATGCGGGTTGAAGTAGACCAAAGCCTGCTCAGCATCGCTGAGGGTGTGTTGGTAATCTTTCAGAAAGCGCTTGGTTAAGCTGCTGTAGGTGTGTAGCTCCAGGATAGCCATGATTTGTTTGGAAGGGTACATCTCTCGCACGGCCTCAACGGTGGCCTTAACTTTGGACGGAGCATGGGCAAAGTCGCGAAAAATCTTAATTGGAGCTTTTGTGTCAACCGTCTCCAACCGTCGGGCTGCTCCGCGAAAGGATTGCATGGCTGTAAAGAAGTCGTCCGAAGCGATCCCCAATTCACTACACACGTTGTGCGCTGCTTCCATGTTCTGCATATTGTGTTGCCCAAAAAGGGACACGTTGTAGGTTTTGTTTTCGGAGTGTACCTGATAGCCCTCTTCAGCTGCCGAATAGTTTACCCGTGTATAAGGGGTAGTGGTAACCTTTGTTGGGACTTTGCTTAGCAGGTTTTTTAGGTGCACATCGTGCTGGTAATAGAATAATTTTCCTTTGGCAGGCAGTTGTGCAATAAATTTGGCAAAGGTGTCCAGGTAGCTCTCAAACGTAGGGAAAACATTTATATGATCCCAGGCAATTCCGTTAATTACGGCAATATCGGCGTGGTAGTGGAGAAACTTAGATTGCTTGTCCAGGGGCGAGGAGAGGTATTCATCGCCCTCAAACAAGGCTATTTGGCTATGGTCCGAAAAGCCAACCATGGTTTTAAAGCCCTCAAGCTGAGCCCCAACCATATAGTCGAATGCAATGTTTTGCGCCCTCATTACATGCATAATCATGGAAGTAATGGTTGTTTTTCCATGGCTCCCGCCAATAACCACGCGTTTCTTGTTTTTTGTTTGTTGGTAAAGAAATTCAGGAAAGCTATAAGTTGGAATATTCAGCTCCATGGCCTTTTTTAGTTCCGGGTTATCGGGTTTCGCATGCATACCCAGTATAACGGTGTCAATAGCTAAGGTAATTTTTTCAGGAAACCAGCCTTCCTTTTTTGGCAGAAGCCCTTCGTTTGCCAGTCGACTTTTTGAGGGTTCAAAAACCTGATCGTCCGAGCCGCTTATTTTATGTCCCTGCTGATGAAGTGCCAGCGCCAAATTGTGCATTGCCGCACCCCCTATAGCAATAAAATGAACATTCATATTAAAGGTCTGTTTTTGTTATAGTGTTATCTTTGTAAAGATAATTAATTAATTGCCACAGGAGCTGTATCTGTTTGCCAACCTTCGTGGAGAAGTGTATCAAGGTAACTGTGGGAGTAAAGATCTTAAAAAAAAAGCCTGTATGAAATTATATGCAATTGATATTGTTCACTTTAAGATTGATGGTGGTGCCATGTTTGGAGTCGTTCCCAAAACTATGTGGGAGCGAAAATACCCGGCCGACGAGAAAAATTTGTGTACCTGGACGCTTCGTTCGCTTTTGGTGGATACCGGTGAACGTGTTGTCCTTTTTGATAATGGTTATGGGGATAAGCAAGATGAGAAATTTTTAAAACATGTGCATCTTCACGATGGCGACGGATTAATTGACGGATTAGCCAAAGTCGGTTATGCGCCGGAGGATATTACGGACATGGTGCATACCCATTTACATGCAGATCATTGTGGAGGCGGGGTGCGCTATGGAAACAACGGTGAATCCTTTGAAATGGTGTTTCCCAATGCCCATTATTGGATAAGCAAACCTCAGTGGGAGTCGGCTATGCATCCTAATCCGCAGGAGGTGGCAGCCTTTTTACCGGAGAACCTGAAACCCATTGAGGCAAGCGGGCAGTTACGCTTATTAGAAGAAGGTCAGGAATTGTGCGAAGGGGTGGAGTTGCGTTTATTCAATGGACATACTCGAGGACAATTGATTCCTTTCGTGGAGACCAATAACGGAAAAAAACTGGTTTTTACTGCCGATTTAATCCCTTCAACCGCTCATTTGCCACTTGTTTGGAACATGGCTTATGACATTGATCCCCTGCAAACAATCAAGGAAAAAGGGAAGTTTCTGAAGGAAGCCCTTGCCAATGATTATGTATTAATGTTTCAGCACGACTTGTATAATGAGTGTGTAACATTAATGGACACTGAGAAGGGGCCCAAGGTGAAGGAGTCGTTTTCGTTGAAGAATCTTTATTTATAAAGGGAGAGAGAAAATTCAAAGAAAGGATAGAAGCAGCCGAGAAAAAGCATGATAGAAATACCGATGTCAGTCCAAAGCAAGGCATCGGTATTTTTCTTTGCCCTGAACAGGATTGTCAACACGACGAAACGCATAAACAACTGGGCAACAAAAAACAAAAAAAGTCGGGGCCCCATAAGGTTTAAGGAGCGGGCCGTATGTATATCGCCTTGCATAATAGCCGAAAAACTGCGCGAAAGGCCTTTGCTTGGGCAGGGGGAAAGATTAAAAAGATCACAAGCCGAGGGAATAGAGTGTCCGCCTTCGGCCGATGTAAAAAGGCCGGAATAGACGAATATAAATCCGAATATTCCGGCAAATAGTGCATTTATAATAAAATAGCTCTTTTTACTTTGTGGTGTCACCTTCAAGCTTTTCGAGTTCTTTTTCCAGATCCTCCGTTGCCTTTTCCATGTCTTTTGAGAACTCTTTCATTGCCTCCTGGGCCTTTTTGCGAACTTTTTCGCGTTTTTCTTCGTCAGTCAGGTCTTCGAACTCTTCCCCCATCTCTTCCTCTAAGGATTCCATGGCTTTTTCGAACTCTGCCATCTCCTCTTCTGAAAGTTCTTCCTCAATAGCTTCCCTGAATTTTTTGGAGAATTTTTCGATGTTTTCCGGGTTGCTAATGGTTTTTAAAGCATAAAATTGCCAGCCGGCAATAAGAGTTCCTACAATAGAAATGATAAGAGCTGCAAGTACCAGCCCTTTTGCTGCTCGTGCTTTTGTAGCCTGTGAATAGCCAATAGCACTTAATACAATTGCGATGATTCCGGGAACCAGGGCGTAAACCCCTAAGCAGGGAATAAAAGAAATAAGCAGGGTAATAATACCAATAACGAGTCCGGCAATACCTAGGCCTTGACCGGGGTTGGAGGTTTTGGGTTGTTCCATCTTTTTGTGTTTTATCAATTAACAATAAACCAAATATACGGAATATTTGGTTTCGCCGACAGAGCCCAAGTATTTTTATCTATGGTAACCAGGAAAATGCTATTTGCTTTCTTCTTAAATCCTTATTAATTTGTGTTACCTTTAGTAGCGTGTGTATGCTATTGATAAGTGGCTCTTTATTAGTCTTGTAAGGGGGCAGTTGGTTTCGTCCTCTCAGTTTCTTATTGTGCTAGTATTTGTTTATTAATGAAAAATCTTATCATACCATGACTATTCCCTTTTATCAGGTTGATGCTTTTACCAGCCAGGTTTTTGGAGGTAATCCGGCAGGTGTATGTCCCTTGGATGAATGGCTTTCCGCTGAAATGATGCAAAAGATAGCTGCTGAGAACAATCTTTCTGAAACAGTTTTCTTCGTTGAAAACAACAATGCATTCCATGTACGTTGGTTTACCCCTACGGTAGAGGTTGATTTATGTGGGCATGCCACTCTGGCTGCCGCCCATACGCTGTTTACACATTTGGGCTATACAAATAGCACACTGAAGTTTGTCTCCTCAAAATATGAATTGGAGGTTAAAAAGATTGATGATTTATTGGCTATGTTTTTTCCCCGAGTCGAAGGCACTCCTGAAAAAGTCCATCCGGAATTGGGTCAGGTGATGGGAAATGCGCCAAAAGAGGTCCATAAAGCCGAGGACTGGATGTTGGTATATGAATGTGAAGAGGATATTAAACAGCTGAGTCCTGATCTTAAAGCTATGTCAAAATGGGATTGTCGCGGTGTAATTGCAACTGCGCCGGGTAAAAATGTAGACTTTGTATCCCGTTTTTTTGCACCTGCCATTGGAGTGGATGAGGATCCAGTTACCGGCTCGGCACATACGATGTTGATCCCTTATTGGGCCGATCGGCTCGAACGGTCGGATCTTATGGCACTGCAATTATCTGCCCGTGGTGGAGCTTTATGGTGCAAAAATTTGCCCGAACATAATCTTGTTGAAATCAAAGGAAGTGCCCGTACGTACTTGCAAGGAAGTATCCATCCAGAGTAGGGACAGTCATTTTTTACTAAATAACTAAACAAACTAGTTGACAAACTAATTTGTTTAGTTTATATTTGTTGTATGAAAGAATTGACCAAAGCAGAACAACAGATTATGGAGTATCTATGGCAAATAGGTGAGGGGTTTGTCAATGATATTCTAGCCCGGTTTCCCGAGCCTAAACCCGCCTACAATACGGTCTCGACAATAGTACGAATATTAGAGAAAAAACAGGTGGTGGGGCATAAGACACTGGGGAAGTCGCATCAATATTATCCTCTGGTAACACCG
>JAWOEH010000212.1:0-21463 GCA_046482855.1 Bacteroidales bacterium | reverse complement strand
TATGATGTAAAGAAAGGCTATGGCGAGATCAGAAGGGTAAACATCAACGCGGCACCTCTGGAAATTGAAGGCTACAAGGTGGTAAAAGAGGCCGGCATTGGTACCTATCAGGTATTTCAAGAAACCTACCACCCCGAAGCGTATAAGCGCTACCACTTGGGAGGCAAGAAGGCCAACTACAACTATCGTCTCACAGCCCTTGACAGAGCCCAGGAAGCCGGTATCGACGATGTGGGAATCGGAGCGCTCTTTGGATTGTACGATTGGCGCTTTGAGTTATTATCATTAATTCGTCATACCAACCACTTTGAAGCGTGTTACAATGTGGGGCCGCATACTATCTCCTTCCCACGCATTCAGGATGCTTCCGAAATGAATGTAGATAAAGAAAACATCCTATCAGATGAAGAATTTACCCGGTTGGTTGCCATATTGCGTTTAGCCGTACCTTACACGGGGCTAATTTTAACGGCTCGTGAGAGTCCTGAGATACGCACCGAGGTGATGCAATACGGGGTTTCACAAATCGACGGCGGCACCAAGATTGAACTGGGCGCTTATGCCGACAGCTTAAACGAAGAGCAGGATTTAAAAAAAGAGCAGTTTCATATTGGCGATTCACGATCGCTGGGCGAAATTATTGAGGAATTGCTGGAAAAAGGATATCTTCCCTCTTTCTGCACTGCCTGTTATCGATTAGGTCGCACGGGTGAACATTTTATGGAGTTCTCGGTGCCCGGATTTATCAAGCGCTACTGTACGCCAAACGCCATATTAACCCTGTCGGAATACCTGGTTGATTATGCCAAACCCCATGTGGCCGAAAAAGGGTGGAAAGTCATTGAGCAGAACCTGGAGGAGCTTAACGGATTTAAGCGCAAAGAAGAACTTATCAATCGTATTGAAAAAATTAAACAAGGCGAACGAGACTTGTACTTTTAAGTTGCACCTGAACAACATATTCGGCTCACCATTTGGTGGGCCGTTCTTGTTTTATGTAAAGATCAAGGTGCTTCAACCGCTTGTAGAAATGCCCTTCCAACGGCCATTGATAAGCTATTGCGTAAACTTTCGGGGTGCCATTGCACGCCTATTGCAAAGGGGTGTTCGGCATCTATGTATTCGATAGATTCAATGATACTATCAGGACTTAAGGCGGCAACGCGGAATCCCGGAGCCAGCAAATCGATACATTGGTGGTGCCGACTATTTACCTTTTGCCTCTTCTGAACAGGCAAGTCAGCCAACCAGCTTCCAGGCAAAATATGTATCACATGCGCCTTAGCAAAAATCCGGCGGTGCCTGATGTTGGATTCAGGATAAGCCGTAGGGATATCCGGAACAAGTGTCCCTCCTAGCGCAACATTAAGGATTTGGTGCCCGCGGCAGATTCCCAACAGGGGGATTTTATGCGTCATGGCATACTCAATCATGCGCAGCTCCAAGCTATCCCGAAACCGATCAAACGAGCCACACTGACTTACATAGTCAGGTTTTCCATACAAATCAGGGTGAACATCGCGTCCCCCACCGATGATCATGCCATCGGCTTGTTCCAGGAAAAAGAGCAAACTATCCTGCGGAATATCATAACATATGCGCAAATTGTTGTCAGGAGCCAAATCTTGCATCCACTCCTGAATATGTCCATTATAATCCTTTGAAATAAGGATAAGAGGTTGTCCGTTTGCCGAAATACAACTGCCAATAAAAAGAACGAACAACGAGTAGTGGAGTAGTTTTCGCATGCATTTGATGTTTTATCTTACCGAAAGATAAGTAAAATTCTCTATCGGTGAGCGTCCGTATTTACTAATAAAAAATAACCTCGACTTCCTCTCGTTATATTTAAGTCTTTATCACATAACACATCAGAAATCATAATAACAACCAATAAAAAGATCTTTCAAAAAAACATACCCCGAACAGGGCAAATGGGAACACAAAAAATAAAATAAGAAAAATTTGGCTTGACTGGTGTGCATATATTCCCTACCTTCCTGTTAGAAAATAAACACAAATCGAAACAAAAATAATAACTCCTTATGACAGACAAAACTACGCGTATTCTTGGCATCGCAATTAACGACCGACAAAAAGAAGCCGGGAAAGTACAACAAGTATTAACACAGTATGGGTGTTCCATTAAAACACGTCTTGGTCTGCATGAAGTTACGGATAATCATTGCAGCACAAGCGGTTTGGTTTTACTGGAGCTTACTGGTGATGGGAATGAAATGGATAAGTTAGAAAAAGCCCTGAAAGAAATTGAAGGTACAGAGTTACAAAAGATGGTTTTCGAAGGGTAAGTTGTCTTAGTACACAAGTTAACAGGTTTCACTGCATCTACATTGAGTAGGTGCAGTGATTTTTTGCCTAAGTGTGTGTTTTGTACCTGCTTTACCGATGAACTTTCCTGCCCGCTTTACTGTTACTAAAACGAACAAAAGGTTTGTTGTTATAGCTTTTGTAGTCGTAGTCTTTCCGTTGTATTCTTTATGAAGACAGCGGAAAGAAAAAATGGTGCTCATTCGTGCGCGGGCTTCTTCTAGGTTTGTGGGTTTTGTGTTGTAACCATGCTCGCCATGTTTGGGCACCTCTTTTTCTTTCTGCCTTATTCTATAAGGCCCAGTCGTCGGGCTCGCCGCTCCCAATTTCGCTTGGCCTGAATTTGCATATCTTCCACATTATCCAGTTCATCAACAATTTCTAACCCCAGAAGGGTTTCAATAACATCTTCCATGGTAACAATACCCAGGAATTCGCCATACTCACCAACGACCATAGCAATGTGCTCGCGTTTCTCGATAAACCGGTAAAAAAGCTTTACTATTGGCATGGTATCAGCAACAACGGTTATCTCACGCCGGATAGCTCTTAGCGGCACATGAAAGCGATCTTCTATAATCTGCTCCATCAGATCATCTTTCAACACAAAACCCGTAATGTTATCGAGTTCGTTGTGAAAAACGGGAATTCTGGAAAAACGGATGCGTTCCGAGCTGCGATAAAATGTCTCTGCCGAAGTCTCCTCCTCGGCAGCAACCACCACAGTACGCGGAGTCATAATACTTTTGGCCTGAATGTTATTAAATCGCATCAGGTTAGTAAGAATCTTCGATTCGCTCTCCTGAAAGATTCCCTCTTCGATACCCAACTCAGTCATAGCCTGAAATTCCGATCGGCTTAACACACTGCTCTGATTATTATTGCTCAGCACTTTGGTAATTAACTTACTCAGCCAAATAAGCGGAAATAAGGGGGAATAGATCATAAAAGAGAGCACAGGCGCAGAATACAAAGCCAGTTGTTTCCAAAAATTGGCGCCAATGGTTTTAGGAATAATCTCACTAAAAATAAGGATAATAATTGTCAGGATTCCCGAGGCGATACTTACAAATTCATTTCCCCAGATAATTTGCACCTGTCCGCCAACGCCGGCTGCACCAATGGTATGTGCAAAGGTATTAAGCGTAAGAATGGCAGCTAAAGGCAGATCGATATTTTTTTTATACTTCTGAAGTAAGAGGGCATAGGGTTTTCCCTCGCGCACCTTGGAGGCAACAAAACTTGGCGTAACACTCAGCAAAACAGCCTCCAATACCGAACAAACGAACGATACAAAAACGGCAATACCCAAGTATAAAAATAAAAGTCCCATGGTTCTGTTTAATTCGTATACAACTGCTTTTGATCAATATACTCATATACGCCCGGAGGCATAAAATACCGCACATCTTTCCCTGCCTTAATCGCCGAACGTATAAAGCTTGAACTAACCTCCATCAAGGGGGCTTCTATCAACTCCACATTCGGATGTTCCAACAAAGTGGTCTCGGTAGTTACGTTTGGACGAGGATAAACCAACAGTCGGTATTTTTCCAGTAACAACTCCGGATTCTTCCATTTATTGATGGTAGCCAAATTATCTTCTCCCATAATTAATGAAAATGCACGTTTGGGATATTGTTCGGAAAGATAGGTTAACGTATCAATCGTATACGAGGGCTTAGGCATGGTAAACTCAATATTGGAAGCCTTAAAACGGATATCTTTCCCAATAGCCCTATTTACCAGCTCCAACCGATCATACTCATTAAGCAGGGTCTTCCGCTTTTTCAGCGGATTATGCGGGCTTACAACAAACCACAAATCGTCAATAGGCCCATAGCTTACCATGTAATTCGCAATAGCCATATGGCCAATATGTATTGGGTTAAAAGATCCGAAAAATAAACCAGTACGCATACATAACCACTTTTATTCAGATATATCGAGAAAAGAGCAAACCAGCTCTACTGCTTGTTTCTGTGCATGCTGCAAATCGTCATTTACCAATACCACATCAAACTGTCGGGCATAATTATACTCTTGGTCGGCTTTTTCTACACGCAATTTAAGTTCTGCCTCGGTCTCGGTAGAGCGTTTTCGCAAGCGCTCCTCCAGAACATCAATGGAAGGAGCTTTCACAAAAATTGAGAGGGCACGGTCGCCAAATTGCTTCTTCAGGTTTACCCCTCCCACCACATCAACATCAAAGAGTACATGCTTCCCTTCGCTCCACAACCGCTCCACTTCCGATTTAAGGGTGCCATAATACCTGTCGGCATACACCTCTTCCCACTCCACAAAAGCGTTCTGCTCGATATATTTACGGAACTCATCGGGCGATAAAAAGTAGTACTCCCTGCCGTGCTTCTCCGTTCCCCGTGGGGCACGACTAGTAGCCGAAACAGAAAACGCCAGCGGTAATCCTTGACTCAGCAAATGGCGTACAATGGTGGTTTTCCCTGAACCCGACGGGGCCGAAAAGATAATAAGTTTACCGGAAAAATCATCCATTTTAAAGCACGTTTGCAATTTGCTCTTTTACCTTTTCCAGTTCATCCTTCATCAGTACAACACGTCGTTGAATCTCGTAGTCGTTGGCTTTGGAACCCACGGTATTAATTTCACGCCCTATTTCCTGGCAAATGAAGCCCAGCTTTTTGCCTACAGGCTCATTGTCTTCGATCATCTCCAGGAAGTAATTACAGTGATTGTCCAGACGCACCTTCTCCTCATTTATATCCAATTTCTCAAGGTAGTAGAGAATCTCCTGCTCCAGACGATTCTTATCAATATCCTTATCGCCAAAAAACTCGTTGAAATTGTTGGCAATACGATTGCGTATTTTGTCGACACGTTGTTTTTCGTGTACCTCAATTTCGGGCAGATAACTTTGGATCGACTTAATATGATTGGTTACATCAGTTTGTAATGAACGTCCCTCCTGCTCGCGGAATCGATTCACTTCATCGGCGGCTTCAATAATAATACGCTTTAAAGCATGCCACTCTTCATCATCAATTTCGGTTCGGTCCATACGCAAGGTATCGGGCAAACGCATAACTGTTTGCAACAACGCATCGCTTGCCTCAATTCCCACCTCATCGGCAATGCCTTTAAGCTGCTGATAATAGCTTTTCACAATTTGGCCATTTATCTCAGCAGCCTGAGCCTCATCGGTAATTTCGTAGTAGAGCGAAATCTCCACCTTGCCACGCTGCAGCTTATCGGTTAACAAATTGCGAATCTCCAGCTCTTTCTCACGGTAGTAGCTGGGAATCTTTGTATGAATATCAATATTTTTGCTATTCAGCGTCTTTATTTCAATGGTTATTTTTTTGGCTGCTAATTCGCATTCAGCCTTTCCGTAACCGGTCATTGATTTAATCATAGAGCAACTTCTTTAGTCTGGCACAAAGTTAACATAAAGGTATTAAGATTCCTCAGTTTTTTAACGAAACCAGAGGACAGCAAATGAAAATATCGAGAAATATTAGCAAAACAAACGTTTTTCCTTTTCTTTTTCATTCTCCTACTTCCTGTTTATCTTTACACATAAAACAAATTCCTATGATTAGCCAACCCACTTTGCTGCTGAATCGTGCACGTGTAGAGAACAATCTGGAACGTATGGCAAACAAAGCCCAAAAGCACGGCTTACGCCTGCGCCCACACATGAAAACGCATCAATCACAAGCAATTGGAGAATGGATGAAGGCCCTTAATATTGAGCAAATCACGGTTTCGTCGGTACAGATGGCAGCCTATTTTGCATCCCAGTGGAACGATATTACCATTGCCTTCCCGCTTAACTGGCGGGAGATAGCACGAATTAAAGAACTGCAAAAAAAAGTACGCCTGGCAGTTACGGTAGAGTCGCCCGAAACAGTAGCCTTGCTGGAGAAAGAGCTCGACACGCCAATTGATGCGTGGGTAAAAATCGATACGGGCTACCATCGCACAGGTATACCCTACAACGCTGCAGACCGCCTGGACCAACAAATGGAGGCCTTTGCCAAGGCTCAAAAAGTACACGTAAAAGGCTTTTTGACCCATGCCGGAAACACTTACCATGCAGCCTCGCCCGATGAGGTGAGAGCACTCTTTAAGCTCTCCAACCAGGCTATGGCCGAAGTAAAACAACGCTACCTGAGCAGGTTCCCAAACCTGGAAATATCGGTTGGCGACACCCCTTCCTGTTCACTGGCAACAACCTTTCCGGAGGTTAACGAAATACGTCCGGGAAATTTCTTCTTTTACGATGCCATGCAACACAGCCTGGGTGCTTGTCAATGGCACGATGTTGCCGTTTGCATGGCCTCTCCGGTAGTAGCTGTCCACCCACAGCGTAAGGCCATAATCATTTACGGAGGTGCGGTACACTTGGCAAAAGAATACATTGAACAAAATCAGCAAAAAATATATGGGTTTGCCACCCGATTAACAAATTCGGGCTGGGAAGATCCACAAGGCGACATGATTCTCACAGCTCTCTCACAGGAACACGGTACCATTACCTACCGGGGCGAAGCGCCTCCCTTTAAGGTGGGTGATATTGCCGGCGTCGTACCCATCCACAGCTGCCTGACAGCCAATCTACTACAAGGCTACAAACTCCTTACCGGCGAACATATCGACCACATGAGTGGTTCTACCTTAAAATAGTAGTATGTGCGGACGCTATATTTTAGTACAACAGGTTGAAACATTGGAAAAACGATTCAATGCTGTTTTCGATACACCTGAACTATACGAACCCGGCTACAACATAGGTCCGGGAAAAATGGCACCCGTCATCACCAACGAGCAGCCCGACAAAATTCAACTTATGCGCTTCGGGCTCACCCCGTTTTGGGCAAAAAAACCCATGTACTTGATAAATGCCAGAACCGAGGGCGATAACAACAAGGAGAACAACCCCGATTATAAAGGGGGTAAAGGCATTGCCCAAAAACCTGCCTTTCGCAAGCCCATTCGCTCACAACGATGCTTGGTACCTGCCGATGCCTTTATCGAAGGCACTACAGAAGAACGCCTTAGCAAGCCCTTTGTGGTATATTTGAAGGAAAAAGTACGCCCCTTTTCATTTGCGGGCATTTGGGATACTTGGCAAGATCCTGATAGCGGAGTACTAACACATAGCTTTGCGATTATCACTACCGTGGCCAACCTGTTGATGCAGCAGCTTCCCCACCACCGGTCGCCGGTAATTCTGGCTCCGCACCAGGAAGGAAAATGGCTACGTAACCAAGCGCCTTTGGCCGATGTTCTGCGTTTACTAAAACCTTACAACAGTGAGCAGATGAACGCCTACCCCATTGCGCCCACCATAAAAAACCCAAAAACCGAAGGAAAAGAGCTACTCACCCCCACCGGAGAAAGGATCTTTCCGGAAAAGGCATTTTCCATATCCAAAGATCTTCGCTTAAAAGGCATGGGAAACCCACGTAAAAGATAAGAGGGAAGATACAACACCCTCCCTCTTTTTCAATTCAGATAACTCCTGTAGTTACAGGACCCAAAGTGTCCTCTTTATTACTTCCACTCACGGGTCATACGTTCCCAACGTGCATCACGATGTCGAACGATTTCATCAATATCTTCCTGACCTAAATGCTTAAAGCGCCCCTGTTTACCCAGGTAGTCGGCTGCCGATTTCAATTCCTTAGGTCGCTTATTCAGTGTAAACTCATAGTTCTGATATTCGGCCAGATACCACAATCCGCAATCAACAGCTTCTTTAGCTATCTCCACCGAAGTTTCGGTGGGTGTTCCCCAACCTGTAGGACAAGAAGCAAACACATGGATATAGCTGGTTCCATCCACTTCACTGGCTTTTTTTACCTTGTTCATGAAATCCACAGGATAACCAATACTGGCAGTGGCTGCATACTCAATATCATGAGCCGCCACAATCTCAAACAGGTTTTTCTTGTGTGTGCGCGAGCCACCAACATTCTTCCCTGCCGGGGTAGTGGTTGTTTTGGTTCCCAAGGGAGTCAGGCCCGACTTCTGAATACCGGTATTCATGTAGGCTTCGTTATCGTAGCAGATATAAATCAGCTTATCGTTGCGATCAATAGCGCCCGACAAGGCCTGAAGACCAATATCAGCAGTTCCCCCGTCGCCGGCAAACACAACGGTGTGAGTATCTTCAATCCCCAGAGCTTTACTGCCCACGGACACACCCGATGCCATTGAGGCCGCCCCGGGAAACATGGAAATTACCGCATTGCTGTTAAAAGCCATTTGGGGATAGATAAACCCCACAGCCGACATACAACCTGCCGGCAACACCGAATAGGTACGTTCGCCCAAGACCTTTAAGGCCAAACGTACCGCCAGACTTCCGCCGCAGCCGGCACATGCCTTGTGACCGTAGAAAAACTCTTTATCAGTTATATTTTTTGCGTTCACACGCTTTGTTGCTGTTTTACTCATCAATTGTCACCCCCATATTTACAAATTCAACTTGTTTTCGGGAAGATCCGCCTTTGGCTATTTCCAGCAAAGTATCAAACATATAACGGATATCGCCGCGGGAAATATTACGTCCTCCCATGCCGGCAATAAAGTTTTGCGTTGGAATACTCAACCCTCCACGTGCCATGGCCGAATTTATATTGGTATAAATGGTTCCTTCCATTCCGAAGGAAATATCCTTATCCAGAACGCCAACGGCTGCCTTGTCTCTGACACTATCCTGCAATTGCTCAACAGGGAAAGGACGCATGTAGCGGAGTTTCAGAAGTCCAACTTTTTTGCCTTCGCCCCGCATGGCATCTACTACTACACGGGCAGTTCCGGTAATACTACCTACGGTTACCAACACTACTTCGGCATCGTCGCATAAATAGGTATCCACCATGCCGTTGTAGTAACGACCAAAAGCGTCGCCAAAGGCTTTATCGGTGGATTCAATAACAGGAATGGCATCCATCATGGCTTTGTGCTGCTGGAATTTAAACTCCATATTATCGGCCGGACTGGAACTAAAACCCATATTCATAGGAGCTTCCATGCTCATCTTGTTGGGCGTTTTAAAGGCAGGTAAAAAAGCATCCACCTTCTGTTGTTCAGGCACTAAAATCTCCTCGTAGGTATGCGTAAGCACAAATCCATCGAGGTTTACCATAAAGGGGGTTAGCACATTTTGATCTTCGGCAATTCGAAAGGCCTGAAGAGTCATATCCAAGGCTTCCTGTGCATCTTCCACATACACTTGAATCCAACCTGAATCCAACTGCGAAAGGGAATCGCGTAAATCGCCAAAAATACTCCAGGGCAAAGCCACTGAGCGGTTGGCATTCATCATCACCACCGGAAATCGGCCGCCACTGGCATAGTGCAAACCTTCGGCCATATACAACAACCCCTGCGAGGAAGTAGCCGTAAAAGTTCGCGCCCCCACACTACTGGCACCAATAGCTGCCGACATGGCGGAATGCTCACTCTCAACATGCATAAACTCAGCCTCCAGGGAGCCATCTTCCACCATTTCCGATAAACGCTCCACCACAATGGTTTGTGGTGTAATGGGATAGGCTGCCACCACATGCGGACGAGCCAAACGCGCGCCCATAGCAACAGCTTCATCACCCGAAACAAATACTTTCTTATTGCTCATCGTGTTCCTCCTTCACCATTTTTATGGCGTTTACATGACATTGGTTCGCACATACGCCACAACCCTTACAAAAATCATAATCAACTTTTAACCCCTCCTCGGTTTTGTATATTGTCCCATCGGGGCAAACCAGGTAGCACATCATGCAATTCACACACGCTTCCTGGTCGATAACCGGACGGAAAGTTCGCCAACCGGCATTTTTATCCGGCAGATATCCGGCTTGGAATGCCGGCCCCACAGGGTATTCACGGATATGCTGCGGACGTTTATGTAGGATATGTTTAGGCCTGTTCATGTTGTTCCTCCTTAACAGTTTTATAGGCCGCCCTGATAAGCTTTACATTCTTCTCAGCAATGGCGGGTTTCAATTCATTTTGTATAGCTTGTTCAGCAGCCTCAATGGAAACCACAGGCGAAGCGGCTATCAGAGCACCCAACATAGCTGTGTTGGTTATGGGGCGGCCCAAAATTTCAAGCGCTAACGAGGTAGCATCCAATGTTACAATATGGGCTGCTTTTAAGTGGCCATATCGCTCCGGATGGGCTGTATTAATAATAATGCTTCCCTTTTCAGCCAACCCCTTAGTAGTACTCTCATCAATAAGGGTCTCATCCAGCACTACCACATAGCTACACACTTCGACTTCGCTACGGTCAGTAATTTTTTTATCATCGATTTTGGTAAAGCCCAAAACCGGGGCGCCTCTTCGCTCAGGCCCAAACGAAGGGAAGGCAAGCGCAGATTTTCCTTCGTAAATCGATGCGGCTTTACCCAACAGTCGGGCAACAGTAAAACTTCCCTGCCCTCCGCGGCCATGCCAACGAACTTCAATCATAAGTATTTCCTCCTTATTTTAATCAAAGTTGCAGCTCACGATTAATCGCTTGTTCAAGCGAAATAAAAGATTCCGTACGAGCCACACCCTCAATATTTTGAATGGTATTTACCAGGATCTTCATCAAATGCTGATTATCCCGGCAATAAAGCTTTAGCAAGATAGCATAGGCTCCTGTGGTGTAATGACATTCAACAATTTCAGGAATCTCCTTTAATTTAACCACCACCTCGTCGTACACATGCGCCTTAGTAAGGTGAACACCAATAAATACGCAGATGTCGTATCCTATTGCTGAAGGGGTAATAATAAATTTCGACCCCTGAATCACACCCATCTCCTCAAGCTTTCGCACACGTTGATGGATAGCAGCTCCTGAGATCCCACAATCGCGAGCAATCTCCAGAAAGGGAGTGCGGGCATTTTGAATCAGATGTGCCAAAATTTTCTTATCGACAGCATCCACACGATGTTTTTCAGCCATAGCTAATCTTATTACGAAACGAAAGCAATTTACATGTTTTTACTTACAATAAAAATAAATTTTGTGTATTTGTATTACCGAATGCAATAGAACATATTTCTTTGGGAATAAAAAAAGCTCCTGCCGGGGCAGGAGCTAAACACATTAAATGCATTAAGAAAGACTAACTTGCTTTCTGAACTTCCTGAATGATTTCCATACCGCGGCCAATAGCCTTTTCATTCACAGGAATAAGGTGATGGTAGCGTTCAGGAAGCGACTTTTTCAAGCCGGCAATTACGTTATCCATTTTTACAATGGGTTTTATCTTAAGGAATCCACCCAATACGATCATGTTAAACGTTTTGGTTGTTTCCATTGTAGCAGCTTCAGCAGCAGCATCTACGCGGAAGATGTTGATATCCTTACGCTCGGGATGACGGGTAATACCGTTTCCGTCGTAAATAAGGGTTCCTCCGGGCTTTATAGCTTCTTCGAACTTATCCATCGACTGTTGATTCAGGATAATGGCAGTATCGAAGGTATTGATAATGGGGGAGCTGATCCGTTCCTCACTTAAAATAACAGTAACGTTGGCAGTACCTCCGCGCATTTCGGGGCCGTATGATGGCATCCAGGTAACTTCGTTTCCTTGAACAATGCCTGAATAGCACAGGATTTTACCCATTGAAAGGACTCCCTGTCCACCAAAACCGGCTATGATGATTTCTTCAGTCATGAGCTTTTGTTTTTTGGTTACACTTAAATTTATTCTTCAGGCACTTTTATGTCGCCCAATGGATAGAATGGGAACATATTCTCTTCCATCCATTTATTTGAAGCAACAGGCGTCATTTTCCATCCTGAGTTACAGTTGGAAACAATCTCAACGAAAGTTGTTCCTTTATTTTGTCCCTGTAATTCGAAGGCTTTGCGAATCGCTTTTTTGGCTTTTCGCACATTACCGGGTGTATGCACTGACTGACGTGAAGCAAAAGCTACCCCGTCGAGCTGCGCAACCATTTCGGTAATTTTCAGGGGACTTCCCATGGTTTTGATGTCACGTCCATAAGGTGAGGTTGATGACTTCATCCCATCGAGTGTGGTAGGTGCCATCTGTCCACCCGTCATTCCGTAAATTCCATTGTTCACAAAAATGATGGTGATATTTTCCCCACGGTTACAGGCATGAATGGTTTCAGCTGTACCAATTGCAGCCAGGTCACCGTCGCCTTGATAAGTAAACACATAACGCTCGGGTGACAAGCGCTTCACAGCGGTTGCCAATGCAGGCGCACGTCCGTGAGCAGCTTCCTGAAAATCTACATCGAAGTAGTCGTAAGCCAGTACCGAACAACCTACCGGAGCAATACCTACGGTGTTGCCCTGAATATTCATCTCTTCCAACACTTCAGCCACCAATCGGTGCGTAGTACCGTGTCCGCAACCGGGGCAGTAGTGAAATACTTTATCGGTAAGGACTTTGGTACGTTGAAAGACCAAATTTTCCTCTTTTATAATATCCTTTATATCGGCCATTTGTCGTCCTCCTTAAAATTTAGTTTCAATAGCTTCAACAATCTCTTCGGCGCTTGGAATAATACCTCCCATTCGGCCAAAATGCTCTACAGGAGTTTTTCCATTAACAGCCAAACGAACATCCTCCACCATCTGACCGGCGCTCATTTCTACTGAAAGAAATCCTTTCACTTGATTTGTCAACTCTGCAATGCGCTTAGTTGGGAAAGGATACAGGGTAATAGGACGCAACAGACCTACTTTGATCCCTTTTTCACGAGCAATTTGAATCGCTTTTTGTGAGATACGCGAGCTGGTACCATAAGCTACGATAGCAATTTCGGCATCCTCCATAGCAATCTCTTCAAAGAGCACCTCTTTCTCTTCCATCTCACGGTACTTGCGTTGTAAGTGGCGATTAAATTCCTCTTGTTTCACGGAATCCAAATCCAAAGAAGTGATAATATTGTGCTCGCGATCGGGTGTTTTACCAAGGGTTGCCCACGGATACTTCTGACGGATTTCGTCTTCAGTCATTCGGGGTTTCTGTTCTCCAATCTCCACCTTTTCCATCATCTGCCCAATGGCTCCATCGGAAAGAATCATCACAGGAGTGCGATAGTTGAATGCCAGGTCGAAACCTTTCTCAACAAAATCATACATCTCCTGAACCGAGGCAGGTGCCAGAACAATCATGTGGTAATCCCCATGACCTCCACCTTTTACGGCTTGAAAATAATCAGACTGAGCAGGCTGGATAGTTCCTAATCCCGGGCCTCCCCTAACCACGTTTACAATTAAACAAGGCAGTTCAGCTCCGGCAATATAGGTAATCCCTTCTTGCTTCAAGCTAATACCCGGGCTCGACGAGGAAGTGATTACTTTCTTTCCACAACCTGCGCCACCATAAATCATATTAATGGCAGCGACTTCGCTTTCTGCCTGAAGAACAACCATCCCGGTACGCTCCTCAGGTCTTTCAGCCATCAGGTACTCAAGCACCTCTGACTGTGGCGTGATGGGGTAACCAAAATAGCCATCGGCTCCGGCGCGAATAGCGGCTTCCGCTATAGCTTCGTTGCCTTTCATTAAGCGTAGTTCTTTCATTATTTAGTGCTTTTAAAATTTTACTTAGGCGTTGACTTTTTTACGGTACACGGTAATGACAGCATCTGGACATACCATGGCACAGTTTGCACACCCGATACACTCGTCCGGATTGGCCATGTATGCATAATGGTAACCTTTACCATTCACTTCCTCAGCCAACTCAATCACGTTTGTCGGACAGTTGGGTACACATACACCGCAACCTTTACATCGTTCGATGTCGACAACAATTGCCCCTTTTACTTTTGCCATTATGAATATATTTTAATGGTTAGAAGATAAACATTTTTTGCCCCTCAAATATAATAATAATTAATCAATTAACCGGATAAGGGGCAACCAGCGCCGGCTGTTTTTTAACATGACTCTCAGCTAATGACTACCTGCGCTGAGCTATAAAAAAGCCAGCACACGGCTGGCCTATTATTATTTATGGTGTTCATTAAACCTTTGCAAACGGACGGCTAAATCGTTGAGTTGATCGGGAGCAACTTGCGATACACAAGCGCGCAACCCTTCGGTGTGGTCGCTTCCTGTGATATCCAGAGAGATGGCACTAATGCCGTAATACAGAAGCTCCTCGATAAGCTCTCCTCCCTGCATTCCGGGATATGAGAGGGTAAAGTAAAACCCATCGGCAAGGGGTTCCTCTTCATCGCGATCATATACTATGTTGAACCCATTCTCAACAAACAACTTCTTCATGATACCGGCACGCTCGCCATAAGGTTTTACACTCTCAACAAAGTTGAAAGTTCCATCATTGGCTGCTTTCAGCATACCTGCCAACCCATATTGGGCAGAGTGACTGGTTCCTGACGAAAGCGCATACAACGCACCGTAAATTAGTGAGTAGCCAAAAGCTGCCGTTTTAAAATAACGCTTCAGGTCAGTAAACTCCCTCTTATACAACCCATCAGAAATAACCGTCATCCCAATACGCTGCCCCGCATAGCTAAAGGATTTAGAGCTCGAGATCAGCAATACATAATTCTCGGTATACTTAGCTACAGTAGGTTGGTAAGGCGGTTTCCCAGGCTGGGAAAGATCTTTCCGAAAATCCATAGCAAAATAGGCCAGATCCTCCATCACCACTACATCGTACTTAGTTGCAAGCTCGCCAATAATTTGCAGCTCCTTTTCGGTAAAGCAAATCCAGGAAGGATTGTTCGGATTTGAATACAGAAGAGTGGAAATAGTGCCTTTAGCCAGGTAGCTTTCCAGCTTGTCGCGAAGCTTATCGCCCCGGTAGTTATAGACATCAAAGGTTTCATACTTTAAGCCCATTACATGGTGCTGCTGTTTCTGAACAGGAAATCCGGGATCGATAAAAAGGGTGGTATCTTTTTTCTCATCACGCCTGCAGGACACCATAAAAGTAGCATACCCTCCCTGCATCGAGCCTACAGTAGGCACACACCCTTCAGGCTTCACATCGATGTCCATGAAGTTCTTCACGAAACGTGAAATCTCCTTTTTCAGGTTCTCCTCACCCTCTATCATAGGATACTTGGAGGCCACTCCGTTGCGTAGGGCGGCTATTTCCGATTCAATGCCTACTTGTGCAGGCTCCAATCCCGGAACGCCCATCTCCATACGAATAAACTTCTCACCCGTGGCTTTTTCAATGTTATTCACCAAACGAACAATTTCGCGAATGGAGGCATCTCCAACACTTTCCAAACCACTGGATTGAATTTCCTTTTCTACTACCTCATAGGCAATAGGTGTATCTTTTCGAAACTCAGGTTTCATATTCTTTTTTGTTTTAATCCGTAGCCGCAGAGTTATGGCTGTTGCCTGGCAAAACAAGAAACAGGCTTCAGATGTATACGATCTGCTATTTGCGCTACTGATAATGTTTATCGTTACAACCCCTGCAGCGAATAATCACTGCAACAATTTCACAACATGCTACTTAAACTCTTTCGTAATAGCGGCTACCCAACTATTCACACGCTCATCTGTTTTGTCGGCTTCGTAATCCTCATCAACAGGTAAGCCAATAAATTTTCCATCGATAATGGCTTGAGACTCTTCAAACTGATAGTCGTCAGTATCGCACTGCCCAACTATGGTAACGTTTTTATCTTTGAGCTTTTCGGCAAGAATACCCATAGCATCAACAAAATGGAGTGCATATTTCAGGTGATCCCCTAATCCAAACATGGCAACTACCTTTCCATCGAGGTTTGCCTTTTCCAGTTCAGGCATGAACACATCCCAATCGTTGGGTGACTCGTCCGACTTCCAGGTCTCCTTACCAATGGTTGAGATACCAAATATTAAGTTATCGTAAGCGGCAAGATCTGCAGCCTTTTGCTCTTTCACAGAAATCAAGTCGACCTGTGTACCACCAATAGCTTCAGCAATTTTTTTTGCCACTTTCTCGGTTGATCCCCCTTCGGGGCCATAGAATAATCCTATTTTTTTCATGTCGTTTATTTTAGTAATCGGTATTCCTACAAAATTACAATTATTTAGCACTTTTCAAACTGGCTGTAGCCAGCAATACTCCTAAAACAATACCCAATACGGCTGCAAACAACACCTGATATTGCGGTGGCAATAGAAAGGTAATGGTATGTGCAGGAATCCAGAAAAAGGGGATAGTTTTTTTAAACACGAAATTGTATTGCACGGACCAATCCAGGTGGGTAATAATATCGCCAAACTGAATGGGTTTGAAAAATCCGGTCAAACTTCCTCCATTACGAATAATGTGGGTATCGGTAATCTTATGAAAAGTCATAAACACGGGAGCAAAGATAAGATTCATAGCCGTACTGATGGAAAAGGCAACGAGCAATTTTTTCATGGAAAATCCCTCACCCATTACTGCCGCGGCTTTATTTACACCTACATATTCGAGGAATGCAGGGGTTCCTGTGGCAAAGATCACAAATGCCAACTTGATGGTGAGCCCAATAAAGCCCCAAACAATAGCACGCGGAAGCAAGCCAAAGCCCTTCTGATTGTATACGCCATTGCGGATACGCAAACCTATACTCTCACCCATGGTGGCCAAAATGGCAAACTTCACAAACGAAGTTACCATGCCATGCTCTTTGTTAAACGAATCGTAAAAAGCAAACACCTGTTCGCTCAAAAAAAACGGGGAAAACAAAATAATTACAAAAACTATAAACCCAACATCTTGCTTTTTCATCTATTTTCTCTTTAAGTAGTGTATTATTGTATGCTCATTGTCCCGCAACAGCATCATCCGGCAATCCTGTTAACTACTGTACCAATGAAAAATATTCCACCGCTGAAACGCCGCTAAGGATTGTTCCCAAATGGCCGTAAACCGGAAAGCAAAAGCAATTATCAGCACCATTAAAAAAATGATCAAGTACTTTTCCACGGGGGAAAAGCCCTGCCATTTCTCTTTCAGTTTCATCATTATTTCTCCAGGCATATTCGTGCATCTACGGCCACAACTTTGTCTGGTTTCCCCAGCAATGGATTCAGATCCATCTCCACAATTTCGGGAGCCACCTTCACAAGAGCTGACAGACGTACAACAATATCGGCAAAGAGATCTTCGTTCACCCCTTCTTGTCCTCGTGTTCCCTGAATAATGCCATAGCTCTTCAGGTTGCGAATCATGCCAAGTACTTCAGATTTGCTTAATGGCGCAATTCCGGCATTCACATCTTTCAACACCTCAATAAAAATACCTCCTAAACCACACAACACCATATGTCCGAATTTAGGCTCTTCCTTAGCACCCACGAATAGTTCAGTACCTGAAAGCATAGGTTGTAAAAGAATAGCAGTGGTATCCTTTATTTGTATCATCCGCTTAAATTCCTTCTCCACTGTAGCTTCGTCGTTCACATTCAGCACAACACCACCAACATCCGACTTATGAACAGGACCCACAACTTTCATTACTACGGGAAAACCCAGTTCTTTAGCCGACTGTACAGCTTCTTCGGCCGAAGTTACAACAGCTTCACCTGCGCGAGCAATTCCCGCAGCATCCAGCAAGGCTTGTACTTTATCGGGCGAAATATAGCCCGCCTCGGCCCCATCAACAATCTTGCGTATAGCTGCCTCATCAACAGCAGGGAGCTCTATTTTTGCAGGCTCGGGTTTTGGTGTGTGGTATACTTTTGCAAGGGCGTTGCCAAATACTACCTCATCGGGGAAGTTGATGCGTCCCTTGCCAATAAACATATCAATTTCTTCTGCTACATTAATTACCGAAGGCAAGATAGGATAAATAGGCTTCTTACAGCTCTTCATCTTGTCATCGAGCAACTCGTACACGTCGTGCACAGGGAACAGACCCGGGCTGCCAAAAATCACAGCCATGGCATCGATGTTATCGAAATCTTTATCGCAAGCCTCTATAATGTGGCCTAATTGTTCAGCCGTACCAGTTGCCAGAAAGTCGATAGGATTTGATACTGAGGACCCGGGGTACAATTTCTCCAGCAATGCATCGGCTTTGGGCCCTTCGATGTGAGGCACCTCCAACCCGTTGTTCGAGAGTGCATCGGTAAGCATTACCGCAGGACCTCCTGCGTGGGTAATAATGGCCACATTTTTTCCCGCTAATTCGGGGTGCATAAATATGGAAGCCACAGTCACCAAGTCTTCGCGACCATGACAACGTACAATGCCAGCCTTGCGGAACAGCGCATCGACGGCTACATCGCTACTGGCCAAAGCGCCTGTATGTGAAGAGGCAGCACGGCTTCCGGCTTCGGAACCTCCCGACTTCACAGCAGCAATCTTACAGCCTTTACGAATTAACGACGAAGCATGCTTAAGCAGCTTTTGAGGCTTATCAATATTCTCGATATAAAGCAATTTTACTTTTGAATCCTTGGCAGGATCAAAGTTGTTGTCCATATGCTCTAAAATCTCCTCCACACCAATCTGAGCGCTATTTCCTACCGAATACACACTGGAGAAACTTACGCCTTTTGGGATCCCCGACTCCATAATAAACACAGCAGTAGCTCCTGAGCCTGAGATAAAATCAACCCCTTGTGGGTTTAGTGTAGGAATAGGAGTGGTAAAGATGCCGGTATAATGCTGGTTGAGCATCCCTACGCAGTTGGGGCCAATAAGCGCACCATCAACATTGTTAACAATCTCCACAATCTCCTGTTCCAGTTTGGCACCCTCCTCATTCTCTTCGCTAAAGCCTGCCGATAAAATAATAAAACCACGGGTTTTCTTGGTTTCAGCCAACAGACGTATGGTATCAGGACAGAACTTGGCAGCTATGGCCAAAATAGCCAAATCCACCTCAGGCAATGCCTGTGGATCCTTAAAGCTTTTTATGCCTTGCACTTCATCCTCTTTGGGATTTGTTACATAAAGATCACCGGCAAAATTGCCATCAATAAGGTTCTTTAAAACTTTTCCCCCTGGCTTATGGATGTTGTTAGAACCACCCACAACCACTATGCTTTTGGGATTAAGCAACTGATTGTTAATCATATCAATTAATATTTTAAGCTAATTTGCAGAATTTTATTATACCCGAAAGATCTAATATACATATCTCAAGCCGTTACAGAACAGCTCAATGGTGAGTAATAAGGTAGGATTTATAGCCCCCCAAATCGCTTGAGGTAGCCAACATTTTGCGCAGTTATATATAAATAGCGCTCACTTTTATGTAATAACAAATTCACCATAATTTGGATATGCCTGCCAAAAATACGACATTTCAAGCGACTTCCAAAAGAATGAGGAGGTGTTACCCAACAATCACCAAAAATTTATGGCGCAAGATTTGATAAATAGCGGAAGCTCCAGTATATTTAAATTCATTTTAAATAAATAGCCCCAAACCCATGAAAAAAAATCTATTTTCGTTAATCTCAATCATGCTTCTGAGTGTTTTAACCACCTTAGGACAAACCGACATGCAACGCATTTACGAAGCCAACACGTTACATTGGTATGGCATCGATTATTCTCAAACGCGTTTCATTGGACCTGTTGGATTCAATGAACCTGAACGTTTACAAGAGCACTATTTCGATGCATGGAACGATGTGGTAAATGACGAATATGAAAAGTACAGCTTAGAAGAGTTCTTCCTTATGGAAAATGTAGAGCTTCATATGGAGCACCGGCCTCCCGGCAATCGCCGGGGCACAGCAGCCCTCCGGGGACGACATCTTGGACGATGTCGAACAGCGATACGACGAGGCCGAAACCGTGACCGGAACAGCCGAGATCACCGTGACTAACGATAGCGAGACAACCGAGGCGACTGTCGACTTCGCAACCGAGGACCCTGACAAGTTCAGAATCGCAGGCGAAACGGACGACGGGGAGACCTTCGAGACCGGGTCGAACGGCTCGGTTGTCTGGTTCGTCGGCGAGGACAAGTCCGTTGCCCGAGAGCTTCCGACCGACGGGGAGCAGCCACACGAGAAAATGACCGAGCCGATGGGCGAGAACGTCGACGCGGAATTGGTCGACACGACTGAAATCAACGGCGAGGAAGCCTCCGTCATCGAACTGACGCCGACTGACGAGGCAGATGAAAAGTACGAGGACGTCGAGGCGACGCTCTGGGTGTCGACCGATGACTCGCGTGTGCTGCAGGTAACCGCCAGCGACGACACCACGGAGACGACCGTCGAAATCACTGAGACGCAGTTCGACGTCAGCGTCCACGATAGCACCTTCGAGCCGCCCGAAGACCGTGTCGAGGTGACGACCAGCGAAACCTACGACAGCATCGACAGCCTCGAAGCGTCGACCGATCTTTCGGTGCCGAGCTACGATGACGGCGAGTTCGAAACGGCCACACACCTCACGAGCGCCGATGGCGAGGCCGTGATCCAAACGTACACGACCGACGATGGCGAGGTGCAACTCATCACCGCGACCGGCGCAGAAGACCGTCTCGATGACAGTGACGACGGAGAGAGTGTGACCGTCGACGGCGAGGACGCGACCGCCGTCGAACGCGATGATCAGTCAATCGTCTTCTGGACCGACGACGAGGTGACGACCGGCGTTGTCGTTGACGGGAGTGTCGAAGATGCCGTTTCGGTTGCCGAAGCAATCCGGTAAGATCCTGTCTTAGTGGGTGTGGATCGCCTCGTTTTTTGCGGCTTCAGCAGCCTCAACGAGGTTTTCGGGGAACGTCGGGTGAGCGTGGAGCGTGGTTGCGATGTCGTCCAGCGAGGCGTCCATCTTCAGGGCGAGCGTTGCTTCGGCGATCGTATCGGAGGCTCGCGGGCCGACGATCCGCACGCCGAGAAGCTGTTCGTCGGCGTCTGCGATCACCTTGAGATAGCCCGCGGTTTTGTCCATTGTCAGCGCTCGTCCGGAGGCGCTCATCGGGACCTGACCGACTAGCACGTCGTCGTACTGCTCGGTTGCGTCGGCCTCCGAGAGCCCGACGGTGGCGACCTCCGGGTCGGTGTACATCACGGTCGGCATATACTCGGTGCCGACAGCGGCGTCCTCGCCAGCGGCCACTGCCGCGGCGACCTTCCCCTCATGATAGGCGACGTGAGCCAAGTACGGTGGCCCGGCGGCGTCGCCGAGCGCGAGGATGTTGTCGGCGGTTGTTCGGCACTGGTCGTC
>JAWOEH010000202.1:0-111945 GCA_046482855.1 Bacteroidales bacterium | reverse complement strand
CTGAAGCTGCCCATAAGGTGCGTCATAAGATTAAAACTGTGTTTTCTGATTATGAACCTATACAGGAAGATCTTTCCGTGGCGTATTTAATTTGGAAAGATCCCTTGATGACTATTAGCTCCGGAACATTTATTCATGAGATGCTTACTTTTGCCGGATTTACTAATGTTTTTGAATCCAAGGGACACCGTTATCCCCAAATAACTATCCAAGAGCTGGAGCATCTTAAACCTGATTGGGTTATGCTTTCGTCGGAACCTTATACATTTAAAGAGGCTGACCAAAAGGAACTGGCTGAGCGGCTGCCGCGAAGCATAATTATGCCTGTAGATGGGGAAATGTTCTCGTGGTATGGCAATCGGATGACAAAAGCTCCCGCCTATTTCAAACAATTGTGTAAGTTTGTAGTTTAATAATGCCTTGGAAGGAAATTACAAAACGAAAAGACACATCATTTTGGAACGAATAGCAGTTTTTCCGGGATCTTTCGATCCCATAACGATAGGGCATCAATCAATAGTTGAGCGGGCCTCGGTAATGTTCGATAGGATTATTATTGCCATTGGTTACAATGCCAAAAAGCAGAGCTACTTTTCATTGGACGAACGGAAGGCGTTTATTCGACAGGTATTTGCGAACCGAACAGATATTGTCGTAGATCACTTCGAAGGCTTAACTGTTGACTATTGCAAGCATGTGGGAGCACAGTATATTTTGCGGGGCTTACGAACCTCGGCCGATTTTGAGTACGAGCGTGCCATAGCACAAGTAAACAAAGCCATGCATCAGGGGATTGAAACAGTGTTTCTGTTAACCATGCCTGAACACACACCCATAAACTCTTCAATTGTTCGGGATATTCTACGACACGGTGGTGATGTTACACCTTTCATACCAACACAATTGAATTTGAAAAAGGATGCTGAAAAGCGAAACAGAAAGGAATCGGATGAATAAAATTGGCCTACTGCTTGCTGGAATTCTATTATTGGGTAGCCTGACGCTCCATGCCCAGAGTTCAAAAGTTACAATTCATGGCAAAGTACCTGACTATGCAGGCACAACACTTACCTTCATGAGTTTTGTCGATCAGGTAACTTATACCAAAGATACACTGGCTACCGTAACAGTAACAGAAAATGGGACATTCAAAGCCAGCTTTTCTGTTGAACAAACACGCTATGTATTTTTATTGCTGGGAGTGTACGAAGGGTACTTTTTTGTAGAACCCGGTCAAACCTATGCCATTGAATTGCCGGAACGTCAGAATAAAAGCCAGGCGGATTTGCTAAATCCCTATTTTGAGCCTACGCCCTATCATTTGGGTATTGAAGATGTGAAAAAGGAGGAGTTGAATTATGCTATTGCGTGGTTTGATTCCGCTTATGAGGAAGCTACAACAACTTACGCCTATGCTTTCTATCAGAGCAAAAGCGACTCTGTAATTAAGGTCCTTACGGAAAGGCTTGAGGACCAGTTTGCTCATTATGAGCAGCCCTATTTTCGCCAGTATGTACGTTACAAGTTGGCGCTTTTAAGGTATAATGCCTTTCAGGAGAAATCCACCAGTATTTCCAATAATTACTTTCTGCACCAGCCTATTCGTTATCAGAATATAGCTTACATGGAGTTGTTTCATCAAGTGTACGATGACTATTTTGAATACTTTGGTCGTACCTCCGAGGGCAGTGATATTTATCCTGCCATCAACCGATATGGCAGTTATACGGCTGTGGATACTATTTTAGCGCAAAATAAAGTGCTGGAAAACGATACCCTGAAGGAACTGGTCATGCTTAAATGCTTGTATGATGAGTTTTATGATGACTCCTTTTCTCGCAGAGGCATGTTGGCTATTCTTGATACACTGGAGCAACAAACCTCGCTTTCTCAGCATAAGGTTATTGCGCAACGGGTGCGCGAACGGGTTACGCGGTTGCTTCCGGGCTATGAACCGCCTGGCTTTGCTTTGTATAATCGTGATAGCTCATTGGTTACGCTCGATGATTTTCAAGGGCGTTATGTGTACCTCGGATTCTGTACGAGCATGAGTTATGCCTGTATCCAGGAATTTGAGATGTTGCGAAGTTTGCAGGAGCAGTTCAAACAATATTTTGATATTGTTATGATTTGTGCCGATAAGAACCTGGCCACCATGAGGGATTTTGTGAATAAGAAAGGGTATGACTGGACTTTTCTGCATTACGGAAACCAAAGCAATGTGCTTCAAAAGTACGATGTGAGGGCATTCCCAACCTACTATTTTATCGATGATGAGGGCAAACTGCTGATGTCACCGGCGCCATCGCCCGCTGAGAATTTGGAGATTAAAGTATTCGAAATTTTACGTGACAGGGGAGCGTTGCAAAAACGACAAAACTAATTTAGTTCGTTCAGCACTTCAATGATGGAAGCGTAGGTATTGTTGATAACAGCATCCAGCTGATTTTTTGGAAACCAGCTAACCTCCGTAATGCCCTCCTCGGTTTGAGGCGCAAGCTGGGCATCGCCCGAGTGGTGCATGCTGTACCAATGGGTTTTTTTGAGGATGGGTTGCTCATTGAGCAGGTAGGTGTGGTAGGTATGCGTGAGGAGTCCGTTGGCCGTCAGGTCTTTTATTCCACACTCTTCCTCTACCTCTCTTAAGGCTCCTTGTTCCGGCGTTTCCCCATCTTCTATTTTTCCCTTGGGAAGATCCCATTTCCCATGGCGTTTTATCGCCAGAATTTCGCCGCTTAAGGACTCAACCACTCCGCCGCCAGCTTCGATAAGGGTATAGAGTGTTTGATAGGCAGCAAATGTTGCTTCTATATCTTCACTAATGATGAAAAGCTGGGGAATTTCTTTTATTTTTGTGAAAGTTTTGAGAAGGATTTGCAAATGCTCAACACTGATGAATTGGTAAAATAGGCCCGATTCTTTTGCAAACCAGGTTTCAAAATCATCAATAAAGAAAATGGCTCGATTATCGTAGAAAACTTTATACATCGCTTTTATGGAACTATTAGGAAAAGAAATTGCAAGGTCTCTTTTACAAATTAACGCAATTAAATTAGAACCTGCAAATCCATTTACATGGGCATCGGGGTGGAAGTCACCGATTTACTGCGACAACCGCAAATCATTATCGTATCCCAGTTTGCGTAAAAAACTGCAAAATGCCTTTGTACAAGTGATTGAGGCACATTTTAAAAAGCCCGATGTAATTGCCGGGGTTGCTACCGGAGCTATCGCCCATGGCCTTATGGTAGCGGAAGCCTTGGGCTTGCCTTTTGTATATGTGCGCTCCTCAGCAAAAACACATGGCCTTGGCAATCAAGTGGAGGGCGATTTAATGCCCAATGCAAATGTATTGGTGATAGAGGATTTGGTGAGTACCGGCAAAAGCTCATTAGCTGCAGTGGATGCTTTACGCGAGGCAGGAGCAAATATTGTAGGTATGGCTGCTATCTTTACTTATGGCTTTCCTGTAGCACAGCAGAATTTTGAAAAAGCAAATGTGGAATTACATACCCTCTCAAACTACGCAACTCTTATTGATGTAGCCTTAGAGAGTAATTATATTAATGATGCCCACTTGGAAGCGCTCCGCTATTGGCGCGAGCATCCTGATAAGTGGGAGCAATAGATTTATATTTTTTATGTTGAAAGAAATAAGTAAAACAGGTAAGCTTGCAGCCTCAAATGAGGCTGTGTTTAATTTTTTAAGCGATTTTAAGAATCTTGAGGACTTTGTTCCCAAAGATAAGCTGAATGATTTTGAAGCCACCGCCGATTTGTGTAAGTTTTCGATCCCCGGTCTGGGGAAAGCCGAGGTGCATGTTCTAGAAAGGGAACCCTTTAAAACTATAAAACTTGGAAGTAAGGAGACCGGGCCGGTACCCTTTAATTTTTGGATCCAACTAAAGGAGCTTGAACCTGGTGATACGCGTATTCGACTCACGCTACATGCCGAACTGAATATGATGATGAAAATGATGGTGGGCAAAAAGATTAAACCCGGGTTAGATACGCTGGTTGATAAAATGGAGGTGTTTTTTACTACCCGTTTCAACCAAGAGCAATAGTCATCTTTTATAGGTAGCGCACTTGCTTTACATCAAAGGTATGCACTTTTTCCTGACGGTCTTCTATTTGAAGAAAACCATAAGGTGCTACCCCTGTAATGCGGCCTTCAAACCTACCCGAGTCAGTTTCGTATTCATGCCATTGATTTCGTTGGTAAAGATGCCCTAAATAGTTATCATTTAGTGTTTCTACACCTGAGAGCCTGACCTGTTGGTAATACTGCTTTATTCGCTGCAACGCTTCGCGTAGTATTGCTTCTAAAGGAAGAGGCTTATGCGTGTACGTTATTAGAGAGGAGGCATTCGGTAGGGAAGCTGGAAACGACCCCTGGTTTATATTGATCCCAATGCCAATAAGGCACGATTGTATGGAGGTATCAGTAAAGGTGTTTTCCACAAGCATCCCGCACACCTTTTTGTTTTTTATGAATATGTCATTAGGCCATTTGATGTAAACAGGTTGTTGAACAAACTCCTGCAAGGTGTCGCGTATGCCCAGAGCTATTAGTTTCGACAGGGAAAAAGCCTCAAAAGGAGCTAAAAAAACAGGTCGGAGGAACAAAGAAAAGAGTAGGTTTTTGTTTTTTTCACTCTCCCAGGAATTTGCTCCCATACCCTTGCCCTTGTTTTGATGCAACGTACGACAAATAGTCCACTCCGGCAAAATACGTATATTTGCTTGTGTGCTAAGGTAATCTTGGGTCGAGGGGAGTTCATCGATAACAGAGAGAAACATTTATTGTGATTTTTTTAACAAAAAGGGATTCTTTGCGTTTAAGGCAGTGACATATTTGCAGAGGTAGCCGCCTAAAACAGCTCAATGGCACAAAGGTATGATTTTTGTATCAAACGCAGAGAATTTTCAAGGGAGATAGAAAAAATAGTTACCTTTGTCGTAAAATTTTATATTAATGAAAGAAGAACATTTGGAAGCGTCTGAAAAACTAGTAGAAGCGATAGTTGAAGGAATTCATAGGGTGAAGGGACAAGACGTTGTAAGCTTACAAATGAATGATTTGGAACACGCTTTTTGCGATTACTTCGTTATTTGCCATGGCAACTCTAACACACAGGTCGATGCGATTGCTGATTCCGTGCAGGAGACCGTAAGAAAAGAAGTTCAACAAAAACCATGGCACAAGGAGGGACTTAATAACTCCCAATGGATATTACTCGATTATGGCGATGTGCTGGTACACATTTTCCAGAAAGAGGATCGTAATTTTTATAAGTTAGAAGATCTTTGGGCCGATGCAACCAGTAAACGCTACGAAGATTCAGTTTCGTAAAAAAGTTAGAAGTACTATATATGAGTGAGAATAAGCAACAAAATCCTTTCGATCCGTTTTCGCAGGGAAAAGAAAACAGTGGAGGAAACAAACAAAACCCTCAGGGGAAAAGCGATGGCAATAAAAACTCGCCAAAGTTTAATATCTACTGGGTTTATGCACTGTTAGCCTTGTTATTTTTGGGATTAAACTTTATTAATCTGGGTCCCACAGCACAAGAGATTACGTGGCAAGAGTTTGAGCGTACCATGCTTAAAAGCGGTGATGTGGCCAAGGTTATTGTCGTAAATAAAGAGCGTGCCGAAATTTATATTAAGAAAGATAAGCTGTCCGATGCAAAGTACAAGGACGTTGCTGATGGTGGAGGTGTTGGGGGCTTTTCGGAGGCAGGCCCACAATATTACTTTACTATTGGATCCATTGAAGTGTTTGAACGGCGCTTGAACGAAGCACAGGACGACCTCCAGGGCGAGTACATTGAAGTGAGTTATGAAAACCGGCCCAATTATTTCCGTGATATTATTGGCTGGTTGCTTCCTATTATCATCATTGTGGCTATCTGGCTGTTTATCTTCCGACGTATGTCAAAAGGTGCAGGTGGCGGTGCCGGCGGGAATATTTTCAGTGTTGGGAAATCCAAAGCTCAACTCTTCGATAAAGAATCGAACGTAAAAGTCGACTTCCATGATGTGGCCGGGTTAGATGAAGAGAAGGTGGAAGTGATGGAAATTGTCGATTTTCTAAAAAGCCCTGGAAAATATACCAAGTTGGGTGGTAAGATCCCCAAAGGAGTATTGCTTGTTGGCCCTCCGGGAACAGGAAAAACCCTTTTGGCGAAGGCCGTAGCTGGTGAAGCAAATGTACCCTTCTTCTCTATGTCGGGGTCCGATTTTGTTGAGATGTTTGTTGGTGTGGGCGCTTCACGTGTTCGCGACCTGTTTAAACAAGCCAAAGAAAAAGCTCCTTGTATTGTCTTTATCGATGAAATTGACGCCATTGGACGTGCTCGTGGTAAAAACGCAGGCATGGGTGCTAACGACGAAAGAGAAAACACCCTTAACCAATTGCTAACCGAAATGGATGGCTTTGGGAATAATGTGGGGGTGATTATTATGGCCGCTACAAACCGCGCCGATATTTTAGATCGTGCCTTGATGCGTGCTGGTCGTTTTGACCGACAAATTCACTTGGAATTACCCGACCTGAATGAGCGAAAAGAGATTTTCCAGGTACATACAAAACCCATTAAGATAGATCCGGTTGTCGATATTGCTTTTTTGGCACGCCAAACACCAGGATTTTCGGGTGCGGATATTGCAAATGTGTGTAATGAAGCAGCTCTTATTGCTGCTCGTAAAGATAAAAAAGAGGTTGGAAAACAGGACTTCCTCGATGCGGTGGATCGTATTATTGGCGGTTTAGAGCGCAAAAGTAAGATCATCTCACCAACCGAAAAGAAAACCATTGCCTTTCATGAGGCCGGTCATGCTACCGTAAGTTGGTTGCTGGAACATGCCAGTCCTTTGCTGAAGGTAACTATTGTGCCTCGAGGTAAGGCTTTGGGAGCCGCCTGGTACCTACCCGAAGAGCGACAGATTACCACGCAGGAGCAACTGCTTGATGAAATGGCTGCTGCTCTGGGAGGACGAGTTGCCGAGGAGCTTATTTTTGGACGCATCTCTACCGGAGCCATGAACGACTTGGAGAAAATTACCAAGCAGGCTTACGCTATGGTTGCCTATTTCGGGATGAGTGAGAAGGTTGGGAATCTGAGCTTCTACGATAGTACCGGCCAGCAAGAGATGACCTTTACCAAACCCTATAGCGAAAAAACAGCTGAGCTCATTGATAAAGAGGTACGCATTTTGATTGATTCAGCCTATGATCGCGCCAGGGATGTATTGAAGGATTATCGCGAAGGCCTTACAGAACTTGCCGATCAATTGCTGGAGAAAGAGGTGATCTTTTCCGAGAATTTGGAGCGTATTTTTGGTCCGCGAAAAGGGAAGATGCCTGAAGCGATTAATGAAGAGAGTGAAGAGAGTCGGAAAGCAGCTAAAGATGCCTGGCAAAAACGCCTCGATGAGCGTGACAAGAAGGAAGCTGAAGAAGTAGAAAAGGCTGCCCGTAAAGAGAATCCCGAAGAGAATGAGGACACCTCCTCTGAGGATAAGATTGATGAGGAAGAGAAAAGTTAACCAAACGCACCTATTTTGTCTACAATTGTTAAACGAACATTAACAGGAATTGTTTTTCTTACAATATTGATCGGCTCCATATTGGGTGGGCCGATCACTTTTTTTATTCTATTGGCAGTTTTGTTGGTCGGTTTGATGTGGGAGTTTTTATCCCTGCCAAATGGGTATAAACCCTTGAAATGGCTTAACATAGCAATGATTTTAGGGGTATATGTTATTGTAGGGTTTATCACAATGAGTCATCTATCCGCTAGTTGGCTCTATGTACTAGCCCTTTTACCTTCTGTCCTCTTTTTTGTTGAACTCTATCGTCGGCATCCCAAAGGTACTGAAAGTACTGCCCTGTCTGTTTTTAGCTGGGTGTATATCGGTTTTCCTCTGATACTATTATTTCGTCTGGGATATACACTTGGAAGCTATGAATACAGTTTCATACTGGGTTTTTTTATCCTTACCTGGTTGTACGATACTTTTGCTTATCTAATTGGAACTTCAATTGGTAAGCGAAAGCTTTTTGAACGCATTTCGCCAAAAAAATCCTGGGAGGGATTTATTGGGGGAGCAACGGTAACACTCCTGTGTTCTTATTTCGTAAGTCTCCTGTTTCCTGTTTTTTCGCATCAACAATGGGCAGTGGTTTCACTCATCGCTTCCATTGGTGGTACATTAGGCGACTTAACAGAATCGCGTATCAAGAGGCAGTTTGAAATAAAGGATACCAGCAAACTCTTACCCGGTCATGGTGGTTTACTCGATCGTTTTGATAGTATTTTGGTTTCTGTACCCATTTACTTTGTATACTTGCATATTATTTTTTAATATTGTTTAGCAACCCATTTTTTCGGAAAGATGAAAATTCATAAAGAAGGCCATAAGATTGTAAAACGTATGGCCATTGTTGCAGTACTGCACATTGCTATTATTGGCTACCTGGTATGGCCCAGTTGGCTTGTAATTGGTATATTGGTAGGTGCTTTTGGCCTTACCCTGACTTTTATTATGCGGTTTTTTCGCGTGCCCGCTCGTACCCCCGTTGTTGATTTAAATGCCATTGTTGCCCCCGCCGATGGGAAAGTGGTGGTAGTGGAAGAGACTCTAGAAAATGAGTATTTGAATGAACGAAGAGTTCAGATCTCCATATTTATGTCCGTATGGGATGTTCATATTAATTGGTATCCCATAAAAGGGATAGTAAATTATTTTAAGCATCATAATGGACACTTCTTTGTGGCAAGGCATCCCAAGTCCTCTACGGAGAATGAACGAACCTCGGTAGTTGTTACCGACGAAAAGGGGCGCTCACTAATGATACGACAGATTGCCGGTGCCGTGGCACGTAGAATAGTATGTTATAGCAAAGAGGATAAAGCTGTTGAGCAAGGAAAGCAAATGGGGTTTATTAAATTTGGCAGTCGTGTGGATGTATTTGTTCCGCTGGATGCAAAAATTCAAGTAAAGCCCGGGCAGCATACCGTGGGAAGTGAAACAATACTGGCCTACTTCGATTAATCGGGGTAGTATTGGAAAAATATTCGTTCAAGTTCTTGCTGCGAATTAAAGAATAACTTGAACTCTGCGCTTTGGGCCTTTTTTGTATAGGGAGATTCTCCATTACAAGGGAGGCCTTGAATATACTTACATAAAACTTTTCGCGAAATACCGGGTTGCACGTTGTTCCTCAAAGGGAAAGCTCGATCCTCAATATTGGCCGCCAACAAAAAAGTTTTCCCGCTGAAGCTACGATAAAAAAACACCTCCGATTTTCCTTTACTGAATTTGTAAATGGTATCTGCCTTCTCGGGGTAGTGTTGGTTTCGCTTTAATACATAGGATTCCTTTGCGTTGGGATAATGCTTGCGAAACTGCTCAATTTCATGAGTTGTAAAGCCAAAAGGTTCGTTGAAGAATGTTTCTTCACCTATTGTTGATGAGTTGTCAAGCAGTTGTGGGGTTTTGCATCCCTGAAATATTGCTACCGAAATTACTATAGCCCAAATAGGAGTGTAAAATTTTCGCATAAGTTGCTTCAATTACGTTTATTCAACTATTCTTTATCAAAGGTAGCGAATTTTCTGGAAGGATTTCAGAGCGACTAATTTTACTGCATGGAGAGCGCTTGTGGATGACTATAAGAAGAAAAGCGCAACACCCCCCACCGCAATAAAGGAGCCAATAATCTCTTTGGATGTAAGTTTTTCTTTAAAGAACAGTACGGCCGGTGGAATGATTAACACCGGAACAATGGCCATAATAGTTGATGCTACTCCTGTTGTGGTGTAACGTACGGCTAACAGGGAAAAGGAGACTCCCAGAAAGGGACCAAAAAAGGCACCTATTGACAAGCGACCCATAGCCTGAGTGTTTCTCATCGCTTTAAAAACAAGTTTCCATCGACGCATAAAGAGAAAAAGGATGGAGAAGCCAATAATTCCGGCTAAAACCCGAATTTGTGTGGCGGCAAAAGCGTTGAAATCCTGCATCCCAAACTTGCTTAACACGAGTCCGGTGCCTTGTCCTACAGCTCCGCCAAAGGCCAATAGCAGACCTTTTAACGGATAGTTCAGTCGCAGTTTGTTTCGTTTGGGTTTGCTGCCTTCACCAAGTTTTGCTGTTTTTCGCTGTAAAACAACCAACACTATTCCGGTTAAGGTAAGGAGCATGCCCAGTAAATTTTGTGTGCTCATGGTTTCGCCCATCACAAGGAATCCAATAAAAGCCGTAATTGGCGGCGTTAATGACATGATTAACATGGAAATGCGTGAACCAATGACCACGTAGGCTTCAAATAGCAACAAATCGCCAATGGTAAAGCCAATGATGCCTGAGACTGATAACCACAGCCATTGGTGTGTGTTTGCATCGGTGGGGAAGATGAATCCCCGGCTAAAATAACTAAACAAGGCCAGGAAAATAAAGGCGATGAATAGCCGGATAAGGTTAACTGAGAGAGAACCAACTTTTCGGCTGGCACTTTCGAATGCAATGGCTGTGATAGTCCAGAAAACAGCTGTCACCAGCGCGGCAAATTCTCCTAAATGTGCTTGAATCATGTGTTACAATGCTTTTTTATTGGATTCCCCTAAAATTTTAACCAAAAATAGGTACATTGGTCGAGTAATCGGATTAGATACAAGTTAAATTGCAACGTTTAATATGAAGATCAAATTTTCTCATATCGTTGGTTTTCTGTTTTTTTTGATTTTTGGAGCCCTCCTATGGTATTTTCGCCACATCGTCTCCTATATTATTATTGCTGCCATTCTTTCACTCGTTGGCAAACCACTTGTTGATCTTCTTCAGCGTATCCGCTATAAAAGCTGGAGACTCTCGCGGAGTCTTTCTGCTTTGCTTACACTTATGTTGTTATGGTTGGGTATTGCTTTGTTTTTTAGGACATTTCTACCGCTAATAGGAGAGCAGGCTGCAGAGCTTTCCCGGATTGATGTAAATGCTGTAACGCAAAAATTACAAGAGCCCATATTGCAGGCCGAAGAACTCTTTCGTAAGTTCCCCTCCGGAACTCAGGAAATGTCCTTACAATCCCATATTTCAGAAAAAATTTCGGAAGTGATGAATTTTTCTATCATCACCAACTTGGTTGGGTCGCTGGTAGGCATGCTCGGAAATATATTTATTGCCATCTTTTCTATCTCATTCATTTCATTTTTCTTTTTGAAAGATGATGGATTATTATATAATGCCATTCTTATGCTCATTCCTGATAAGTATGTTGAACAGGTGAAACATGTGTTGGCTTCGGTAAAAAGGTTGCTTACCCGGTACTTTATTGGCATTGTGATACAAATCTCGGCTATTATTCTGCTTATCTCTATCGGGCTGTTGGTTGTTGGACTTGACTTATCCGAAGCACTTGTTATTGGATTAGTTGCCGGAATCATGAATATAATCCCTTATATTGGTCCTATTATTGGAACAATGTTGGGTTTGTTGCTGGGTATTGCTACCCATTTGCACCTGCCTTTCATGCAGGAATTACTGCCTTTATTAGGGTGGATGCTTCTGGTATTTATGGTTGTGCAGTTAATGGATAATATCCTTTTTCAGCCCCTGATTTATTCGAATTCGGTAAATGCACATCCCTTGGAAATATTTCTGGTGATTATGATTGCCGGCAGTATTGCTGGAGTCGCCGGGATGATTTTGGCCATTCCGTTATACACAATTATACGCGTTGTGGCCAAAGAATTTTTTAATAATTTTAAAGTTGTTAAAAAAATGACCGAGAAAATTTAGTTTATTCCATAGGTCTTTTTATATATTTACGTGACCAAAAGCAGGTTAATGAAAAATAGTAAAGTATTTATTTCAATTCTCTTCCTTTTAATAGGAGTTAAAACTATTGATGCTCAGGTTGATAGTGTGGCTATTGACATGGAGATTGGTGTACCTACCCGAGTGGTTAATGTGAAAGGAACTTACTTTCTGGCATCTGATGAAAATCATTTTACCAGTGAGGATAGAACAGAATATGTGTTTTCCTGGAAATTCGATGATGAAACTTTTACGGATACAACACCTGCCATGCAGTATACATTCAACAAGCTGGGTGAGCATACGATAACTTTCTTTGCCGAGGAATTGAGCTCCGGGATTGAGTTTTCCCAAACCCTTAGCATAACTCTTGGTGCTTCATCCGATGTGCCCAATGTTTTCTCGCCAAACGGCGATGGCGTTAATGATCTGTTTATTATTCCTGCCGATGGATTTACCGTTTACCAAATGACTATATTTTCACGAAGCGGAATGGTGGTGTTTGAAAGAAAAGCTCCGGTGATTACATGGGACGGACGCAATAAAGCTGGAGATGAAGTGAAACAGGGTGTGTATTATTATGTTTTGGAGGCTTTGGATGGTTCATCACCTGTAAAAAAAGGATTCTTGCATCTTTATAGATAAGTCATTGAAAGACATGCGCTAACATAGGAGTGACAAAACATGTCACTCTTTTTTTTTATCTTCATGTACAAGAAATTTCTTATATTCGGGTAATGAATTGGTGAAATATGAAGAGAGAAAATCTAATTGTTCGAGTCTTTCGCTTTTATTACGAGGGATTTAGTTCGATGACGGTAGGCAAAAAGTTGTGGATAATCATCCTGCTGAAACTATTTCTCATGTTTGGTATTTTGAAAGTCTTTTTCTTTCCCGATATTTTAGAGAGTAGATTTGATACCGATGAGGAGCGAAGCGAATATGTAATTGAGCAACTATCAAAACCAAAAAAAATAAACGACAATGATTGAAAACGTAGACTTGTCTTTGGTGGATTGGTCACGGGGCCAGTTTGCCCTTACGGCTATGTACCATTGGCTCTTTGTGCCTTTAACTCTGGGGCTGTCCTTCATTATGGCTTTTATGGAAAGCTTATATGTTAAGACGGGCAATCCTAAATGGAAACGTACTACTAAATTTTGGATGACCCTTTTTGGGGTGAATTTCGCTATTGGTGTTGCCACAGGCCTGATTTTGGAGTTTGAGTTTGGAACTAACTGGTCTAATTACTCTTGGTTTGTAGGTGATATTTTTGGAGCCCCTTTGGCCATTGAAGGGATTATGGCATTCTTTTTAGAATCCACCTTTATAGCCGTTATGTTTTTTGGTTGGAATAAAATTAGCAAACGATTTCACTTACTTTCAACCTGGTTAGTGGCTGTGGGATCTAATTTATCAGCCTTGTGGATCTTAGTGGCCAATGGGTGGATGCAGTTTCCTACGGGCATGCATTTTAATCCGGATACGGCTCGCAATGAAATGCTTAATTTTTGGGAGGTGCTTTTTTCTCCGGTTGCCATCAGCAAGTTTGTACACACCGTAGCTTCAGGTTATGTTTTGGCGGCCATTTTTGTGATTGGCATTAGTGCCTGGTTCTTATTAAAAGGCCGTGAGAAGGAGATGGCTCGTCATAGCATTATTATTGCAGCAGTATTTGGTTTGCTTTCAAGTTTATACCTCACTTATAGTGGCGATAAGTCGGCATACGAAGTGGCACAAAAGCAACCCATGAAGTTGGCTGCCATGGAAGGCCTTTATGAAGGGCAGGAGGGCGCCGGTCTTGTCATGGTAGGGATGACCACCCCAGGCAAAGAGTACAATGACGACAAGGATGCTTATGTTTTCAAAGTGGAGATACCCAAATTGCTCTCCTTCTTAGGTTACCGGGATTTTAATGCCTTTGTCCCCGGGGTTAAAGATTTAGTGGAAGGAGGCTATGAATATATCGATGAGAACGGGAATACCCAAATAGCCCCTTCAGCCGAAGAGAAAATGAAACAGGGACGAAAGGCTGTGCTTGCCTTGGGTGAGTATAAAAAGCTTAAAAAAAAGGGAGATGAAGCCGGTGCACAAGAGGCGCTTGCTATTTTACAGGATAACTTTCAGTATTTTGGTTACGGTTACCTGAACGATCCGGCAAGCATTATTCCCAATGTACCCCTTACTTTCTATAGTTTTCACATTATGGTAGCTTTGGGCTTTTATTTTATTGCCTTTTTTGCCTTAGCCTTGTTCCTGGTTTATCGTCGAAAACTTATCGAGACCAAATGGTTCCTACGGCTGGCTGTAATCACTATTCCGTTGGCATACATTGCGTCCATGTCCGGATGGATTGTGGCAGAGGTAGGACGCCAACCCTGGACTATTCAGGATATTCTTCCGACAGTGGCTGCCGTTTCGCAAATTGATGCCAGTGCTGTGCAGATCACTTTTTGGCTTTTTGCCCTTATTTTTACCGGGTTACTTATTGCCGAGGTGAAGATCCTGACCACGCAAATTAAACTAGGACCTAAAGACGGAGGAAAATAATATGTTTGATAGCTTTTCATATCTTGTATTACAACAATATTGGTGGGTAATCATCTCCCTGTTGGGAGCTGTACTGGTATTTCTAATGTTTGTTCAGGGGGGGCAAACCCTTATTTATACATTGGGTAAGACTGATATGCAACGTCGCATGTTGGTGAATACCCTTGGACGTAAATGGGAATTTACCTTTACTACCCTTGTGACCTTTGGTGGGGCTTTCTTTGCCTCTTTCCCGCTATTTTACGCCACTAGCTTTGGCGGTGCCTACTGGGTTTGGATGCTTATACTTTTTGCCTTTATTATTCAGGCAATTTCTTATGAATATCGGTCTAAACCCAATAATTTTTTTGGCGCCAGGGTTTTTGAAACCTTCTTGCTGATTAATGGGGTCCTTGGAACTCTATTGTTAGGAGTGGCCGTGGGTACTTTCTTTACCGGTTCTGAGTTTTTTGTGAATGATCTTAATCAAAGTCGATGGGAAGGAGCTGCCCGTGGGTTGGAAGAGGCATTGAGTTTACACAACCTTGCATTAGGGTTAGCTGTTTTTTTCCTGGCACGTGTAATGGGGATTCTTTATTTTCAAAACAGCATTGAACAGGAAGAGATTATCCATCGGACAAAAAAACAACTTTGGTATAATGCTGTACCTTTCCTTGTTTTTTTTCTGACTTTCTTGGTTTGGTTATTGGTGCGCGATGGATTTGCGGTAAATCCCGCAACGCAGGAGGTTTATATGGAGCCGTACAAGTATCTTCATAACTTTCTGGACATGCCTGTTGTATCGGTTATGTTTTTGGCTGGTGTTGTCCTGGTATTATTCGGTATTGGTAAAGGAATTTTCACTTCCGGGTCGAAAGCCTTTTGGTGGGCAGCTCCCGGAGTTGTGCTAACGGTGTTGTCTCTCTTTTTGGTTGCAGGACTCAATAACACCGCTTTTTATCCCTCAACCTTCGATCTCCAAAGTTCTTTAACCATACAAAATGCCTCTTCCAGTGAGTTTACTTTAACGGTAATGTCGTATGTTTCACTTATGGTACCCTTTGTGTTTACGTACATTTTCTTTGCCTGGAAGGCTATAAATAATAAGAAGATCGATGAAGATGAGATGAATGAAGAATCACATGTTTATTAAAAAGGAGTTATCATTATGCTACAAGAGATTATATGGTTAGCCACCTGGCCGGTATTTTTATGGATAAGCTATCGCGCCTCGCTTTACGCTATAAAACGATACGAAGAACAAAATCAAGAGGCCGATGCCTCATAGTTAAATGGGAGCAGAGGCTCCCATTTTTTATATTTATTGCCTACTTTTGCGCACTTAATATTGAGTTTTAGAGAGCTTATGAAGGGGATACTATCCATAGCCGATTGGTTTGTTGATTTTCGCGAGCCGCTTATAATTGCAGGGCCTTGTAGCGCCGAGAGTAGGGAACAGGTGTTGGATACAGCCAGACAATTGGCAACTGATAAGCGTGTGCAAGTATTTCGTGCAGGCGTTTGGAAACCGCGAACACGGCCCGGGCAATTTGAGGGCAAGGGAGTTAAAGCGTTGGAATGGCTACGCGAAGTGAAAGAAACCACCCACCTGCGAGTGGCTACTGAAGTCGCTGAGCCAGAACATGTGGAGGCGGCCCTTTCCGCTGGTGTCGATATTTTGTGGGTTGGCGCTCGTACCACTTCCAATCCCTTTTCGGTACAAGCTTTAGCCGAGGCCTTAAGAGGACATGATGTTCCTGTATTAGTGAAAAACCCCATAAATCCTGATTTGCCACTTTGGATGGGAGCCTTGGAGCGGTTTTACGCTTCAGGGGTGCGCAAGCTCGGAGCTGTACATCGAGGGTTTTATCCTTTTGAACCTACGCCCCTGCGGAATATTCCTAAGTGGGAGTTGGCTATTGAACTCCAGTCTCATTTTCACAACTTGCCTGTATTATCCGATCCTAGCCATATATCCGGAGATCCGCAGTACATTGCGGATATTTCTCAACGGGCATTGGATATGAATATGCGAGGATTAATGGTGGAGGTCCATAATCATCCCTCGGAAGCATTGAGCGATGCACGCCAGCAAATAACTCCCGCGGCTTTTTTTTCTTTATTAAACGACTTGCAATATCGAGGGGAAGCTGCGCATAATCCTGAATTCTTTACTGTTCTGGATGCCTTGCGTAGCCGTATCGACTCCATTGACCAACAGATGTTGGAGCTCTTGGGTAAGCGCATGGAAGTTGTTGAAGAAATAGCAAATGCAAAAGAGGAATCCCAGGTATCGGTGTTACAATTGCGTCGATGGGAAGAGATGCTCCGAAGTAGAACACGTCAAGGCAAGGAACTGGGGTTACGGGAAGATTTTATCCGCAAAATACTTCAGCTTGTGCATAAAGAATCAATTATGCGGCAAACTGAAGTGATGCAGATGTTAAAAAAGAAGCGCTAGTTTATTCAGCTGCTTTTATTGTGTATTCATATCCTTCCATTACCGGATTGGAGAGGATTTTTGAGCAAAGCTCATTTACACGGGCCATTGCCTCTTCCTCGGTGTTGGCATCTATTTCCAGGGTCATGTGCTTTCCAATACGTACATTGGCTACCTCTTTGTACCCCATGTTATGTATGCTGTTTGTCACAGCTTTCCCTTGGGGATCCAACAGGTTTTTCAAGGGCATTACATTGATGTCGGCAGTAAATTTCATTGTTATGAGTGTTTGCGATTGATAAGATTAGTAATTCCTGACATAACTATATAAAGAACAACGACCATCGGTATGGCAATTGCATGCAATGATATTAATAATATTGCAGATCCCCCAAGAAAAAGATAGCGAAATTTGTTGGCACTAAAGCCCCAATCCTTGAATTTGAGGGAAAACATGCGGATATCGGATACCATAAGAATAGAAAAGATCAATACAATAATTGGAAATATTGAAGCAAGTCCTTCCAACCATAAATTATAGGCAGGTTGGTAGAGGTAGATAAGCGCAAAGGATGTAAAAAACAGGGCGTTAGCGGGTGTTGGCAGGCCATGAAAATGGGTGGTCTGTCGAGTGTCGACATTGAACTTTGCAAGCCGGTAAGCCGAAAACAGCGGAATGAGAATAGGCGAAAACAGAATTAGGGCATCGCCTAATGCTAATATTTCGGGATAGTTTCCGGAGCCAAAAAGGAGCAACTTTAACAAGCTCATGCATATAAATGCCGGAGCTACACCAAAGCTTACCAAATCCGCCAGGGAGTCAAGTTGTTTGCCTATGTCAGAAACCACATGTAATGCTCGGGCTGCTAACCCATCAAGGAAGTCGAATACAGCAGCTAACAGAATAAACGCAACAGCGATACCCATTTCATGCTCGGTGGCTGCCAGTATGGCAAATACACCCGAACCTAAATTCATCAATGTGATGAGATTGGGAATATGTTTTTTTAGAGAATGATGCATATTTATGGCTTTTAATACACAAAAATAACGGATTCCGGATACATTTACGGCTATTTTGCATTATTTTCATCGCCAAGTAGTTATTTTCCTTTTTTGTGTGATGCCAAGGAATTGGTTATCTTCGCTTAAACTTTAATGCTTATGCTCAAAATTGCAGTTGATTTTGATGGAACGATTGTTGAACACGAATATCCGAAAATAGGAAAACCTAAACTGTTTGCATTTGAAACCCTAAAAGCGTTGCAAAAGGAAGGACATATACTAATTTTGTGGACCTTTCGCTCGGGGAAACCTCTTGAGGAGGCTGTGCAGTTTTGTGCGAAAAATGGCATTGAGTTTTATGCTATAAACAAGAGTTATCCCGAAGAGATTTTTGACGAGTCCATTTCACGTAAAATTGATGCAGATGTTTATATTGATGATCGCAACGTAGGTGGCTTTCCAGGTTGGGGAGAGATTTGGCATATGTTAAATCCCAACAGTTTTGAAGAGGATCCGCAACAACAATATCGGAAAATAAAACAAAACAGAGGGTTATCCGGGAAGATCCGGCAGCTTTTCGGCGGTAACTCCCGAAGGCGTAACCCTTGAACATTTTAATTGATACAATGATGAATAAATCCGTGCTTACAAGTTTGGCATTAACGCTGATGATAGCTTTGATGAGCTGTAATGGTCAACAAGGGCCGTCGAAGGAAAAGCAAGAGAACGCTGCTCCGGCAGCTTCGCAAACAACAAAAGATATCAATTATCTTTCCTTTACCTATCCTGCGCAAAGTCGTTTATATACTTTAGGTGATACGATCCAATTGACGTGGACGCGTCGGCAGCCTGCTGATTCTTCTGTTGTTCAGTTTAATGGCCACAAACTAGCTACCCTGTCAGGTAAGGCGGTCTCTTTTACCATAGAAACCAAAGGGGCCGCAGTAGGGATCCAACATATACGAATGATTTCTTATTATAACAAGGAAACAGAATCCGATAATTTGCGTGTAAAGTTAGCTTCCGATATTGTTCCTGAGCGCTATTCGTGCAAAGTGATACGAAGTTATCCACACGATCCGGCTGCTTATACGCAAGGGTTGTTTATGCATGAGGGACGATTATACGAGGGAACCGGGCAATATGGGGAGTCTTCGCTACGAAAGGTGGATCTTGCCAGTGGCTCAGTAATTGAGAGTTTGAGCATCCCAGAGCGATACTTTGGAGAAGGCATCGCTGCTTATGATGATAAAATTATTCAACTCACCTGGCGATCGAAAATTGGTTTTGTTTACGATCAGGAATCCTTTCAGCTCCTTCAAAAGGTTCAGTACCCATACGATGGTTGGGGCATCACTTTTGATGGAGAGCACCTGTTGATGAGTGATGGAACTGCCACTTTGTATTTCCTGGAGCCCGGTTACTTTGGTGAAGTGGCACGCCAGGAGGTGTGGAATCATGAGGGGCCGGTGGAGATGCTTAACGAGTTGGAATATGTTAATGGCTTGCTTTATGCCAATGTATGGCAAACATCTGATGTACTTGTTATTGAACCAGAAAGCGGGAGGGTGTTAAGGCGTATTGATTGCTCGCAATTGGTGCCAGAGCAATACCGTGCCGACAGAGATAATGTGCTCAATGGCATCGCTTATAAAGCCGATACAGAAACCTTTCTGTTGACCGGGAAACGTTGGCCCAAATTATTTGAGGTTCGCTTTGAGAAGGCAAAGTAGGATCTCACCGAAGATACCTAAAACCGGGTTTCCTGTGTGTTTGTTTGAAAATTAGCGTGCTTACAAATAGTCCAGTGCATCCTTTTGTTGGCCAATAAAAGGGGCTATGGCTCGTTGGTAAATCCCTTGCACATAAGCTATGGCCATACCGTAGTTGGTAACTGGTATGCCTGCTTCAATAGCGGGACGGAGGCGATTTATCAGCTGTTTGCGAGTAATTACACAGCCTCCACACTGGATAACCAATGCATAGTGTTTTATCGAATAGGGGAGGTTGTCGAGTCCTGAAACCACATCATACTGCAATTTTTTGCCCGTAAAGTTGGTCAGCCACCGGGGAATCTTAACACGTCCGATATCGTCGCATGATACATGATGTGTACACGATTCCAGAAGCAATATTCTGTCGTTATCCTGCAGTCTTGAAATTGTTGGTGTCCCTTGCAAGTAATGGTCGAAGTCGCCTTTATACCGAGCTAAAACAATGCTAAAGCTCGTTAAGGGAATGTTCCTTGGAATAGAGGCATCAGCCTGGCTGAAAATTTGGCTGTCGGTAATGGCCAAGGCTGGTTGTATGCCTGTTTTTCTTAAAAAACCGTCAACCTCTTTTTCTTTCAGCACAATGGCAACTGCATCGTTGTCCAGAATATCCCGAATAGCCTGGACCTGCGGGAGGATTAGCCGTCCCGCGGGGGCTTCAATATCGATGGGAGTAATAAGCAAAACAATATCGCCATATTGAATTAAATCTCCTACCAATGAAGGGGTTTTATATGAAGTATCAGGGATGGCTTGTTGTATGGCTTCAACAATTGAGCTTGCCGAGGGGGAGACTGTTGTACTATGCTCCAATAAGGGCGCTTTGAATTGCTCAAGTTTGCTGCGCAGATTGGATTTCAATGGCGTAATATCGGTTTTGTTGTGTACAATAATAAAGGGGGTTGCCTGCTCTTTAAATTTTTCGATAAGCAGATCTTCAAAGGCTCCCATTGTATTATCTGTTATCACCAAAATTGCCAGATCTATTTGCTTTATGGTAGTGAGTGTCTTCTCGATTCTTTTCCCTCCCAACTCTCCTATATCGTCGATACCTGCGGTGTCGATTAAAATTACAGGGCCAAATCCGGTGATTTCGAAGGATTTTTTCACCGGGTCAGTTGTGGTGCCGGCAACATCTGAAACAATTGCAATATCCTGTCCGGCAAGTTGGTTGATTAATGAGCTTTTGCCATTGTTGCGCCGTCCGTAGATACCTATATGGGGTTTATTTTCTTTGCCTTTCATATTTTATCTTTATCTAGCGAGATATTCATTCGTTCGAGGCTTCCTTCAATTTTTTATTGCTTAAGATAGCCTGGCGTAAAACTAGCGATTTTCTATCTCTTTACAGGTTGTTTTTTTGTTTCTAACATGCCGCCCCTTATTACCAAAAGGCAAACTACCGCTCTTTAATAGGTGCGGTATTGCTGATTCTCCAGTCGAAAGTAGCTTGGATTTAGCTTTGTGCTGTGCAATTGCTTTTGTTTATCGCGGTATAAGAACAACGAGTTAGCATGAGCCGTTAATTTGCCGGAATTTGCTGGGTTACTAATGAGTAGTGTTTTAGGGGTGGTTTCAGCCCGATAGGAGGTAAGCAACAATGTCTCTTGTGCCAGAGCCCAATCTTCCTTCAGGGTGTTTGCATCTAGGTTGAAGGGAGAAATAATAGTTTTTTTTGTATCGATTTGGTCTATTTTTGTTGATAAATATCTCATGCGTCGTTGAAATATTTTATGAGAGAATTCAATCTTCTCAATACTTGCTATAAATACTATTAGATATAGGCTGAGTTTTAGTACATAGGTAGTGCGTGTAGGTTTTACAACAATGTATATAAAGGGGATCAGCAAAATTGTATTAAAAGGCTGGTATATTTCTTCCATTTGCATATTTGTGCTGGAATGGGGGAACAGGTAGGCTACTGCTACAAAATACAAAGCCAAAAAGCCTGAGTAGAAGAGTAATTCCTTTTTGTGGGTTCTTAGAGAAAGCCAAATGAGTGTTACTAGTAATATCGAAAAGGAAACGAAGTACAAATCACCAATTTGGGTAAAGTAAAAGAGCAAGCCTCTTACATCGGGGATTACATAGAAAAACTCCTCAAGGGAATAGAGTCCCCTGAAGTGGGTTTCGCCTATAACAAAGTCATTTGTTATTAGGAGTTTGATAACAAAAAATAGCACCATGCCACTCAGGTAGACATAGGTTGGCCAACGAAGATACCGACGGTAGTGAATGGCATGATGAATAAGCATAAATATCAGCACCGGGAAGACAGCCGGGTGAGTGCTAATAGATAGAGCAATAAAGAAAAGACCTGTGGCGGTTCTAATTAAGCGAGGGCGATGAGGATTGATTTTTTGATTGTGATACAACCACCCAATAAAAAGCGTAGAAAACGCCAGTGCCTGTGTTACTTCGGAAGTAGGATGATAGAATAACTGTTTATTCCCCAGTACGAGTAAGAAAATTAACAAAAAACCAGCAGAGTAGGATCGCATCCAATGGGTGGTTAGGAGAAATACGCCGAAATAAAGAATAATAAACGAGACCGAGTAGCTAATAAGCACCCACTGCATAGGGGTATTGAGTTTGATTAACAGCCATGGCAGAAGTTGACTTGGTATAGCGCCAATTCTTCCATACTGGATATAAAACTGTTCCTGGTTAAGCAGATGAAATGAGGCATCTGCCGATTGGGCAAAGAGCATGCGTTCTTTCCAATAAAGGATAGCAAAAAAGGCCAGGGTGGCAAAGAAAAGATACCCTGCAATTTTGTAGCTATAATGTGGTGTTTCATTCATTGTTGTGGAGTAGTTGATTAATGGTGAAACCTTGTTGCAATAAATGTTCGGGTTTTAAGTGCTTGCGCAACTCCTTGTCAGATAGTAATTGTAGTTGTTTATTGGCCGTAAAAATGTCGTATTTTTTTTCTTTCATGGTTTGTGCTAATTCAGCAGCTTTGTTATAACCAATGAAAGGAATAAGCGCCGTAGTAATGGATGGATTTTTATAGGTGTGTGCCTGGGCTTTATCAACGTTAACCTGCAATCCCATAATTAAGTGTTGTTGGCATGTGGTATTGGCTGCAATCAATAGATCCAGGCTTTGAAGAAGCCAGTGACCAATAAAGGGAAGATTGGCGTTTAAATCGAGATGCCCTCTGGCTGCCAGATTTGCGATGGCTGTATCATTGCTGTAGACTTGCTGGGCTATACCTACAAGGTATTCTGGAATTACAGGGTTGATCTTACCGGGCATGATAGAGCTGCCAGTTTGTCGCTTGGGAATGGTGACTTCCTGCTGGGCGACAAGGTCGCTGGCTAAAAGCCGCAGGTCTCCGCCCATTTTTTCCAGGTTTACTGCATGGGCTTTTAGCATACCATGTACTTCCACAAGGCTGTCAATATTGGCGGTTGTATCATGCAAGTTTTCGCTTCGGGTAATGGGGAGTCCGGTTAGCCGCTGCAATGTACGAACCGACTCCATAACCATGAAACGTGGAATGGAGAGGGAGGTTCCGGCAGCGCCACCGCCAAGGTTTACCGTCTTAATTCTTTCGAAACATTTGCTTATGCGCCACCAATCTCTTGATAGTGCCTCGTTGTATGAGCTGAACAGGCGTCCATAGGACGAGGGCGTTGCCAGCTGCAATTGTGTGTAGGCATTTCGTAAGGTATTTCGATGCTCTGCCTCCTGGCCTTCGAGTGCTTGTCGCATCGCATTGATGGCCGTTTCCAGTTGCTGCAGTCGTTTGATGGCAGCTACTTTTAGGGACGTTGGGATAACATCGTTGGTGGATTGATAGATATTGGCGTGCTCAATGGGATCAATAATCCTATAGTTACCAGGGGACTGGCCTAAAAGTTGAAGACTTCGGTTGGTTATAATTTCATTGATATTCATATTTATACTTGTTCCGGCTCCTCCCTGAAACGCTGGCACAAGGAAATGCTGGAAATGTTTCGCTTCGCTCACTTCAGTTGCGGCTTGTTCCAGTGCGCTTAAATGGTCATCTTCAATGAGCTTAAGATTTATGTTTCTATTGGGATATTTTTGCGAGATGCCTTGCTTGAACTGCTTGTAGGTTTGGAAAACAGCCAGTTTTGTCAGGCCAATGGCACAATACCAAGCTTGATGAAAGGGGATAGATGCCGGAAAGTTCTCATGGGCACGTAGTGTATGTATGCCATAGAGGGCATCGTACGGTAGTTGCATAGTTCCTATGCTGTCAGTCTCTTCCCTTTGCATGTTTAGCGTTATTCGTTGGATATTGGTTGCGCAAATAGTTGCACATCTTCTTTTGTTATGGACTTGTCGCACAGAATGATGAGACGTTCAATTACATTACGGAATTCACGGATGTTTCCGGTCCAATTAATGTCTTGCAAGGCTTTAATGGCTTGTGGGTCGATTTGTTTTTGGGGTATGCCATAGTCGGTGCAAATAAGTTGGTTAAAGTGCTCTACCAAAAGGGGAATATCTTCTTTTCGCTCGTTTAATGAGGGTACCCGAATGAGAATGACGCTCAGTCGGTGGTACAGATCTTCCCGAAACCGATTGGCCTGAATCTCTTCTTTGAGGTTTTTGTTGGTAGCTGCCAAAATTCGAACATCAACATGAATATCTTTATCGGAACCTACGCGTGATATTTTTTTCTCCTCCAAAGCTTTTAACACCTTTGCCTGGGCATTCAGGCTCATATCACCAATTTCATCCAGGAAGATAGTGCCTGTATGGGCCTGTTCAAATTTCCCTTTACGTTGCTTATGGGCTGATGTGAAAGCTCCTTTTTCGTGGCCAAACAATTCACTCTCGATAAGTTCTGAAGGGATGGCTGCACAGTTCACCTCTATAAAGGGTTGAGCAGCCCTGTCGCTTTTTTCATGCAACCATCGGGCAACGAGCTCTTTCCCTGAGCCATTTGGGCCGGTTATTAAAACGCGGGCGTCGGTAGGAGCCACTTTGTCAATCATCAGTTTTACCTGCTGAATAGCTTCCGAGTCTCCGATAATGTCGAAGGTTTTGTTGACTTTTCGCTTGAGTTTTTTGGTTTCGGTAACCAGTTCATTGCGATCCAGGGCATTTTTTATGGTCACTAGTAGTCGATTCAGATCCAGTGGTTTTTCAATAAAATCGTAGGCTCCTTTTTTTATTGACTCAACGGCTGTATCGATGTTGCCATGTCCGGAGATCATGATTACCGGGATGTCGTGGGCATGGTCCTGCAGCTTTTCCAGTACTTCCAAGCCATCCATTGTGGGCATTTTTATATCACAAAGCACAGCATCGTACTGTACTTTTTTGAACATCAGTAACCCCTCTTCCCCTTCCTGGGCAACCTGCACCTGGTGGCCTTCGTATTCGAGAATCTCTTTCAGTGTTTCACGTATGCTCGCTTCGTCGTCAACTACAAGTATTTTTGCCATGGTGTTATTGTGCTAAAGATTTTAATACGCCTTCTTTAATGGCGTAATTGGACTGGTATAGACGAGTGAGTCCATATTCGTCCATGGTAAACTTAACAAAAATTGCTGCTAAAACAATCATTTCTACCCGAATTGCTTCCATCCCTTTCATTTCGAGTCGCTGCTGCAGGGTAGATGTAATAAGTCGTTGGTAAAGAGATGCAAAGGCTTCTTCGGGAAATTGAAACAGGGGAGTATGCTGGTTTTGCTCTTCCGGTGGATGCGCAGCCTCCCATAATGAGCGAAAGGTGTCGAAGGTTCCACTTGAACCAATAAGCTCTTGTGGGTTGTATTTTTCCATTATGGGGGAAAGATCGGCAAGCTCCTGCTTCAGAAAGGCATATATTGCAGCCAACTCCTCTTGATTTATAGGATCGGAGGGATTAAAACGGTCGAGTAAACGCGCCATACCCAAGTCGTAGCTTTTTTTCCACAGAATCCCCGCTTGGTTTGCCAGGATAAACTCATTGCTACCTCCGCCAATATCCAGAATTAGAGATGTCTTCTCATGGAAAGGAAAGACCTGATTTACCCCTTCAAAGATTAATGCTGCTTCGCGATCACCGTCAATAATCTCCACATCCAGATGGAAACGCTGCCGCAGTGTATCGATAAAGGTTAATCCATTGTTGGTACTACGAATCCCTGAGGTAGCCGTTGCTTTGATTCTATCTGCCTGGAAAGCGTGTATGGTTTGCAAGTGTGTATCAATGGCTTTAATGCCTCGTTCAAAGGCCTCAGGGGTAATGTGTTTTGTATTTATTCCGCCCTTGCCAAGCTTAACGCCAATTTTGCCCTGGTGCAGGAGCGTATAGTTTCCCGGGGCTTTTATTTCTGCAATTAACAAGTTAAACGTATTGGTCCCCAGATCGATGATGGCTACTTTCATAGGTTTCTACAGGTTTGTAATGTGAGGATTTTGTTGTACAAAGGTATAAAAAAAGGGAGCATTAAGCTCCCTCTCTAGGTTTAGTACTTATATCGTATCCATTTCCAAAGCTCTTTATAATTGACTTTCTTGCCATACATGAGGATCCCCGTACGGTAAATTTTTCCGGCTAACCAGGTGGTGCCAATAAAAGTGAGCACAAGGAGTCCGGCTGAGAGTAGAAAATCTTCAATGGGTACACCAAAGGGTATGCGTACCATCATTACAATGGGCGAGGTAAAGGGGATGATAGAGCCCCAAAAAGCCAATGATCCCTGGGGGTTTTGCACAGCATTCATCATGATGATAAAACCCAAAATCAGGGGTATAGTAATGGGTAACATAAATTGCTGGGTCTCCGTTTCGTTGTCCACAGCGGCCCCAACAGCTGCAAATAAGGAGCTATACAACAAATATCCTCCCAGAAAGTAGAATAGGAAAGCTCCGATTACCACAACAAAGTTGATTTGCCCAATGGCACTGAAAATTTCCTGAATCTTGTCGGGGTTGGCTATATCATTAGCCTCGGCCAGTTGTTCTCCTCCGGGTTGCTGACTCATGATGTTTTGTGTAACAACTTCCTGTGTGTTGGGGGTTCCCAGTTCCGGAAAGAGCGTTGCTTTACCTACGGATACCAAGGCAAGTGTGAGAACTACCCAAAGCATAAACTGGGTTAACCCAACTAAGCCTAGACCTACGATTTTGCCCATCATCAACTGAAAGGGTTTGGCAGAAGAGACAATGATCTCGACAATGCGGCTTGTTTTTTCCTCAATAACACCACGCATAACCTGTGCCCCAAACATAAAAATAAACATGTATATCAGAAATCCTGAAATATACCCTAAGATGGTTGTTACAACGGTTGAATTCTCGCGCTGTTTCCCATCCTTGGTCCATTGAATCGTGCGAATATTCACATCCGTGCGGATGGATTGGAGAACCTCCTCCTTGACACCGGCAGCCTGCATTTTTTGTTGTTCAACGATTTTTTCGATGCTTCCGGAAATATGTGAAGTAAGACCAAACCCTGCTTGCTTATCGGAGTAAAGTTGAACTCCGTTTGGCACATAGGTGATTATATGTGGAATATACAATAAGGCATAATAGCCTGAATCCTCGAAACTCTCCCTGACTTCTTCTACCGATTGGTTCTGCAGGTAAGTGAATTTAATGTATTCGGTTTCTGGTAACCGTTTTTGAAATAGGCCTGAGCTGTCTATCACAGCAACGGTTTTCACTTCGGTATCTTCCATGGAGGCAATCCAGGCAGGTGCAATCATCAGGGCGGCAAATAAAAGGGGCCCCAGGACGGTCATTACGATGAATGATTTTTTCTTCACCCGTGAAAGATACTCTCTGGCGATGATGATATTTATTTTGTTCATATTTTCTGCTTTGTCAGTGATTCAATAAGGTTATTTATTATTCTGAACAACCTGGATGAAAATGTCATTCATGCTGGGTATGAGCTCCTTAAAGCTTACTATTTCGGAAATGGGGAGTAGGTTATTCAGGAGTTCATTCGCTTTGCCCCCTTCATTTCCTTTCACGCGCACAATGTGCTGCTCCTGACCAGGTAGCTCATAGGTAATTTCGTAGGAGGTATTGAGCTTGGCGGCTACTTCTGTGGGATTGCCCTTGAAAGCAACCTCGTATATATGCGAGCGGTATCTTTCCCGAACTTTATCAATGGGGCCTTCCAAAATATTTTTGGATTTATTGATCAGAGTGATGTGATCACACAGCTCTTCAACAGAACCCATATTGTGGGTTGAAAAGATAATGGTTGCTCCATTTTTCTTAAGTTCCAGGATCTCCTTTTTTAAGAGGTTTGCATTAATGGGATCGAAACCACTAAAGGGCTCGTCGAAGATGAGCAGGCTGGGCTCATGAACCACTGTGGCAATAAATTGTATTTTTTGCTGCATCCCTTTTGAGAGCTCCTCCACCTTTTTATCCCACCAGGCTTCCATCTCAAATTTCTCGAACCAGCGCTTCAGTCGCTTTAGTGCTTCGCGTTTAGGCAACCCTTTAAGCTGCGCCAGGTATAGCGATTGTTCGCCCACCTTCATTTTTTTGTATAGTCCGCGCTCTTCCGGGAGATAGCCAATGTTATGAATATCAAAGTTGCGCATGGGCTTTCCTTGAAATTCAACCAGGCCACTGTCCGGTGCGGTTATCCGGTTAATGATGCGGATAAGAGTGGTCTTGCCCGCGCCATTGGGCCCTAAAAGACCATAAATAGTGTTCTCGGGGACCACCAGATCAACTTTGTCGAGTGCCTTGTGATTGACAAAGGTTTTTTCAACACTTTGAACGTTTAGTAATTCCATGAATGTTATTGTAAGGTTAGTCTTGAATAAATCTCTTTTATCTACTATGCCGTGACGTATTGCCTGCGACACGGATGTTGTTATGGTTCTTTACTTTTGATTTGTAAAGATACAATATGTTACATTTTTAAGAAGATTTTTTAAAGATCTTTAATAGACTCCGGGGAAGTTTTAATGAACGAGTTCTCCTGAATAGAGCTTGAAGTATTATAAATGCAATGACGTAGAAGAGGCTATTAATTCTTATTTATCTTTTTCCGCTCAGTAGGCGTTGCATTTTGGGCTTCAATTATGGTGTACTTATATTGGTTGGCCAGACAACCGTTAATGTACTCCGGAAGTTGTGCCGCTGCCTGAGCAAAGGCTACTTCTAGAGCTTGTTTAGCCCCATGCAGGCCCCTGCGTGTAGGGCGGGTGATCAATTCACTTATCGAATGCTCGTACTGCTTTACTACCTGGTTTTGGATAACAAAAAGTTGTAGTTCGCAGTTTACTCTGGCAATCCACTTTGCCGGTTTGCGAAGTACATGATAATCGGTTTGTGTAATATGCAAATAGACTTGTGGCTCATCGGGAGTGAGTTTTACCGGAGGTTCGTTAAGTGCGCTGATAGTAAGCTTAGGAAATGCGTGCTCTATTATTTTCAGATACCTATCAGCCAACGTTTCAGCATATTCATTAGAGGTGCGACGGCTGTCGGTAAAATGGATGAACAACTTGTTAGGGGTGTCCACCTGATATACTTGTTTTATTTCGGGTGTTGAGGGCTCAAATACCCTTACAGAAACGGTTTGGGCAGTTGTGGTATAGGTAAAAAAACACGTTAATAAAAACACGATCGATTTCATGATTGAGGTTTTTAGGTTGCAGTTGACATTAAAGGATTCAGAAAAATACAAAATTTTCATTAGCAATGCCTCTCTTTTAACTAAAAACCTCTGGGAAATAAGTTTTTGGGAATCCTGTATTGATGGTTTGGCGTTATCTGGTCAGCGGTAACTTTCTGTATGTAGCAAAAAATGCAACCGGTCAGGGATATTTTTCGTATATTGGGATACGTTTACTCCTGAGCTTTTCGCTTTGTAATGCGCAAAAGTGAAAAGAAAACAAGAGCTGCTTCTCATTGAAGCAGCTCTTGCCATATTTATCGTTCTTGTTTGCCAGACACAAGGATTAATGCCCTGATTACTTCACACAAATCTCGACTTGAGTAGGGTTTTTGAGGTTGTCGGAAACCGGACAACGATTGCATACCTCCTCTTTCCACTTTGCCAAAGTTGTTTCATTGGCATCACAATCCGGACGAAGTGTCACTTGTATCCCTTTATAACCAGCGCGATCTTGGGTATCTTTCCCAAAAAGTTTGTCAGGGTTCAAATTTCCTACCATCTCAATTTTTAATCCACGCAATTCAAATCCCATTTCTTTTGCTACCAGGTGTCCCATTACATTCATGCAACCGGAAAATGCTGCCAACACATATTCAACCGGATTCGCAGCATCGTCATTTCCCCCTAAATCGGCAGGTTCATCCACAATGATTTCAAAATTTCTGGCTTTTACCCGCGTTTTTGTGGCAGTTTCGCTCTCTGCTTTTACTCTGAATTTTAAATCGGCCATAGTTCAATGATTTTTATGAATGACAAATATATTCTTTCCCTTACTGGCACCTCCATTTTTAAAGAGGGTATATCCTATAGCAACAGATGCAAAATCTTATGAGAAAAGATGTATTTTTACACCTTTAATAACCTGTTTTTATGCTTGAAAATTATTTGCAACCTGTAACAGAAGGCCAGCCTATATCGGTAGAGGCCTGTTTGCAGGAGCTTACAGAGGAGGAGCGTATATTCCTATCTGAACATACCTCTCGAGTGGAATTTAGTGTCGGCGATGAGGTTATCAGACAGGGGTATCTTGCCAACCAATTGTTGTTGTTGGAAAAAGGTTATGTGCGTTTGGATATTTGCAGCGACAAACATAAGCGCACAATACAACTTATAAAACCCCTCTCGTTTATTGGAATTATCTGCACCTTTGCCTCCAGAACGGTTACATTTAGCTCCACGGCTATTTCCGAATGTACAATAAGTATAATGGATCGGAACGCTTTTGAAAAATTGTTGGAGAGTAATGGCAGATTTGCCTTAAAAGTTGTAAAGATGATGTCGGGCATGGCCAGTAATTTGGTTTACCATCTGACGCGCTTCGATGGTAAACAAGTAGATGGAGCATTGGCAATGCTTTTGTTAGAGTTTGCTGATACGTTTGGAAGCACACAATTTGAACTCCCCTTTTCGAGAGTGGAATTGGCTCGAATGTTAGGATACAGTAAGGAGAGTATTGTGCATACCCTCTCCAGATTTAACCGCGATGGTCTTTTAACGGTGCAGGACAGAACCATCCATATTCCTCACCGCAAAAACCTGGAAATAATAGCACAAAAAGGGTAAAATGTCGTGTATATGAGTTGGATATATTTGTTTATTGCCGGCCTCTTTGAAATTGGATGGCCTCTGGGATTTAAGCTTTCTCAAACCACCGATAATAAGTGGCTGTGGATAGGTTTTTCCATTGTTTCGATGGCCTTTAGTGGGTGGTTTTTGTGGATGGCCCAACGAAGTTTACCAATAGGTACTGCTTATGCTGTTTGGACGGGTATTGGTACGTTGGGAACCTTTGCTATTGGGGTGCTGTTTTTTGGCGATTCGGCCAGCCTCCTGCGTATGGGAGCAGCTTTACTTATTTTTGTAGGGATTGTAGGCTTAAAAATCGCTCACTAGAAAAAATACCATAAAACTCCGGGATTCCAACTCTAATCTATCATAAGATTTCATTCAATAATTCCGGCCAATAGCGATTTTGAGCATCTGACATGAAGGCTTCCAATGCCTGCTGTTTAGCTGCCTTTGTTGATTTTCCGACCCCACGAATCCTGCGGGCTTTTACTGTTTTTATGATACTTCCAGTTGGATCCGTTAATTGATGTTCCCCCTGAATAAATACAGCTTTAAAGTCGGCAGTACTTGGTCCTGTGCTATACGAAGCGCTTATTTTTAGCAGATAATCTGCGGAATCATTCACTTCTATCTCTTGTTGATTGACAAAAGTGGTAAAATGACTTTCTAGTAAGGAACAGCTAATTTCTTTGCATAGGTTTTTGTGAAAAGCCAGTTTAATGGAAGGTTTTTGAATCAACAGGTTAACCGATGCTGAAATGGGTGTAAAGCTTTTGAGTAATCCTCTAACTTGTGGATCGGTAGTTGAACCGTTCAGGAGATCTTGCCATACAACTGTTCCGTGTAGTTGGTGATGACCAACTCCGGAGATCTTGCCCAAAATACAACTTACTTTGCCTTGTGTATCCGAGCGCGTTCGGTCATTTGTCAGGTAGCCACCTGTATAGTGAAATTTTACAGGCACTTGAGCCATGGGTTTTTGTTGATAGGTAACTTTGAAGGTTATAGGTTTCTGTACCACTGTACCACTTTTGTAGTGTAAAGATCCGCTGGGTTCCTCTATATCTATTGATTTGTGTAGGCTTTTTATGCGATTATAGAGTTGACTCCCTATATCTACCTGACGATTATTGTATTGAGCCATTGTCTCTTCGCCCAGGTAGTTTTTTAATGCTGCTAATCCCTGCACGTAGGGAGATAATGCTTCCAAGGGGCGGGCTTGTTCAAGCAGGTTGTCTCCTGCCTGTAACTTTGCCATAGCATTGTTTATTGCTTCTTGCTTTTTCTGGGCTTTTTTTTCATGATACCTGTTTTTATCGATTCGATAATACACCCAGTACATTGTCTCTGTTTCGTAGCTGTCGACAGGTTCAAAACCTTCGACATAATCGTCGGTTTCAATTTCAATACGTTGCGTAAATGATTCTGTTAAACCCTCCTGTGTTTCTATGGAGTGAAGAACCGATGAGCTGCTTACACGCGACGAGATGTCTGCTACCATATCGGAAAGCGCTTCTTTGCGTGCTTGGGCTGTATATTCAGGAGTTGTCCCTACTTTTCGGGTTCCCCCAATACCTACATAGTACCCAGGCACAGACGGTTTCTGATTGACCCATGAAGGAGGCGGATTAAGCTCTGTGGTTGCTTTTTTACTGCTGCAGCCAACCAGGCATAAGGACAAGATTACTGTAAGCGTAATACCAATATGACCAATGGAGAGTAGTTGATGAATTCGTTTCATATTTTGGCTTATTGCTCTGGATTAAATGTAATAATATCTTCAACAATGGTGGCTGTTACCTCTTCAATGGCTTGTTTTTGTAATGCATCGGGGGGTTTAATATCACTTCGGGCATTAAGAAGTTTTTTCAATGCATCGCGTTTTGAGGAATTATCCTGAACAACATCCTCTGGCGAATCTTTGGTTCTGCTTTTCCAATAGCCTGGAATCAATTTGTTGTTATCTCCTTTGAAACGAGCATAATGAACATTGTCTCTCAGGTTTTTTTGCACTACATCCGATAACCAAACCGTACCATCGGAAGTGTTTAATAATTTGTAAGCAAGGTGGAGTTGCGCCTTATTTTCCTTGGTATACTCTACATAAGTTGTTTTTTGGTAAGATATTTTCTCTTTCTCCTCGCCATTTTCGTCTGTATATTTGGTAACCTTTTTTAGGTAACCTCGTTTGGGGAGGGCCGAAGTGCGACCTTCGGAGGTTATAACACGACTGAGATCGGTAGTTAAAATTGCATCGACACCTGTCAGGTTGAGGGCTTCAAAATTATAGCGCCGTGTACGGTTGTCATAATAATCAATAGTTAGTGAAGTGGGCTCAATGATCTTCAGGAATGGATCATTGCGCTCATTTAATTCGTTTTTAATTTTTTGTATAATTACTTCGCCCTGGTTACGATCGCCGGTTCGACGCAAAGTCATATTGGGAACTAAAAGGGTAAGAGTTGCTTCTTCCTGGACTTGATCTTTGAGCGTACGGGCATTTCTATAAGAACCTGTTTCATTCAGTATACGCTCAAATGTATAGTAGGCAGTTCTGTATTTGCCAGCATCTAAGTCATCGTTTGCTTGCTGGTAAATAGGTTCGTACTTAGCAGTGGTGAACTTTTGTTTTACATCTTTGTAGTTTGGGCTAATATTCATAATCTCCTGAAACACTTGCTCCGCTGCCGCATATTCTTTACGATTCAGCTTTTCAACCCCTTCGGCATATCGTTTATTGGCATATTCGTCTTTTACTTCCTGATAGTAGGCCTTATGGTGTTCGGGAAATGAAAGTTCAACCCCTACAGCTTTTACTTTGTTGTAATATTTTTCAGCTTCCAGGTATTTATAAACAGCTTGTTTGTTCTCCCCTTTCTTGTAAGCTTCTGTAAAGTCTGAAAGCTTCTCTTCAAGTACCAATTGGCCATTTTTCCTAAGCCCCAGCTTTGCTTCAACACGAGTGTCCTTGCGTTTTACGGACTCGTAGTAGTAGTTTGCTGCATCTTTATACAAACCTGCTTCTTCGAATTCCGCGGCTTTCTTTGCATAGCGTTTGGACGCACAACCTGCTGTTATTCCTGCTATAATGGCAAGAAGAAAAAGAATTTTGGAGGTCTTGTAAAAGTGGTTCATAGTAAATGTTTTAGGTAAACTGATATTTTATCCAGGCAAATGTATTGTTTTTGGAGCTAAAAGATAATGAAAAATTCTGTTCTTTCTTTTTTGTTCGTATTCTGAACAGTGTTACGTTTCAGAACAGCTTCCGGTTGCTTTCGTGCCCAATTTTAAAACACTTTAAATCGAAAAAATAAGTGCTTGGACTTCAAGTGTCAGACGGACAAGAGATTAGGTGTTTTGGCATCTGTATTGTTAGTTAATTAACAGTAGAAATCATTCCCTAATCTTTTTAATGATGAAAAACAAAATAGATGTACGAATTTGTGTAGGCACCCATTGCTATGTTATGGGAGGCAAAGCGCTAATGAAACTGGAAGAAGAGATGCCAGAATCCTGGAAATCGAAGGTGGATATCCGCGGAGCTGTTTCTCTTGGAGCATGTGAAGAGAGAGGTGAACATCCCCCCTATGCCGAAGTAAATGGGAAGACCATTGAGAAGGCTACCCTTGAGAAATTAAAGTCCGCTATTGAAAAAGAATTAAACCGATAGGATTATGGCTACAAAAACGGAGAAGACAAATACACAGCAGGAGAAAAGGGAGCAACAGCCCCTTCAAACAACAGCTGAATTAGAACAGGTGATTCAACGGGTGCATAATGCCCAACGAATTTTTCGTACATTTTCGCAAAAGAAAGTGGATGAAATTTTCCGGAAGGCCGCTTTTGCCGCCGCCGGGCATCGTATCCCTTTGGCGAAAATGGCCGTTGAGGAAACAGGCATGGGCATTGTCGAGGATAAGGTAATTAAGAATCACTTCGCGTCTGAATACATCTTTAATAAATTTAAAGATGCTAAGACCTGCGATTTAATCGAGGAGGATATTACCTGGGGCATACGTCGTTTTGCTGAGCCGGTAGGGCTTATTGCGGGTATTGTTCCCACAACAAATCCTACCTCTACCTGTATTTTTAAGGCCTTAATCAGCCTGAAGACACGCAATGGTATCATCTTTTCGCCGCATCCCAGAGCCCGTAAATCGACCATTGAAGCTGCGCGTATTGTATTGAACGCAGCCGTTGAGGCGGGGGCTCCGGAGGATATTATCGCCTGGATTGAGCAACCCTCTATTGAGTTGTCACAATACCTTATGCACCACAAAAATATAAATCTGATTCTGGCTACGGGAGGGCCAGGAATGGTTAAGGCTGCCTATTCTTCCGGGATTCCGGCTATTGGCGTGGGTGCCGGAAATACTCCGGCCATTATCGATGAAACCGCTGATGTTCGAATGGCTGTTAACTCTATCTTAATGAGTAAAACGTTTGACAATGGTATGATTTGCGCTTCGGAGCAATCGGTAGTGGCCGTAGATACGGTTTATGAGGAGGTAAAGAACCAATTTGTAAAAAATGGCGCTTACCTGCTTTCGGCTGAGGAGAAGGAAAAGGTGGGCAGAATTGTGATCGTTGACGGACATGTGAATGCCAAAATTGTGGGTCAGCCTGCCTGGAAGATTGGAGAATTAGCTGGGATTAAAGTTCCCAAGACGGCCAAAGTGCTCCTGGGCGAGGCTGACAAAATTGGTGCTGATGAACCCTTTGCCTATGAAAAATTATCGCCCGTATTAGCTCTTTATAAAGCCACCGACTTTGAAGAGGCAGAGTATAAGGCTATACGATTGGTGCAGTTTGGGGGGATAGGGCATACTTCGGTTCTCTACACAAATCCGGCGAACCGGGATCGTATCGACTCTTTTGGTGCGCTATTGAAAACAGGACGCCTCTTGGTAAACATGCCCTCATCGCAGGGGGCAATTGGCGATATTTATAACTTCCGTCTGGAGCCTTCTCTGACCCTCGGTTGTGGCTCATGGGGCGGGAATTCGGTAAGTGAAAATGTGGGCATCAAGCACTTAATAAATATTAAAACAAACGCTGAACGACGCGAGAATATGTTGTGGTTACAAATTCCTCCAAAGATCTACTTTAAATACGGTTGTCTGCCCACTGCTCTGGGAGATCTTTCCGATAAGAAAAGAGCGTTTATTGTTACGGATAAGCCTTTGTTCGATATGGGATTTGTGGATAAGGTTATTAGGCCATTGGAACAAATGGGAGTGGAAACAGAGGTATTCTACGATATCCAGCCTGACCCGACACTGGAAAACATACATAATGGCCTGGAGGTGATGAAGGTATTCAACCCCGATGTGATTATTGCGCTGGGAGGTGGATCGCCAATGGATGCGGCCAAGATTATGTGGTTGATGTACGAGCATCCCGAAGCTGAGTTTGAAGGGCTGGCTTTGCGATTCATGGATATTCGGAAGCGGATTTACCAATTTCCCAAGTTGGGTAAAAAGGCTGAAATGGTAGCCATTCCAACTACTTCGGGAACAGGTTCAGAGGTGACTCCCTTTGCTGTGGTAACGGATGAGAAAACAAACATAAAATACCCCATTGCCGATTATGAGCTCACGCCTCAAATGGCTATTTTGGATCCCGAGTTGGTGCTTTCTATGCCACGGAATCTAACAGCCTGGTCAGGGATTGACGCACTTACACATGCCATTGAGGCATACGTATCGGTACTGGCAACAGAATATACAAATCCGTATGCACTGGAGGCTATTCGTTTGCTCTTTACTTACCTGGAGCCTTCGTATAAAGAAGGAGCCGCGAATATCGAAGCAAAAGAGAAGGTGCATTATGCATCCAATTTGGCAGGGATTGCCTTTGCCAATGCCTTTTTGGGAGTATGCCACTCCATGGCGCATAAACTGGGAAGCCAATTTCATGTACCCCATGGACTGGCCAATGCGTTGCTTATTAACGAGAGTATTCGTTTTAATGCAACGGACGCACCGCGTAAACAAGCTACTTTCCCGCAGTATAAATACCCCGATGCTTTAGCACGTTATGCGCAGATTGCTGACCATCTGCATTTGGGAGGTAAAACGCCACACGAGAAGGTTGAAAAGCTGGTTGGCGCTATTGATAAGCTGAAAAAAGCGCTGGATATACCCATGAGTATTAAGGATGCGGGAGTGAATGAAACGACTTTTTTCGAGCAGTTGGATCGCATGTCGGAACTGGCTTTCGACGACCAATGTACTACGGCAAATCCACGCTATCCGTCAATTGAGGAGATAAAGGAGATGTATAGCAATGCCTTTCGCTCATCCAATTAACTATCTTCGTTCTTCATAAATAAGAGGGTGTTCCGAAAGGGGCACCCTCTTTGTGTTTTCAGACCTACCCGAGAAAGAATTATTTAATCTTTCCTTCATAGATTGTTTGCCTACATTAGTAGAAAAGCCAGTACCTTTACAAAAAAAATCATGAGTATGTTTGGACTCTTTTTTGCTGTTTTTGGCGCCCTCTTTTCGGTAGCCAATCCATTAGGGACAATGCCTATGTACATTGGGCTTACTGAGGATAGTAGCATGGCAGAACGTAAAGTTACTGCCATGAAAGCCAGTCTCTATTTTTTGTTGATTCTCTCTGTGGCTTTTTGGGGCGGGAAGTATGTGATTCAGTTTTTTGGTATTAGCATCGACTCCCTTCGTATTGGCGGAGGACTGATCATTTCCAGTTCAGGATTTGCCTTGCTTACCGGCAACTTTAGTAAACATAAGGGCATGAGTAAGCAGGTAAAGGAAGATGCTTATACACGGGAAGATCCGAGTATGACACCCTTAGCCATGCCCATGCTGGCCGGCCCTGGTTCTATTTCGCTGCTGATTTCGTTGCACGAAGAATATGCCGGTTTGTGGAATTCTCTGGTGATTTATCTTACCATTCCGGCCGTTGGGATAGCGACCTATTTGATTCTTCGGAGTTCAGCTTACCTCTCAGGAAAACTGGGAGCATCCGGGCTGAATGCCATATCGCGTATCATTGGTTTTATTGTTATAGCTATCGGCATCGAATATATTCTTACTTCGGTACGAGCTATCGTTAACAGTATGTTATAAAAAAAAACTCCCCGGCATTTTCGGGGAGTTTTTGGTTATGCTGTAAGATCTTCTATTCAAAGAAGTTTTTCATTCGCTCGAAGATATTTTTCTCCGCACCCGATGGATTTGGTTTAAAATTCTCAGCATCTTGTAATTGTTGCAATATCTTTTCTTCCTCTTTGGTAAGCTTTTTGGGCACCCAAACATTAATGTGAACGAGCAGATCGCCTTTTCCATAGCCGTTTACTTCGGGGAGTCCTTTCCCACGTAAACGAAGGATTTTTCCGGGTTGCGTTCCGGCATCAATTTTAATTTTTACGCGACCTTCTACTGTAGGGATTTCCACAGGTGTTCCCAGGGCTGCTTCCGAGAAAGTCAGGAACATATTATAAATAAGATCCTTTCCATCGCGCACCAGCTCGGGGTGTTTTTCTTCCTGAATAACCACTATCAGGTCGCCGTTAATTCCTCCCCGGCGTGCCGCATTTCCTTTTCCGGCAACGCTCATTTGCATACCTTCACCTACGCCTGCGGGTATATCAATGCTAATGACCTCGGTATCTTTTACAATGCCTTCGCCATAACACTTGTCGCATTTATTGGTAATCACCTTTCCTTCGCCACCACAAGTTGGGCAAGTTGAGGCGGTTTGCATCTGCCCCAAAAAGGTATTGGTAACTTGTGTAACCTGACCGGTTCCGCGACAAGTGGAACAGGTAGTGTAGGAGGAACCATCCTTGGCTCCCGTTCCCGAACAGGCATCACAGCCTACGTACTTGTTTACTTTTAGCTTCTTGGTGGTTCCTTTGGCTATTTCTTCCAGAGTAAGGGTTACTTTAACACGCAAATTGCTTCCTTTCGTGGTTCTCCTACCTTGTCGTCGGCCGCCGCTAAATCCGCTAAATCCGCCGAAACCTCCAAATCCCCCACCAAAGGCGCTGCCAAATATATCGCCAAAGTTTTCGAAGATGTCTTCCATGCTCATGCCGCCACCACTGTAGCCGCCCCCTGAGGCGCCACCAACACCGGCATGGCCAAATTGATCGTAGCGTTGTTTCTTCTCGGGGTTGCTTAACACTTCGTAGGCTTCGGCAGCCTCTTTAAATTTTTGTTCTGCTTCCTCATCCCCCGGGTTTTTGTCGGGGTGGTATTTCAACGCCATTTTCCGGTAGGCCTTTTTTATCTCCTCCGGGGTGGCACTTTTTGTTAATCCTAAAACTTCGTAATAATCTCTTTTCGACATGTCAGCTTGTTATTTCTCCGTTTATTCTCCAACCACTACTTTCGCAAAACGAACTACTTTATCCTGAAGAATGTATCCTTTTTCAACTACATCCACCACTTTGCCCTTCAATTCTTCGGTAGGAGCCGGAATTTTTGTTATAGCTTCATGAACGTCCGTATCAAAAGGTTGTTCCATGGCTTCAATCTCTTTTATTCCTCGTTGTTTCAGGAATTCTGAAAATTTGGTGAAGATCAGATTAATTCCTTCTTTAACAGCTTCCAGGTCGCTTGCTGAATCGAGGTGTGATAAGGCGCGTTCAAAATCATCTTTCACCGGGAGTAAGTTTACCAAAATATCGGCCCCGGCGCTTTTGGAGAGCTCCATTTTTTCGCGCAAGGTGCGTTTTCGGTAATTGTCGTATTCAGCTACCAGGCGTAGGTATTTGTCTTCCATATCCTGGAGCTTTTGTGCGTCGGTTTTTTCTTTGTTCGCTTCCAGTGGAGCCTCTTCTTTGCCGTCTTTTTCCGGTTGTTGAGTCTTATTTTCCTCTGAAGTGACCTCTTCCTGCTCTGGAGTTTCCTGTACGTTATCGGTCGCTTGCTCTTCGTTCATTTCTTTATTTTCCTTCATTTCCTCACGGGTCTTATTGTCGGTTTTCTTTTTTGCTGCTTTCTTGCTCATTTTTATACATTTAAACTAGTACTACATAAGCCGCTTTGCTTGCGCAAAATGTTTGCCAAAGCGAATAATACGTCAATCTGACAGGTTTTATGAGAATGGAAATGCAATCGTGTCGGGGTTTAATCGGTGCGCGTCATTTTTGCACCAATAGCTTGTAAACGCTTATCGATATTTTGGTAACCCCGGTCGATTTGCTCAATATTATGAATGGTGCTGGTGCCATCGGCCGATAGGGCGGCAATGAGAAGGGCTACGCCGGCACGTATATCGGGGGAGGTCATATTGGTTCCTCGCAACTTAACACGATTATCCAGACCAATCACCGTTGCTCTATGGGGATCGCACAGAATAATTTGAGCCCCCATGTCAATGAGTTTATCCACAAAGAACAGACGACTCTCAAACATTTTTTGGTGAATAAGTACACTCCCTTTGGCTTGGGTAGCTACAACTAAAAGGACACTTAGCAAGTCCGGTGTAAGGCCTGGCCAGGGTGCGTCTGCAATGGTCATTATCGAGCCATCAATAAAACTATCTATTTGGTAATGGTCTTGTGCAGGAATATATATGTCATCGTTGATACGCTCCATTTGTATGCCGAGTCGGCTGAATGCTGCGGGAATAATACCCAGGTGGTCGTAGCCTGTTTCTTTAATGGTTATCTCGGAACCGGTCATGGCGGCCAGTCCCATAAAGCTTCCGACTTCAATCATATCAGGGAGGATGCGATGCTTTGTTCCGGCTAATTTCCCTACGCCTGTAATGGTAAGCAGATTTGAACCCACACCTTGGATGTTGGCTCCCATGCGGTTTAACATATGGCACAATTGCTGCAAATAAGGTTCACAGGCAGCATTGTAAATGGTGGTGGTGCCTTTTATTAAGCAGGCAGCCATTACGATATTGGCTGTTCCGGTAACCGAAGCCTCTTCAAGCAGCATATAACTACCTTTCAGCTTTTTCCCTTCTACCAGGAAGGCATTTTCCCGGTGGCGAAACTCAAAGGTAGCGCCCAGTTTTTCGAAACCTGTAAAGTGCACATCCAGTCGTCTGCGACCAATTTTATCGCCTCCGGGCTTAGGAATATACCCTCGGCCAAAACGGGCCAATAAAGGGCCGATGAGCATAATTGAGCCCCGTAGGCTTGTTGCCTTTTCTTGGTATGCGGCCGATTGCATGTAATCGAAATCAATCTCTTTTGCCTGAAATTGGTAGGTGTCTGGAGCCAGTTTTTCAACTTCTACGCCCAGCGAGCGTAAGAGATCAATGAGTTTGTTTACGTCCCGGATATCGGGAATATTGCTGATTGTTACTTGCTGATCGGTAAGCAATACTGCACATAAAATTTGGAGCGCCTCGTTTTTGGCTCCCTGGGGGTGTAATTCACCTTGCAGTCGATGGCCTCCTTCGATTACAAAAGAACTCATGTGGAACAGGTTAAGGGTTATTTGTGCTTGCGATAGGGGCGTTTATTACGCGGTTTGCTAGGCTTGTTAGGCTTATTGGGTTGGAAGTCCTTTGCCTCAGAAAGTTGAATATCGCTTCCCGTAAGATCTATTTTCCCTCCCGATAGGTTTTTCAGATCGTTAAAAATCACATCATCAGTTACAGCATCCTTATTCCATTGTAGGTAACTTTTTTTCATGTGGTTAGCAGTGAGCATAATCAGTGCATCGCGCTCTTCGCCTTCGGGCATCGCAATGGCCTCTTCAACCAATAACTCCAAGGTTTTGCCATAATGCTTGTACTTTATTTCAGCATTGCTGTATGGAACAGCATCGGGCTTTTGTTCCAAAACCTCTTTTGATGGGGGGGGGTAAGGCGAGTCAATGTCCAATTTAAAATCGGAGATGATGGCAAGGTGATCCCACAGCTTGTGCTTGAAGTCGGAAATATCCCGTAAATGTGGATTCATATTACCCATAATGCCAATGAGGGCATGTGCCAAGCGATTACGCTTTTCCTTATCTTCAATTGACACCACATAATCAACCATGCGTTGTATGTTCCTGCCATATTCGGGCAGTGTCATTTTTTTTCTGCTAGTATTATATTCCATGTATTTGTATTTTGTACAAAAATAGCCTAATATTCAATAGAACTCAAAGAAACGACTGAAAATCTTACGATTTGATAATTTGTAGCTTGGCAAACTTGAGCAAGAGGGTTTTTTCTTCGCCGCTGACAAATTTTACTTTTGCTTTCTTGTTAGTGGCATCTCCTTCAATACTTACGATAGAACCTTCACCAAAACGGCTGTGCCGTACCTTCATATTTTCTTCTAATAATTCCGGGGCATCGGCTTGAAAATTGGGGTCGCCTTGCTGCTTAAGTTTTTTTTGAGCCTGCGACAAGCGAACCATATTACGTGGCATAGGTTGTGGCTTACTTTGCGCACTTGCGGGTTTGCGCTTCTTTTCGCCTCCTGTTGAGGAGCGGAATTGCGGTTTTGAGGACTCTTCAAATATCGATAAGCTGTCGCCTCCCGAGGGAGATATGTCGAATAAATAGCCTTCGGGAAGATCAAGAAACTGCTCGTCAATCTCTTTTATAAAGCGGCTTGGCTTCGAGGGTGTGGGCATGCCCCATTTATAGCGTTCCTTGGCGTAGGTGATAGTGGCATTTATCTCGGCACGGGTAAGGGCAACGTAAAACAAACGGCGTTCCTCTTCCAAATCTTTTTGCGATGAGGACGACATCTTGGAAGGGAAGAGATCTTCCTCTATTCCTGCTAAAAATACGTGCTTAAATTCAAGTCCTTTTGCCGAGTGGACAGTCATGAGGGCAACTTTGTTTTTATCGTCGTCATTTTCGTTGTCAGCATTGGTTAGCAGGGCTACGTTTTCGATGAACTTGTCGAGTGTGGGGCTGCCTTCTTCGTCGAAGTTTTCTACATAATCTTTCATGCCGTTTAGCAACTCCTCCACATTCTCATATTTTGTTTGATCTTCATGTGAGTCGGGATTGTAAAGATCTTTTAAGATCCCCGAGTCATTTGCTATACGGTGGGCCGCTTCAAAGGCATCCATTTGTTCTATGTAGGTGCGGAACTTGTTGAGCATTTGAACAAAATGCAGAATTCGATGAGCTGCTGCCGATTGAATGCCCGTTGGGTGCCCTCCGATATGTGTCAGAACATCGTAAAGGGGAAGTCCCTTTTCCTTGGCATAGGTTTCTACACGGCTCATGGTGGTTTGTCCAATGCCACGGGCAGGGTAGTTGATGATCCGTGTAATTGACTCTTCGTCCTTAGGATTGAGGGCTGCACGGAAGTAGGCCAGAAGGTCTTTTATCTCTTTCCGCTGATAGAAGCTGATACTACCATATACTTTGTAAGGAATATTGTAGCGACGCAAGGCCTCTTCAAAATTTCGCGACTGGGCATTGGTACGATAAAGGATTGCGAAATCCTGGAATTCTAAATTTGAATCGATACGTTCATTTTGTATCGATTGAGCAACATAGTGGGCTTCATCTTTATCGTTAACATGATCTACTACCTTAATTTTATCGCCTACAGCATTTTCCGAGAATACTTTCTTAGGAATCTGCTTGTCGTTTTTCTTAATGAGGCTATTGGCTGCATCGACAATAATTCGGGTCGATCGGTAATTCTGCTCCAGTTTAAAGAGTTGGTGTTTTGGATAGTCGCTCTTGAAGTTGAGCATGTTCTCAATCTTGGCACCTCTAAAGGCATAAATACTTTGGGCATCGTCGCCTACTACACAAATGTTTTGTCGTTTCTGGCTAAGCTTTTTTATTATCAGGTATTGCGAGAAGTTGGTATCCTGATACTCGTCTACCAGAAGATAATGAAACATATCCTGGTATTTTGCAAGCACGTCAGGGTGGTCGCGAAAGAGAATATTGGTATTCAGGAGCAGATCGTCGAAATCCATGGCATCGGCAGCTTTACAGCGTCGGGCATACAGCGCATATATTTCTGCCATGCGGGGTTTCTTGGAGTGGTTGTCCTGACTCAATATCTGGCCATTCGCCTGATAGGCCTGCGCAGTGATGAGGTTGTTTTTAGCTGAGGAGATGCGTCCATAAACATCGTTGGGCTTGTACAGTTTGTCATCGAGCCCCAGCTCTTTACAAATTTTCTTAATGAGGTTTTTCGTATCAATGGCATCGTAAATGGTGAATGACGACGAGTAGCCTAAGAGCTGGGCTTCTGTGCGTAATATCCGGGCAAATACCGAGTGAAATGTCCCCATCCATAGATGACGAGCCTCATCGTATCCCACAACTGCGGCGATACGTTCTTTCATTTCAGAGGCCGCTTTGTTGGTAAAGGTTAATGCCAGTATTTTATGAGGCGCAATTCCGTTGCGAAGCAGATGGGTTATGCGATACGTGAGCACGCGTGTTTTGCCTGAGCCGGCTCCTGCTATTACCAGGCTTGGGCCATTAAAATTTTCAACAGCAGCACGTTGTGCTGGATTTAATCCCTCTAAATAGTCGTGCACGATAATTCCCTTTTTGCGTTTGTATAAATAATGTTGCAAAATTAGTTGCCTAATTTTTTCTGACAACCCCCATCGGTAAAAGTTTTCGCTTTAACTGTTCTGATCCCTGATGAATGGTGAAGATAAACTTTTTTTCATGCAGATGTGGCCATTGCCTGAAATAAGCTTAATTTTACCTTCCAAAGATTTTGTTTCTAAAGAGAATTTGTAACTTGAATAATTCATGAATTATTCCTATCACTAACAAGGACTGATATTCAGCAAAGCTTTCATGCAAAGCTTAATTTCATCTAAGTTGGGGGGAGAGAATGCTCAGGCAAAAGAAATTTGCCTTTTATACTAATAAAGAGAAACGAAGCAACATGTATAATTATAAGCCCTTTTTTCTTGTCGTGTTATTAACTGTATTGACTATCAATACTCGTGCACAGCTGGCTCATACAGCGGATTCAACACTCGTTACGGCCTATAGTTCTTCGGATTCAATCCTGGTATTTTGTGGCCAAATAGCTGCAGAGGCTAACCTTGTTGCTTTTGATAGCACGGATGTAGGGGGATTTACTTTTAATTGGTACCAATACAATCCTGCGTCGAATGCTTTTGATATTGCTCTGTCAAACTTTACGGTTGCTTCAGATGGTACTTCGTCAGAACTTTCCGAAATTCCTAAAGGCGGAATTCGTGTAATACTGACGAAAGGAGCGGAGGAGCAAGTATATACCTCCTGGGTAGTTGAAAATCCCGAACCCGAACTTGATCTTCAGGTCATAAATCCCTTGGATTGCTCTTTGTTAGAGCTGCAAGCGACACCCTCAACCACCCCCTTTACCTATTATCATCCTGGCACAGGGGAAACGATAACGTTTGCAAATGAACCCGATGAGTACCAATGGGAGAGTGATCCCGAAGCCAACATCCCAAACTATAATTATAATTATACCTCAACCGCGGATCTGCCTATAGAAGATACCGAGTTTACTTTAAAGATGCGTGATGCTGCAGGTTGCGAAATAGCTACTTCTGTTGAGTATACAGCTATTGCCACTGAGGCACGATGGGAAGCAGCTTATTATGATGAAGAGACAGATGCCTTTACTACTTCTGAAGCTCCGGAACAATCAAGTCCTTTGCGTGTAAGGTTTACCAATCGTTCAGTAAATGGCGCGGAGTATTTTTATTTTTATGGCGATACGCTTATGGATAATGATGAGGATTCCTTGCGTACGACCGATTTTGCTTTGTCGCCAGAGCATACGTATTATTATACGGGCGATTATAAAGCCTGGCTTTATAGTACCAGTGCCTATGGCTGCGAAGATTCTGTGCGTATTGACATAAAAGTGTTGCCTTCCAGATTAAATTTGCTTAACGCCTTTAGCCCTAATGGCGATAATTATTTGGATAGGTTTGTGGTAGAGGATGAATCGATACGCTATATTAATATTACTATATATACACGTGCAGGTATTAAGGTACATGCTTTTGAAGGAGATATTGCCGATTGGGATGGATGGGATGGCAAGAACAGGGGGCGTTCAGATGCCTCTGAAGGGGTTTATTTTTATGTTATCGAAGCGGTTGGTTGGGATGATATTAAGTATGAAGAGAAGGGGACGCTTTATTTGTTCCGATAAATTTTTCCCCGGATGAATTTGTAATATGAACAAAAAAGAGGCGCTCAGCGCCTCTTTTTTGTATTGGGATTTTCTTAATCCTCGTTCTCTTCAGCTTCGAACGTTTTGATTAATTTTTCCTGAATGTCCATAGGAACCTGTGCATAGTTGGCAAACTTCATCGTATAAGTTGCCCGGCCACCCGTTAAGGAACTTAAGGAAGTTGAGTATTTATTCATCTCAGCCAGAGGTACTTGTGCGGTGATTTTTTCAAATCCCTTTTCGCTGTTCATACCGGCAATAATGGCTCTTCGTCCTTGAAGATCACTCATAACATCACCCATACGTTCGGAAGGAACCAGTACTTCCACATCGTATATAGGTTCCATAATTTTTGGCCCTGCATTTTTAAAGGCTGTCTTAAAGGCGTTACGCCCTGCTAGTTTAAAGGAGATTTCATTAGAATCTACCGGATGCATCTTCCCGTCATACACAATTACACGAATATCGCGTGCATAGGAACCTGTAAGAGGACCTTGTTCCATCTTTTCCATTACTCCTTTAAGAATTGCAGGCATGAAGCGAGCATCGATAGCCCCGCCAACAATACTGTTGTAGTAAACCAGCTTACCTCCCCACTGCAATGGGTACTCTTCTTTTTTTCGCACAGAAACGCTAATCTCTTGACCATCTACTTTGAATTTTGAAGGTTCAGGAGCATCATCACTGTGGGGTTCTATAACCATGTGTACTTCCCCAAACTGACCTGAACCTCCGGATTGCTTCTTATGCCGATAGCTTGATGCTGCGACCTTTGTGATGGTTTCACGATACGGAATCTTTGGGGGGAGAAATTCCACATCAATCTTATAGACATTATCCAGGTGCCACTTGATCATGTTATTTAGATGGTGTTCACCCTGTCCATAAATGATGATCTGTTTCAGCTCTTTCGAGTACTCAACCTGGACTGTCGGATCGATTTCGTGTGTGCGGTTAAGCATTTCGCCTAATTTTTCATCATCCGATTCATTTACAGGCTTAATAGCTGTTCGGTACTTGGGTTCGGGGAAAACAATCGGATCAAACTTAAAACCTATTTTGGGGTCGGTAAGGGTTTGGTTGGTTTTGGTATTTTTCAACTTTACAATAGCCCCTAAGTCTCCTGCAGCAAGTTCACTTACCTTCGTTCGGTTTTTTCCGGCTACCACATAAAGTTGCGAGAAACGTTCTTTGGTTTCGGTATTATTATTCATATAGTCGGCACCCTCTTTCACCATTCCTGAGTTCACCTTTATATAGCAAATTTCGCCAATGTGTTCCTCTATGGCCGACTTAAACACAAACATGGCTGTAGGGGCATCGATTGTGCAGGGAACTTCCTCGCCTTCAGAGGTTGTAGGAGCTGGCATTTCATGTGGGGAGGGTGCAACATTGGTAATAAATTCCATGATGCGAATGATGCCAATGCCCTTTTCAGTAGAAGTACAGAAAAGAGGAAAGATACCACGAGTTAACAGGCCTGCATGGATTCCCTTGCGCATTTCATCCTCGTCCAGGGTGCCTTTATCGAAGTATAACTCCATTAAATTCTCGTCGTTTTCCGCAGCAGCTTCAACTAACGTATTGTGGAGTTCGTCGGCTTTTTCTTTTTCGCTTTCAGGGATGTCAACAATCTCTCGTTTCCCATTTTCATCAAACCTGTACATCTTCATTAACAGCACATCAATAATGGCATTAAACTCGGGGCCCACAGCCACCGGGTATTGTACCACCACTACTTTATTTCCAAAATGTTGCCTGGCCGACTCGAGTGTGTGCTCATAATTAGCCTTCTCATGATCCAGCTGATTCGCTACCAGTATCAGGGGTTTGTTGTGCCTTTCGGCGTGGCGATTTACGATTTCAGTACCTACTTCAACACCGTGTTGGGCGTTAAGTACCATAATGCCTGTATCGGCTACTGAAAAAGAAGAGATAACACCCCCTACAAAATCATCGGCACCGGGGGTATCAATGATGTTGATTTTTTTATTGTTGAACTCAACATGCAGCAGTGTAGGAAATACTGAATTGCCCTGCTCTTGTTCAATTTTATTGTAATCGGAAGCGGTATTTTTTCCTTCAATGGTTCCTTTTCTTTCGATCTTTCCGCTATCGAACAACAGGGCTTCCGCTAGTAAAGATTTGCCCGCACCGGCATTGCCGATGAGTGCAACATTCTTTATTTCCTCCGTTTTATAGGTTTTCATAAGGGTAATGTATTAAGTTAATAAATAGGTTTATCTCCAATATTTATGTAATTGGAAAGTCTTCGATTTTAGGGTCATAAAATCTAGCTGTCCAAAATTAAGGATTTTTTCAAAAGATGCAAGTCAGAGGCGGATGAATTGAAAAACACCTTACATTTGAGCCGGGTACTTATTTGGAGTGTTGCTGCTATGCAGCTTAAGACCAGGTTGTTTGTGTGGGTTTAGGCTTAGGTTAGTTGAATCCCTGTTACAAAAGGGGAAAAATAGCGTTATTAGGGTAAATTAGTCATGGAAGGATGAGAGATGATCGCTCATAAATGTCTAAATATAACGAAATAAAAGTATTGAATAATTGTTGTTTTTCAAAAAAAAGAATACCTTTGCGAACCGATTTTGTAAGCTAATGTATCATAAATAGTTGTATATAATGCCAACAATACAGCAGTTAGTAAGAAAAGGAAGAACGCGCATTGAGGAAAAGAAGAAAGCACCCGCATTGGATGCATGTCCTCAGCGACGAGGGGTTTGTACACGTGTGTACACAACAACACCAAAGAAACCGAACTCAGCGATGCGAAAAGTAGCAAGGGTTCGATTGACAAATGGTAAAGAGGTGAACGCCTACATCCCCGGAGAAGGTCACAATTTGCAAGAACACTCTATCGTGTTGATTCGCGGTGGAAGGGTAAAAGATTTACCTGGTGTTCGTTATCACTTGATTCGAGGTTCGTTAGATGCTTCCGGTGTGGAAGGCAGAACGCAACGTCGGTCTAAGTATGGTACTAAAAGGCCTAAAAAGTAAACTTCAAAAGGAAATTAGGAGATGAGAAAGTCGAAACCAAAAGTAAGGGAGCTGTTACCAGATCCGAAGTTTAACGACAAATTAGTAACTCGTTTCGTGAATGATTTGATGATGGACGGGAAAAAGAACCTCGCCCTCAAAGTTTTCTACGATGCGATCGAAATTGTCGATAAGAAAAAACAAGATCAAGAAAAATCGGGTTTGGAAATTTGGAAGAAAGCGTTGGAGAATGTAACACCTATGGTTGAGGTAAAGAGCCGCCGAATTGGAGGAGCTACCTTTCAGGTGCCAATGGAAGTTACGCCAAAACGCAAGATGTCCATCAGTATCCGGAACATGATTAAGTTTGCACGCCAACGCAGTGGTCGTAATATGGCGGAGCGATTAGCGCAAGAAACGCTTGCAGCTTACAATGAAGAAGGTGGTGCCTTTAAGCGTAAAGAAGAGACACACAGAATGGCTGAGGCCAACAAAGCATTTGCACACTTTCGGTTTTAAATTGTAAAACATTTTAACGTATTATTTAAAAGGTTAGGGTATTTTTCATATGAGTAAAGGTCTAAAACATACACGGAATATTGGGATTATGGCCCACATCGACGCCGGTAAAACAACGACTACCGAACGTATCTTGTTTTACACCGGGGTGAGTCACCGTATTGGCGAAGTACACGATGGTGCCGCCACAATGGACTGGATGGAGCAGGAGCAGGAGCGTGGTATTACCATTACTTCCGCAGCAACTACTTGTTTCTGGGATTACCAGGACATAAAACACAAAATTAACATCATTGACACACCCGGGCACGTTGACTTTACCGTAGAGGTAGAGCGTTCGTTGCGCGTATTGGATGGTGCTGTGGCTGTATTCTGTGCCGTTGGTGGTGTAGAGCCTCAGTCAGAAACTGTTTGGCGTCAAGCTGATAAATATGGTGTGCCAAAAATGGCTTTCGTTAATAAGATGGATCGTTCAGGTGCCGATTTCTTTGGGGTCGTGAATGACATTAAAGAAAAATTGAAAGCCAATCCGGTACCCCTTCAAATTCCTATCGGCTCAGAAGAGACTTTTAGCGGGGTAATCGATTTGATTGAAAACAAGGCTGTTATTTGGTACCCCGACGAAGAGTTGGGATCGAAATACGTTCTAGAAGAGATTCCTGAAGAGTTAAAAGCCGATGCCGAAGAGTGGCGAGGAAACCTCATCGAAGCTATTGCAGAGCATGATGATGCGTTACTTGAGCGCTATTTCGATGATCCCGATTCCATTACCGTGGAAGAGATTAAGGCTGTGATTCGTAAGGCAACTTTGGAGATGTCTATTACTCCTGTATTATTAGGTTCTGCCTTTAAGAACAAGGGTGTGCAGCGTTTGTTAGATGCTGTTTGTGCATTCCTGCCAAGCCCTGTTGATATTGGAACCATTGAAGGAGAAGACCCCAAAACCAACGAGAAAACTACTCGTGAACCAAACGATGATGAGCCCTTCTCTGGTTTGGCCTTTAAAATTGCTACCGACCCATATGTGGGGCGTTTGGCATTTATCCGTGTGTACTCCGGAAAATTGAGTGCCGGTTCTTATGTATTGAATGTTCGTACAGGTAAAAAAGAGCGTATTTCGCGTCTCTACCAAATGCACGCAAACAAACAAAATCCCAAAGAGGAGATTTCAGCTGGTGATATTTGTGCTGCAGTTGGGTTTAAAGATCTGCGAACAGGCGATACTGTTACCGATGAGAAACATCCGATGGTGCTTGAATCAATTGAGTTCCCCGATCCGGTAATCGGATTGGCAGTAGAGCCTAAAACCCAAAAGGATTTAGACAAGCTGAATTTAGGACTCGCCAAGTTATCGGAAGAAGATCCTACCTTTACTGTGAAAACTGACGACGATAGTGGTCAGACGGTTATTAGTGGCATGGGTGAGTTGCACCTGGACATTATTGTAGACCGTTTGCGACGTGAGTTTAAAGTAGAGATTAACCAAGGTGCACCACAGGTTGCTTATAAGGAAGCGATTACTCAGGAAGTTGAGCATCGTGAAGTATTTAAAAAGCAATCGGGCGGTCGAGGTAAATTTGCCGACATTCAGGTAACCATTGGCCCTGCCGATGAAGGTGTTGAAGGAGTGCAGTTTATCGATAAAATTAAAGGAGGAAACATTCCGAAAGAATTTATTCCTTCGGTAGAAAAAGGCTTTAAAGACGCCATAAGTAATGGTGTATTAGCCGGTTATCCTGTAGAAGCCATAAAAGTGACCTTGTTTGATGGGTCCTATCACGATGTGGATTCTGACCAGTTATCATTTGAGATTGCTGCCAAACAAGCCTTCAAAGCCGCAAGTGCCAAAGCCAAGCCCGTATTACTTGAGCCGATCATGAAAGCCGAAGTTGTTACCCCTGAAGAGTACATGGGGGATGTTATCGGTGACTTTAATCGTCGTCGTGGTCAGGTTGAAGGCATGGAGAACCGAGGCGGTGCGCGTGTAATTAAAGCCATAGTACCTCTGGCCGAGAAATTTGGCTATGTAACTGTGTTGCGTACAATAACTTCCGGACGCGCAACTTCTTCTATGGAATTCTCGCATTATGCAGAAGTACCTAAGGAAATTGCGAAGAAAGTGGTAGAAAACGCCAAAGGAAAAATTGAATTACTATAATTTAAAGAGTAATGAGCCAGAAGATTCGAATTAAACTTAAATCTTACGATCACAATCTTGTGGACAAGAGTGCCGAGAAGATTGTGAAGACAGTAAAAGCCACAGGAGCAGTGGTTAGCGGACCTATTCCGCTACCCACTCATCGCCGCGTGTATACGGTGCTGCGCTCAACATTTGTGAACAAGAAGTCACGTGAGCAGTTTCAGCTTTCCTCGTACAAGCGACTGATGGACATTTACAGTTCAACGCCCAAAACCATTGATGCGTTGATGAAATTAGAGCTTCCTAGTGGAGTAGAAGTGGAAATTAAAGTGTAATGCACTAAGTAAATTTTGTGACATGCCAGGATTAATTGGAAAGAAAATTGGAATGACTTCCATATACAGTGCCGAGGGTAAAAACATACCATGCACTGTAGTCGAAGCAGGACCATGCGTGGTCACCCAGGTTAAAACAACTGAAACAGATGGGTACGAAGCACTACAATTGGCCTTCGATGAGCGAAAAGAGAAAAGCACAGGAAAGCCTTTGCTTGGACACTTCAAAAAGGCTAGCACTACGCCAAAAGCGAAGTTGTACGAGTTTAAGAATTTCGAAACCGAGCACAAATTAGGTGAAACGGTAACGGTTGATATCTTCGATGAGGATTCATGGGTGGATATTACCGGAATTTCGAAAGGAAAAGGTTTCCAGGGCGTTGTAAAACGTCATGGCTTTGCAGGTGTCGGAGGCCAAACTCACGGACAGCACAACCGTAACCGGGCACCCGGTTCTCTTGGAGCATCATCTTACCCATCAAGGGTATTTAAGGGCATGCGAATGGCTGGACGCGATGGTGGAAAAACCATAAAAGTACTGAATCTGAAAGTACTAAAAGTGATACCCGAGAGTAACCTATTATTAGTAAAAGGTTCTATACCTGGTTCAAAAGGTTCATATTTAATTATTCAGAAGTAATGGAACTAGCGATTTATAACATAACAGGAGAAGATACCGGTAAGAAAGCAACCCTCAGTGATGAAATCTTTAGCATTGAGCCTAACGACCACGCCATTTATCTTGATGTAAAACAATACATGGCTAATAACCGTCAGGGTACACATAAAACTAAAGAACGCGGGGAGATTGTTGGAAGTACGCGAAAAATTAAGCGTCAGAAAGGAACCGGAACGGCTAGGGCTGGTAGCATTAAGTCCCCTATTTTTCGTGGTGGTGGACGTATTTTCGGACCACGCCCACGTAGCTATAGTTTCAAGTTGAATCGAAAACTTAAACAGCTGGCTCGTAAATCAGCACTTTCATACAAAGCCAAAGGCGATGCATTGAAGGTACTGGCCGATTTCAACTTTGAAGCACCCAAAACCAAAGAATTCGTGGCTTTGCGCAAAAATCTGGAAGTGAGCAATAAGAAAACATTGTTGGTATTAAACGAAAACAATGATAACATCTTCTTGTCTTCCAGGAATATTCAAGATGCCAAAGTGGTAACAGTGAATGAGCTTACTACCTATGACATCATGAATGCCACAGTGGTACTCTTTGCAGAGAACTCGCTGGAGCCGTTGCACAAAATGTTTAGAATTCAGTAAAGAATAGAACTATGGATACTTTAATTAAGCCAATAGTGACGGAAAAGATGACCGACATGGGCGAGAAATTGAATCGCTACGGGTTCATCGTAGATACCCAGGCAAATAAGATCCAGATTCGTGAAGCTGTAGAGGAAATGTATGGCGTAACCGTTGAAAAAGTACGTACCATGCGTTACCTGGGCAAAAGAAAATCACGATATACAAAGTCTGGAATTATTTCAGGTCGCATGAATTCCTACAAAAAGGCAATTGTGACTTTAGCAGAAGGAGAACAAATTGATTTTTATAGCAATATTTAATTGACATGGCTGTAAGAAAATTTAGACCGGTAACACCAGGACAACGACATAAGGTAATTGGTGCATTTGACACCATTACCACAAATAAGCCGGAGAAGTCCTTATTAGCTCCATTACGAAAAACCGGAGGAAGAAATGATGATGGTAAGATGACCATGCGCTACCGAGGAGGTGGGCACAAGCGTCGCTACCGCATTATCGACTTTCTTCGCGATAAAGATGGAATGGAGGCAACCGTAAAGACCATCGAATACGATCCTAACCGATCGGCACGTATTGCTTTATTGCAATATGAAGATGGCGAGAAACGCTATATCATTGCACCTAATGGCCTAGAAGTAGGACAAAAAGTGAAGTCCGGAAAAGACGTAGCCCCCGAAGTGGGAAATGCCCTTTTCTTAAGCGACATTCCATTGGGTACAATTGTCCACAACATCGAGCTGCACCCTGGAAAAGGGGGAATTATGGCTCGTAGTGCAGGTACCTACGCACAATTAACCTCTCGCGATGGCAAATATGCAATTGTGAAGCTTCCTTCAGGGGAATCGCGAATGGTACTTACTACTTGTAAAGCGACTGTTGGAGTGGTGTCAAATCCTGATCACAGCCTTGAATCGTCGGGTAAAGCCGGACGCTCACGCTGGTTAGGACGTCGTCCACGTACGCGAGGTGTAGTTATGAACCCTGTCGATCACCCCATGGGTGGTGGTGAAGGCCGTTCTTCCGGAGGACATCCACGTTCTCGTAAAGGATTGCCAGCTAAAGGGTACAAAACTCGTTCGCCCAAGAAAGCTTCAAATAAGTACATTGTTGAAAGACGTAAGAAGTAATTGATTAATTGAGCATATTATGAGTCGATCACTTAAAAAAGGGCCCTTCATAGATTACAAGCTGGAAAAGCGCGTATTGGAGCAGCAACAGTCCACCAAAAAAACCGTGGTAAAAACCTGGTCCCGACGATCTATGATTTCTCCTGATTTTGTAGGACTAACCATTGCAGTGCATAACGGAAATAAATTTATTCCGGTTTACGTAACCGAGAATATGGTGGGACACAAGCTTGGAGAGTTTGCCCCTACACGTACTTTCCGTGGACACGCAGGGAATAAGAAAAAGTAAAAAGTAATATCCTAAATACATAGAATGTAATGGGAGCAAGAAAAAGAAATAGAGCGAACCAACTTAAAGAGAGCAGAAAAACTCGATACGCAGCTGTATTGCGAGACTGTCCTACTTCGCCACGAAAAATGCGCTTGATCGCAGATCTTATTCGTGGAATGGAAGTAAACAAAGCGCTAGATGTCCTCCGATTCAATCCCAAGGAGGCCTCAGGCCGTGTAGAGAAATTATTGCTTTCAGCAATTGCCAACTGGCAAGCTAAAAACGAAGGGGTTCGTATAGAAGATAGCCAGCTAGTTGTGAAAGAGATTTTTGTGAATCAGGGACGTACCCTAAAACGTATTCAGCCTGCCCCACAAGGGCGAGCACATCGTATTCGCAAACGCTCGAATCACGTAACACTGGTGGTAGATAATCTAAATAACAACGATACTCAAACCGAAGAATAGATGGGACAAAAAGTTAATCCGATAGGGAATCGATTGGGAATTATTCGCGGATGGGACTCCAACTGGTACGGTGGAAAGAATTACGCCGAGAAGCTGGTGGAGGACAACAAAATTCGTAAGTACCTTAACGCCCGTTTAGCCAAAGCCAGTATCTCGAAAATTATCATCGAGCGTACCTTAAAGCTCATCACCGTAACTGTTCACACAGCCCGTCCCGGTATCATTATTGGGAAAGGAGGACAGGAGGTTGACAAACTCAAGGAAGAGTTGAAAAAGCTCACCAAAAAAGAGGTGCAGATTAACATCTTTGAGGTGAAACGTCCTGAGCTGGATGCCGCTATTGTTGGAGCCAGCATTGCCCGCCAAATTGAAGGAAAAGTTTCCTATCGTCGTGCCATTAAAATGGCCATTGCTTCTACCATGCGAATGGGAGCCGAAGGAATCAAAGTACAGATTGGGGGACGCTTAGGAGGTGCTGAGATGGCACGTACCGAAGTATACAAAGAAGGACGTACGCCGTTACACACTTTCCGTGCCGATATCGACTATTCATTGAATGAAGCCTTGACAAAAGTAGGGTTGATTGGTGTAAAAGTGTGGATTTGTAAAGGAGAAGTCTATGGGAAGCCCGACCTGTCGCCAAATACGCAGCCAGCAGGCGGTCGCAACCAAAAACGTGGCTTCAAGAAAAGAAGAAAATAAACATCAATAATAAACAGTTAAGTGATGTTACAGCCAAAGAGAACAAAATACAGACGAGTCCAGAAAGGAAAAATGAAGGGCAATGCGCAGCGAGGAAATCAGCTGGCATTTGGTTCCTTCGGCATCAAGTCGCTGGAAGAGCACTGGATTACTGGCCGTCAGATTGAAGCTGCCCGACAAGCTATCACACGTTATATGAAGCGCGAGGGGCAGTTGTGGATCCGTATCTTTCCGGATAAACCCATAACCAAAAAACCTGCCGAAGTGCGAATGGGTAAAGGTCGTGGTGCACCAGAAGGATTCGTGGCTCCGGTAAAACCTGGTCGCATGCTTTTCGAACTGGAAGGCGTACCGATGAATGTTGCCAAAGAGGCGTTGCGCTTAGGTGCGCAAAAATTGCCCGTGACAACGAAACTCGTTGTTCGTCGTGATTATGTTGAAAATGAAAATTAGTGAGTGATGAAAAATTCGGAAATTCGCGAAATGACCACCAAGGAAATGGTGGAACGCATCGATACAGAACGAGCAATGCTTGCTAAACTGCGCCTTAATCACGCGGTTTCACCCTTGGAAAACCCATTGAAATTGCGTGAAGCACGCAAAAATATCGCAAGGTTAAAAACCGAATTGCGTAAGCGAGAAGTAAACGAGAATTCGAACGATTAATTTTTGGAAATGGAAATAACAAGAAACCTGCGAAAAGAGCGTATTGGTGTCGTTGTGAGTAACAAAATGGACAAGAGTGTCGTTGTCGAAGTCGCGCGCCGTAAAAAGCATAAGCGCTATGGCAAATTTATTAAGGCTCGAAACCGATTTATTGCCCACGACGAACAAAATACATGCAACATCGGGGATACCGTACGAATTATGGAGACCCGTCCTTTGAGTAAATCAAAATGTTGGAGATTAGTTGAAATTATTGAAAGAGTTAAATAACCATGATACAGCAAGAAAGTAGATTATCAGTAGCCGATAACTCGGGCGCCAGAGAAGTCCTCTGCATCCGGGTACTAGGCGGAACTGGTAAAAGATACGCGTCAATCGGCGACAAGATTGTGGTGTCTGTAAAGAACGCCCTGCCTTCGAGCGAGATCAAAAAAGGTACCGTATCGAAAGCGGTGGTGGTACGTACACGTAAAGAAATACGACGCCCCGATGGAAGTTACATCCGGTTCGATGACAATGCTGTGGTATTGTTGAACCAAGCCGGCGAGCTTCGTGGTACTCGTATCTTTGGCCCTATGCCCAGAGAATTGCGTGAGAACTACATGAAGATTGTTTCATTAGCACCTGAGGTGTTATAAAAATTCACTGCATGCAAACAAAGTTACATATCAAAAAAGGCGATACGGTTTACGTAAATGCAGGGGAGTACCGAGGCCAACAAGGTAAAGTACTGGAAGTGTTTCGAAACACAAATAAAGCCCTGGTTGAAGGGGTGAACATGATTTCGAAGCACACAAAACCTAACGCCGACAATCCTCAAGGAGGAATTGTAAAAAAAGAGGCTCCAATACACATTTCCAATCTTATGGTGGTAGACCCTTCGACTGGAAACCCCACGCGTATTGGTCGCCGCAAGGACGATACTAATAAGTTAGTGCGATATTCAAAAAAATCAGGAGAGGAGATCAAGTAATGGAATATACGCCAGCATTACAAACAAAATACCGGGAAGAGATCATCCCCGCGTTGACGGAAAAATTCGCTTATTCTACAGTGATGGATGTACCTCGGTTGGAAAAAATTGTCATTAATCAGGGAGTTGGTCAAGCTGTGGCTGATAAAAAGCTTATCGAAACAGCACAACAAGAATTAACCCTGATCGCTGGACAAAAGGCTGTTAAGACCTACGCCAAAAAGGACATCTCAAACTTTAAGTTACGTAAAGGTATGCCCATTGGCGCACGTGTGACCCTTCGTCGTCGTAAGATGTACGAATTCCTCGAGCGCCTGATTGCAATTGCCATGCCTCGTATTCGCGACTTTAACGGTGTGAATCCGAAGCTCGATGGCCGTGGAAACTACACCTTAGGAGTAAACGAGCAAATTATCTTCCCGGAAATTGTCCTGGATAATATTACCAAAGTCCTGGGCATGGAAATTACCTTTGTTACCACTGCCAAAACCGACGAAGAGGGTTTTGAATTATTAAAACAATTTGGGATTCCATTTAAAAAATAAAAAAGGAGAGCAGTAGATATGGCTAAAGAATCCATGAAAGCACGCGAAGTGAAACGTGCAAAACTGGTAAAAAAGTACGCTAAAAAACGTGCCGAATTAAAAGAAAAAGGAGATTATGTAGGTCTCAGCCGACTGCCACGTAATTCCAATCCTATCCGTATGCATAACCGTTGTAAGATCACCGGACGTCCAAAAGGATATATGCGCCAATTTGGTGTAAGTAGGATTGTTTTCCGTGAATTGGCATCGAACGGACAAATCCCCGGAATAAAGAAGGCAAGTTGGTAGCGATTAATTTTAAATTATAGAGATATGATTACAGATCCTATAGCAGATTATCTTACACGCATACGAAACGCTGTAATGGCTAAACACAAGATTGTTGAGATCCCGGCCTCCAATCTGAAACAAGATATAACCAAGATCCTTTTTGATAAGGGTTACATTTTGAATTATAAATTTGAACAGGACGATAAGCAAGGCCATATAAAGATTGCCTTGAAGTATCATCCTGAGACAAAAACACCTGCCATTAAGAGTATGGAGCGTGCAAGTAAACCGGGTTTACGAAAGTATGTGGGTGCTGATGAAATCCCACGCGTTTTAAACGGATTGGGTGTAGCAATTCTTTCCACCTCAAAGGGTGTTATCTCCGATAAGGAGGCCCGAAAATTGAACGTGGGTGGGGAAGTACTTTGTTATGTATACTAAAAAAATTGTCATTCCATGTCACGAATAGGAAAATTACCAATACAGCTTCCCAAGGACGTTACCGTAGCCGTTGAGAAAGGCAACTATGTGACGGTTAAAGGCCCTAAGGGAGAGATTAAGCAACAATTGAATCCCGACATGACTATCGAGGTAAACGATACCGAAGTAGTTTTGACGCGACCTTCAGAGCAAAAAAGACACAAAGCTCTTCATGGTCTTTCACGTTCCCTGCTCAACAATATGGTTGAGGGAGTATCAGAAGGCTATAAGATTGAAATGGAGATGGTGGGAGTAGGTTACCGAGCTGCCGTGAAAGGAGATGTTTTGGAAATGAGTGTGGGATATTCTCATGATATTCATTTCCAGTTTCCTAAAGAGGTGCAGGTTGAAGCCAAGCAAGAAAAGCGCGGTAATCCGAAGCTTACCCTTACCAGCCCCGATAAACAACTTATTGGTCAGGTAGCTGCCAAGATTCGTTCCCTGCGACCACCCGAACCATACAAGGGGAAAGGTATTAAGTTTGTGGGCGAACACATACGCCGTAAAGCTGGTAAGTCAGCGAGTGTATAATTTTTAAATGATTTAAATCATGGCCTTAACGAAAAGAGAGCGACGATATAGAATTAAACAACGTATTCGTAAAAAAGCGTTTGGTACGGCTGAAAAACCTCGCATGAGTGTATATCGCAGTAACAAAGGTATTTACGCACAGTTTATCGACGACCTGGAAGGACGCACTTTGGCGGCTGCCAGCTCGCAGGAGAAAACGATACAGGCAAAAGAGAATCTGACTAAATCCCAGGTGGCCGAAGCTGTAGGCGAACTAGCCGCAAAAAAAGCCTTGGAAAAAGGGATTGAACAGGTACTTTTCGACCGAAATGGTTATCTTTACCACGGACGAGTGAAGGCATTAGCCGAGGGTGCACGAAAGGGTGGATTAAAATTCTAAGAATTAAGATATTATGTCAACAAATACAATTCGAAAGGTAAAAACCAGTGACTTAGAGCTTAAAGATAGGCTTGTAAGTATCCAGCGTGTAACGAAAGTTACCAAAGGAGGACGTAACTTTGGATTTACTGCCATTGTAGTGGTTGGAAACGAAGATGGTATTGTCGGTTACGGCTTAGGTAAAGCTAAAGAAGTTACTACCGCTATTGCCAAAGGCGTTGAAGCTGCAAAGAAAAACCTGGTGAAGGTACCCATTCTTCATGGCACTGTTCCTCACGAGCAAGTGATGCGTTTTGGTGGCGCTCAGATTTACCTGAAGCCAGCATCCAATGGTACCGGAGTAAAAGCAGGAGGTGCTATGCGTGCCGTTCTGGAGAGTGTAGGAATAACTGATGTATTGGCTAAATCCAAAGGCTCGAGTAACCCTCACAACCTGGTGAAAGCTACTATTGATGCACTCCTTGAATTACGCGATGCACGCACTGTTGCTGAGCATCGGGGGGTCTCTCTTGATAAAGTGTTTAACGGATAGATTAACCAGTAATTATGGCGAAAATAAAAGTCACTCAAATCAAAAGTGCAATTGGTTGCCCCCAGCGTCAAAAAGTAACGCTTATAGCCTTGGGTATCAAGAAAATGCACAATGCAGTGGAACACGAAGATACGCCTCAAATCTTGGGGATGATTCGTAAGGTTAACCACTTAGTAAAGGTTGAAAATTTGTAATTGAAAATTTTGTAACAAGATATGGACTTAAGTAATTTGAAACCTGCAGCCCACTCGACCAAAAAAGAAAAGCGTATTGGTCGTGGGGAAGGATCAGGCCACGCTGGGACTTCTACTCGCGGTCACAAAGGAGCAAAATCACGTTCTGGTTACTCCCGTAAGATCGGCTTTGAGGGTGGACAGATGCCCTTGCAACGACGGGTTCCTAAATATGGCTTTACCAATATCAATCGGAAAGCCTACAAAGGAATCAACCTGTCGACGCTTGAAACCCTTGCTCAAAGCAAAGGAATCACTACCATTGATGTAGAGGTTCTTTTCCAGGCAGGGCTGGTGAAAAGAAATAGCCTGGTGAAAATCCTTGGAAATGGTGAGCTCACCCAGAAGTTGGAAGTTAAAGCTCATGCCTTCTCCAAAACGGCTAAGGAAGCAATTGAATCACTTGAAGGAACCGTTGTAAAACTTTAAATGAATGAGAGCTTTAATACAAACGATCAAGAATATCGCTAAAATTGAGGATCTCCGATATCGGATTCTCTATACCTTACTTATTTTGTTAATCTACCGTTTAGGTAGTTTTATCGTATTGCCCGGAATTAATCCCACCGAGTTGTCTGCATTAAAAGATCAAACAGCCGATGGAGTAATGGGGCTATTGAATATGTTCTCAGGAGGCGCTTTTTCAAATGCCTCGATCTTCGGATTGGGAATTATGCCTTATATTTCGGCTTCGATTGTGGTACAGTTACTAGGAATTGCGATTCCTTACTTCCAACGATTACAGCGGGAAGGGGAAAGCGGTAGACGAAAAATCAATCAAATTACGCGATATCTTACAGTAATTATATTGTTATTACAAGCACCGGCTTACCTGAAAAACCTTCAGGTGCAACTGCCCCCGAGTGCGTTTGTATTACAAGGCTCGTTCTTCTGGATTTCTTCAATTATTATCCTAACTGCGGGTACCATGTTTATTATGTGGTTGGGCGAGAAAATTACTGATAAGGGAATTGGTAATGGTATCTCGTTAATCATTATGATTGGTATTATTGCCCGCTTGCCTTTTGCTCTGTTTGCCGAATTCCTTAGTCGTTTCGAAGAGCAAGGAGGAGGCTTGGTGGCCTTTTTATTAGAGATGGTGATTCTATTTTTCATCTTTATGGTTACCATTTTATTGGTGCAGGGTACCCGACGTATTCCTGTACAGTATGCCAAACGCATTGTTGGCAACAAACAATATGGAGGTGTTCGACAATACATACCCCTGAAGGTGAATTCCGCAGGAGTTATGCCAATCATTTTCGCTCAAGCCCTGATGTTTATTCCTCTTACCATCGCGGGTTTTTCCGAAAGTGAGTCAATGACCGGGTTTGCGGCTGCTTTTTCAAACTACACGGGATTTTGGTATAACTTTACCTTTGGTGTACTTATTGTACTCTTCACGTACTTCTACACAGCCATTACTATCAATCCAACACAGATGGCCGAAGACATGAAGAAAAACGGCGGGTTTATTCCCGGTGTGAAACCTGGGCGAAAAACTGTAGAGTTCCTCGATAGTGTAATGTCACGCATTACCCTGCCAGGGTCTATCTTTTTAGCTTTAGTTGCTATTTTGCCTGCTATAGCAATGAAATTTGGTGTAAATAATCAGTGGGCACAGTTTTACGGTGGAACGTCGTTGCTAATTTTGGTTGGAGTTGTTTTAGATACTCTACAGCAAATTGAGAGTCACCTGCTCATGCGCCATTATGATGGCTTGATGAAGTCAGGGAAAATTAAGGGACGCTCAGGGGGTTCCGCAGTAATCTAAAAAATGTAGAAACGTTCTGATATATGCTGAAGCTTAAAACTGACCAGGAGATCGAAATTCTTCGGAAAAACAATCTACTGGTATCGAAAACATTAGGTGAGCTTGCAAAGCACATCAAACCCGGAGTCACGACGCTCCAATTGGATAAGATTGCAGAGACTTATATCCGCGATCATGGTGCCGAGCCCGGGTTTCTTGGTTATGCAGGATTCCCTAACACCCTTTGTACCTCGGTAAACGAGGAAGTGGTACATGGAATACCTTCGAATAAGGAACTGCAAGATGGCGATATCATATCGGTTGATTGCGGCACCAAAATGGAAGGATTCTATGGCGACAGTGCTTATACCTTTATGGTAGGCGAAGTTAGCCAAGAGGTACAACGCTTGTTAAAAGTAACAAAAGAATCCTTGTTCAAGGGAATTGAACAAGCTGTAGCCGGAAAGAGAGTAGGCGATATAAGCGCTGCTGTACAACGGCATGCTGAACAAGCAGGGTTTTCGGTGGTACGAGAAATGGTCGGACACGGATTAGGAAGCAATATGCACGAGGCGCCTGAAGTTCCAAATTATGGAAAACAAGGGCGCGGCCCCAAACTCAAGGAAGGCATGGTTATTTGTATCGAACCCATGATCAACCTGGGCCGACGGGAAATTGTGCAAGACCGTGATGGTTGGACCATCCGAACTATTGATCGCAAGCCTTCAGCGCATTTTGAATTGGCACTCGCTATTAAAAAACAGGAGGCCGATATTTTATCAACGTTTAAATTTATTGAGCAACACGTAAAAACAGGGTTATAGTTTATGGCTAAACAACCTTCAATAGAACAAGACGGAACTATCATAGAGGCATTATCCAATGCGATGTTTCGTGTAGAATTGGAAAATGGACATGTGATTACTGCCCACATATCTGGTAAAATGCGTATGCATTATATTAAAATTTTGCCAGGCGACCGGGTAAAAGTTGAAATGTCCCCTTATGATCTGTCGAAAGGTAGAATTACGTATCGTTACAAATAGTAAAAAACGAAACAATGAAAGTTAGAGCATCAGTTAAGAAGCGCAGCAGTGATTGCAAAATCGTACGTCGAAAAGGAAGGCTGTACGTAATTAACAAAAAGAATCCCAAATTTAAACAACGTCAGGGATAAATTATTAACTTTGTGGTTTCTAATAAATAAGATTTATGGCTAGAATTGTAGGAGTAGACTTACCCAAAAATAAACGTGGCGTTGTAGGCTTGACTTACATCTACGGTGTGGGTCGAAGCACTGCCCAAAAAATATTAAAAGAGGCTGGAATTGATCCTAATACAAAAGTTAAGGATTGGAACGACGATGAGATTGCAAGTTTGCGTGGAGTCATCAACGAAAAGTTTAAAGTTGAAGGCGCCTTACGCTCCGAAATGCAAATGAACATCAAACGATTGATGGACATTGGTTGTTATCGGGGTATCCGTCATCGTATTGGCTTACCCGTTCGGGGGCAATCCACTAAAAACAACGCCCGTACACGTAAGGGTAAGAGAAAAACCATAGCAAATAAAAAGAAATAATTGACGGAATATGGCTAAAAAATCAGGATCATCAAAAAAGAGGACCGTTAAGGTTGAAGCCGTTGGTCAACTGCATGTCCACGCTTCATTCAATAATATCATTATCTCCATGACCAATAATAGTGGTCAGGTAATTTCTTGGGCCTCTGCAGGGAAGAAAGGCTTCCGTGGATCAAAGAAAAATACACCTTATGCCGCGCAAATGGCCGCTGAAGATTGTGCTAAAGTAGCCTACGATTTAGGATTACGGAAAGTAAAAGCTTATGTAAAAGGACCTGGGTCTGGTCGTGAGTCGGCTATGCGTACCGTTCATAACATGGGTATTGAAGTAACTGAAATCGTTGACGTAACTCCATTGCCACACAATGGATGTCGTCCTGCAAAACGCAGAAGAGTATAATTTTTTGTAGAGGTAAAATTTTTAATGAAGAAAACGAATGGCACGATATAGAGGACCAAAATCGAAAATCGCCCGAAAATTAGGGGAACCAGTTTTCGGACCAGATAAGCACTATGAGCGGCGCCAGTATGCTCCCGGGCAGCACGGGAACAACAAACGTCGTCGCAAGATGTCGGAATACGGCACTCAGCTTCTGGAAAAACAAAAAGCAAAATACACCTATGGCGTTCTGGAGAAGCAATTCTACAACTTGTTTGCTGAAGCTTCACGTCGCAAGGGAATTACCGGTGAAAACCTTTTACAAATGTTGGAAGCCCGCCTGGATAATGTGGTATTCCGCCTGGGTATTGGCTCCACTCGCCGCGCAGCACGTCAGTTGGTAACCCACCGTCATATCCTGGTGAATGGGAAAGTGATGAACTTCCCTTCCTACCATGTTAAACCCGGGGATATTATCGCCGTACGTGAACGTAGCAAATCGATGGTAGTGATTACCGAAAGCCTTGCTTCTGGCCGTCATACCAAATTTTCCTGGTTAGAATGGGATGAAGCAGAGATGACTGGAAAGTTCTTGAACTTGCCAGAACGAAGCGATATTCCAGAGAATATCAAGGAACAACTCATCGTAGAATTATATTCTAAATAATAATAATCGCTTTATTTTTATGGCAATACTAGCATTTCAAAAGCCCGATAAAGTAATAATGGTTGAAGCCGACGACCAATTCGGTAAATTCGAATTTCGTCCGCTCGAGCCAGGCTATGGTATCACTGTAGGAAACTCGTTACGCAGGATTCTCCTGTCCTCCCTCGAAGGGTATGCCATAACCAAAATTAAAATCGAGGGAGCCGATCACGAGTTTTCCACGCTACCAGGAGTTATTGAAGATGTTAGCGAGATCGTCCTAAATCTGAAGCAGGTATGTTTCAAACAGCTGGTTGAGGAGGCAGAAAACGAAAAAATTTCGGTAACTATTTCCGGACAAGAAGCCTTTAAGGCTGGCGATATGGATAATTTCCTCAGCAACTTTAAGGTCCTGAATCCTGAGCACGTTATCTGTCAAATGGAGAAAGACGTAAAGATCCAGATAGATTTTTATATCGAAAAAGGACGTGGGTATGTGCCCTCTGAAGAAAACCAATCTGCTGATGATGAACTGGGCGTTATTGCTATCGACTCAATATTTACTCCTATTCGTAATGTGAAGTACGCCATCGAGAATTTTCGCGTGGAGCAGAAAACCGATTACGAAAAATTGATTTTTGAGATTGAAACAGATGGCTCCATACACCCAAAAGAAGCACTGAAAGAGGCAGCAAAAATCCTTATCTATCACTTGATGCTCTTCTCCGACGAGAAGATTACCCTTGAGGATGATGATAAGTACGGCACGGAAGAGTTTGATGAAGAAGTGCTGCACATGCGTCAGTTGCTTAAAACCAAATTGGTTGACATGGATCTTTCCGTACGTGCGCTTAACTGCTTAAAAGCTGCCGAAGTTGAAACCCTTGGAGACCTGGTGAAATACAACAAAAACGATCTCCTGAAATTCCGAAACTTCGGAAAAAAATCGCTCACGGAGCTGGACGATCTGCTTAGCCAAATGAGTTTGAATTTTGGCATGGATGTTTCAAAGTATAAATTAGACAAAGACTAACAAGGATGAGACATAGAAAATCATTCAATCACTTAAGCCGAACCAGGGCACATCGTAAAGCGATGCTTGCCAATATGGCTTCGTCGTTAATCTTACATAAGCGTATTCACACTACAACTGCTAAAGCAAAAGCGCTTCGTAAGTATGTGGAGCCATTGATCACGAAATCTAAAAACGACACTACGCATTCTCGTCGTGTGGTATTTGCCTACCTGAAGGACAAGACTGCCGTATCGGAATTATTTCGTGAAGTGAGCCCCAAAATAGCACAACGTGCTGGTGGTTATACACGTATATTGAAAACCGGAACACGAATTGGCGATAATGCTGATATGTGTTTTATTGAATTGGTTGACTTTAACGAAACTTATACAACCACCAAAACGGCCAGCACTTCCAAACGTCGACGACGCAGAGGAGGCGGAGGGGCCAAAAAAACTGAGGAGACAGCACAGGCAACTGCCGAACAACCCGTGGAACCTAAGGAGGAACCCACAAAGGAATCGGATGCTTCTCAGGCCGATGAAAAAGAGACCAAAGACGAGTAAATGTCAACGGCATATACCAAAAAAGGATACCCCATCAGGTATCCTTTTTTTTTGCCTAAACTGGCAGTATAATAGATTATTCACTACCTTTGGCTAAATTGGATAAAATTTTCAAATCGTAATATAATTGAAATCATGGGACAAATTATTGATGTTCACGCTAGAGAAATATTAGATTCCCGAGGGAATCCAACTATCGAGGTTGAAGTTACAACCACCAATGGGGTTGTAGGACGGGCAGCCGTACCTTCAGGCGCCTCTACAGGGGTTCACGAAGCTGTGGAGTTGCGTGACGGGGATAACGACCGTTACCTGGGAAAAGGAGTTATGAAAGCTGTTGAAAATGTAAATACCCTTATCGATACTGAGCTGGAGGGCTATTTCGTAGAAGATCAGCGAGCTATTGATAACTTGTTAATTGAGCTAGATGGCACGGAAAATAAAGAGAAACTAGGCGCAAATGCTATGTTAGGTGTTTCCTTAGCTGTGGCTAAAGCTGCTGCCGAAGAAACCGGACAACCGCTGTACCGCTATTTAGGAGGGGCAAATGCTACTACCTTGCCCATTCCTATGATGAATATCCTTAATGGAGGAAGTCATGCTGATAATAAAATTGACATCCAGGAATTCATGATTATGCCTGTTGGTGCTAAATCTTTTGGTGAGGCCTTACGCATGGGGACGGAAGTATTCCACAACTTGAAAGCCGTATTGAAAGCCAAAGGACATTCCACAAATGTAGGAGACGAAGGTGGATTTGCACCCAGCTTAAATTCAAACGACGAGGCCATTGAAGTGGTTATGGAGGCGATTGAAAAGGCCGGATATAAGCCCGGCAAAGATATTTTTATTGCCCTTGACCCTGCAGCCAGTGAATTTTATGATAAGGACAAGAAAGTTTACCATTTCGAGTCGACTAATGAAGACTTATCATCAGCCGATATGGTGAATTACTGGAAAAACTGGAGTGAGAAGTATCCAATTTTATCCATTGAAGATGGACTTGATGAAGATGATTGGAGCGGTTGGAAGCAACTTACTGAGGCCATTGGCGATAGTGTGCAATTAGTAGGTGATGATCTTTTTGTTACCAATGTGAAACGCCTGCAAAAAGGAATTGAGCAAGGCGTGGGAAATAGCATCCTGATTAAAGTAAATCAGATTGGAACACTCTCCGAGACAATGGACGCTGTGCGCTTAGCCAACGAAAATGGCTATACCGCCATTATTAGTCATCGCTCTGGTGAAACTGAAGATACTACCATTGCAGATCTTGCCGTAGCTTTAAATACCGGGTTAATTAAAACGGGTTCGGCTTCTCGTTCCGACCGGATTGCTAAATATAATCAGCTTCTTCGGATTGAGGAAATGCTTGGTGAAGGTGCTCGATATATGGGACAGGACTTTAAGTTTCTTTAAAAAATATACCTTATATTCACAGGGGCCAATTGGCCCCTGTTTTTGTTTAACGGAAGTGCGTATGATCGATAGAAGCTTAGAACATTTTATTACAAAATTGGAATACAGCGGAGAGCTGATACGGGTAAAAGGGAAGGTATCGCCCCATTTAGAGATGACCGAGATAGTGGATCGGTTCTCAAAACAGCCTGATGGAGGGAAAGCTGTACTTTTTGAAGATTCAGGCACGGCTTTTCCTGTACTGATGAACGTAATGGGGTCCGATAAACGTATGCAACAAGTCCTTGGTGTTGACTCGTGGGAGGGCTTACAGCAGCGTTTGAATAGCTATCTCGATATGTTTACCACGCCTCCTGTTGGTTTTTTCGATAAAATAAAAATGGCTTGGCAACTGAAAAAAATGGCGGGGATCTTGCCGAAAACAAAGAAAGGGAAAGCACTTTGCCAACAGGTTGTTATGGAGGTGCCGAATTTATCGGAGTTACCCATTTTAACATGTTGGCCACATGATGGGGGAAAGTTCATTACCCTTCCCGTTGTTATTACGAAAGATCCGCATACAGGAATTCGGAATGTAGGTATGTACCGCATGCAACAATTTACTGATCAGATGACCGGCATGCATTGGCATCGGCATAAAGTAGCTGCCCGACATTATCGGGAATACAAAGAGCTGGGAAAACGTATGCCTGTGGCGGTTGTTCTGGGAGGAGACCCGGTTTATACCTATTGTGCTACCGCTCCGTTGCCCGATAATATGGATGAATTTATGCTTGCCGGATTTTTGCGACAAGCACCTGTGGAACTGATTAAAGCACGCACACAAGATATTGAAGTACCCGCCGATGCCGATATTGTTATTGAAGGGTATATCGATCCTCAAGAAGATCCTGTATGGGAGGGCCCTTTTGGCGATCATACCGGCTTCTACTCGCTCCCCGATTGGTACCCAAAGTTCCATGTAACCGCTATTACCCACAAGAAAAATGCAATATACCCTGCCACAATCGTGGGCATTCCACCTATGGAGGATGCTTATTTGGGTAAAGCTACCGAACAGTTGTTTCTTAAGCCCATTCAATTTGCCATAGGGCCCGAAATTGTAGATTTACACCTTCCCGTTCAAGGGGTGGCTCATAATTTGGTGTTAGTAAAGATCCGCAAAACCTATCCGGGACAAGCGGTGAAAATAATGAATGCCTTGTGGGGTGCAGGTCAGATGATGTTTAGTAAAGTATTGGTAGTGTTGGATGCCTCTGTGGAGCTAACGGATTATAAGCAAGTTTTTAATGCAATTACCCATTTTGTAAATCCGGAGACCGATATGCATACATCCAAGGGGCCAATGGACATTCTGGATCATGCCTCGCCCACTTTTTCTTTTGGCAGCAAAGTAGGCTTGGATGCAACCGCTCCACTTCCCGAAGAAGGTGAAGGAACAGCGCAACCTGCTATGCCCTTGCAATGGGAAGGAGAACTGCCGGAGGAGTTAGTGGCATTTATTCCCATTGCAAACACTGGTAGTTGTCCCTTATGGGTTGGGACTTTGCGTCAAGAGGTGCTGGATAAGAAGCGTTTTATTCAAAATTGGTTGAAGGATAGCCGTTTCTCAGGGGGTGGTTCCATTGTTCTGGTTGATGAACAAGTTGATGCGAATGATACGGATATGATTGGCTGGCTTGCTTTAGGCAATCTAGAGCCTCATCGTGATCTCTATTTCCATGGTACGCTACAGGCAGGCAACTGGCGAATGTTGGTAGATGCTACGATGAAAATACGTGAGGACGATAACTATAAGCGCCAATGGCCAAATGTAATTACAATGGCTCCGGAGATTGTTGAAAAAGTGGATATGCGATGGGATGAGTTGCAATTAGGTCCTTTCCTGTCTTCACCGTCGAAGCGGTTTAGCACATTGTCGATGACGCAGTCATACACCATTCCTTCTCGCGAAAACGAATGAAACCAGCCCAACTGTTTGTTATCACCGTAATATGTCTTAAATTAGCAGAAAACCAATGAAGGCATTGCTTAAAATATTTGTTTTACGCACCACTCTTATCCTGGTATTTGCTCTGGGAGCTATGAGTGTAAGCAATGCTCAGAACTCAAATTATTCAGTTGATTATATTTCCATTGAAGACGGACTTTCGCAAACCTCTGTGATTTCCCTGTTTCAGGATTCAAGAGGGTACTTGTGGATTGGCACCCAAGATGGACTAAATATGTATGATGGGTATGATTTTGAGATCTTCAAAAACCAACCGTTAGATACCTCTTCCATTTCCAATAATTATATTCATTCCATTTGCGAGGATAGCAATGGCGATTTATGGATTGGAACTAAATATGGTTTAAATAAGTACATATATCAGGAGGGAATTTTTAAACAATACCTGGCCAACCCTTTGTTGCCTGATGCCCTTCCGGAAAATGAAGTGTACCATGTTTACATTGATAAACAGGGGCATTTATGGGTAAAAACGCTTAATTTTTTATGTAAATATCTTCCTGAATATGATCGGTTCATATGCTATGAGCACTATAATGACATTTTTAATTTTGTAAGTGAAATTACCAATTTTGCTCTTCTTGAGGACAGTGAAGAAAAACTCTGGGTGGGAACGAAGGATGGGCTGAACTTTTTTGATAAGTCACTGGAGTTATTCAAACACTATCTGCATCAACCTGACGATGTGACATCACTTAGCAATAACCGGATAAACACTGTATATGAGGATAACCAAAAAAATTTATGGATAGGTACGCGTGAAGGGCTCAATAAATACAATCGACGTGCCGATGCCTTTGATCGATATTATATTTCTGAGCAACCCGGAACCGATATTATCAATGCCATGATTGAAGATCGAAATGGGGAGTTCTGGATTGGTACGAGTGCGGGTATTTTTCTATTTGACAGAGCAAAGGAACAGTTTTTACCCATGAACCGATTCTTCGGTAATGAGCACATCATTTTAGCCTCAACGGTTACTTCATTTACTGAAGATAATGCTGGTAATTTGTGGGTGGGTACCCTGCAAGGGCTTTTTAAAATTTTCCGGGCCCGTAGAAAGTTTACACTTTATAATACCGATAGTCAAGGAAATCCTTTATTCTCGAATAATTATATTGGATCCATTTTTAAAGATAAAGATCAACGTATTTGGGCCGGCACCTGGGGAGCCGGATTGCACGTTTATAATCCTATGCAGGATGACGTAACTCGGTATAGGGAAACCAATAGTCAGCTATCCAATAATTTTGTTCACTACCTTTTCCAGGATAGTAATGAACGTCTTTGGATTGGTACGCAGAATGGGGTGAACTTTACCGATGATTATCGGAATATAAAGCGCCTTGTTGGCAATCAAAATGCAAAACTATTTAAAAGTAACCGCGTTTTTGGGATAACTGAAGATAGCCAAGGTGGCATTTGGTTTGCTACACGTTATGGCCTGCACAAATTGCAAGGGGATAGTATTAACAGTTTTTTTCATAATGCCCAGGATTCTGCAAGCATTGCCGCCAATTTGGTCTATTGCCTGGAGCCACATGTGGAAGGAGGCAAGGTTTGGGTAGGGACAGAGAACGGTATGAATCTGATTAATTTACAGGGCGAATCAGAACTTCATTTAAAATCAGAATCGCTTCCTGGTTGCGATAATTGTATAAGTAACAGTGAAGTGCTATCGATTTATCAGGATTCGTTAACAGGGACTTTATGGATTGGAACTGTTAGTGGACTTAATCGGTATTATCCTAAAACAGGTGAGATAAAAGTGTTTACCGAAAAGGATGGCTTGCCGAATAACCTTATTTATGCCGTGTTGCCCGGTAAGAGCGGGGAGTTGTGGTTAAGTACAAATCGGGGGCTGTCTCGTCTAAATACCAATACGCTTGAATTTAGTGACTATGATATCTCCGACGGCTTGCAAGACTATGAATTTAATCATGGTGCTGCCTATAAAGCCTCTGATGGAGAATTGCTTTTCGGCGGGATTAATGGGTTAAATGCTTTTTATCCCGACTCCATTACGAAAAATAGTTATATTCCCCCAGTCGTTATCGGGCAGGTTGAACTTGTATCTATGCAAAACAGAGAAAAGCTCCGAGGAGAGTTGCTTGATACATTGCATATCCCTTATGGCACGAATCTTATTACCATACAATTTGCTTCACTTGATTTTACGGAACCCGAAAAAAACAGGTATGCCTATAGGCTTGAAGGGTTAGAGAATGATTGGATAGATATTGGTACTCGACGCTATGCCTCTTTTTCTAACTTGCCTCCCGGGCAATATGTTTTTCGGGTGAAGGGTACCAACAGTGATTTTGTTTGGAATGAAGATGGAGCTGCCCTCCCTCTGATAGTTGAAACGCCTATTTGGCGCACAAAGGTGGCGTATATACTCTATGTATTGGTTTTCTTTTTAAGTATTTATGCATTGGTACAGTGGCGTACGCGAAATTTGCGTCACATGAATTACGAGCTTCGCGAAAAACAACTTATTGCCCATCAGGTTGCCAAGCAGAAGGAGGAGCTAACCATAAAGAATAAGAGCATTACTGATAGTATAACCTATGCAAAACGCATCCAGGAGGCACTGATGCCCTCACATGAATTGTTTAAAAAAGTGGTGCCCGAATCATTCATCCTCTACCAACCGAAAGATATTGTAAGTGGTGATTTTTACTGGGTAAACCGCCAAGGAGATAAGACTTTTGTTGCCGTCGTCGACTGTACAGGACATGGAGTTCCTGGTGCTTTTATGTCCATTATTGGATTTGAACTTTTGCGAAATATTACCGATGTGCAAGGAATCGATGAAGCCGATAAAATTCTCTATGAAATGAACCGAGGCGTGGCTGTAACCTTTGGGAAAGAGAACAGCAATATTCGTTTGCGCGACGGCATGGACATTGCATTATGTGTTATTGACAAACAGAAGCAAACACTTGATTATGCGGGAGCATTCCGTCCCATGTATTACATCCGCGATAACAAGCTTGAAGAAATTAAAGGGGACCGCTTCTCAGTAGGATTAATGGATGAGAAGGAGGTAAAGAGAGTAACTAAAACCACCATCCCTATTAAACCAGGTGATGTATTCTATATTTTCACTGACGGGTATGCAGATCAGTTCGGTGGACCCGAAGGGAAAAAATATAAATACCGACGATTCCGGCACTTGTTGCTTACCATTCATAAACTGCCGATGGCTCAGCAAGCAGCGTATATGGAAAGAAGTTTGCGCGATTGGCAGGGCGAACAAGAACAAGTGGATGATATCCTGATTGTTGGTTTTGAGCCCCATAAGATATTGGAGGCTTAATGAAATAGTTCCCCACAAACAAATTTCACCAAAGCAAGCAACCCTTTTTGTAATGGGAACATCCTTAAAGAGATAACAATTTCATGCTTATGGTTTGAAATTTGATGAGAAATTAAAACTTACTTTATTGAAAATGAATATTATGCGAAAGATTCTTTTGTTAAGCTTATTGATCCCGTTTTTCAGTTCTTGTCTGAACGATGACGATAAAGACAAAGCAGTAGTGGGATCGGATGTGCAGTTAGAGATGTATGAGAATGTCTCGGCAGATCCAAATTCATTAATGCTTTTATCTACAACCGAACAGGTGTTTAGTTGCTCTAATTATCAGCTTGCTGCTACAACCCAGATGATAGAGGATACCATTATCATTGATTATACCGGTATTATGGTGCCCAATGGTTGTGTAAGCACGCAAGGCCCTGCTTACTCTGAGGATTTCTTTGTGGTGGAAGAAGGCACCTATCAGTTGGAACTGCGAGTCGATGATGAATTGAATGAAGGAACCCTGGAAGTATCGGACTCCTTGTTTGTGATTACTATGACCAATAATCCCTCAATTGATGTACTTACCGATACCTTAAATCGCATTCCTGAGGGGTTGTATTGGGGGACTGTTGCTTATTCCGATATCGCTAATGAAAGCTTGGTGACCAGTTTTGTGGATTCTCTGAACCAGTTACCCATAGAAATTCCTGCTCTAAATGATGGATATTATGGTTTTTTTGATCTGGAAGATGGCGAGTTGGATGTAACTCCCCCTGACAATGGGTATGTTGAAGGCATCTACTTTCAGTACAAGGGGGATAATGAAACGGAAGTGCGAAATACAATCATTGATTATGCGCTCACATATCCGGATAAATTAGTGATTAAGTTTGCTAATCATAAAGGGGAAGTCATTAGTATTTTCGATAAATAAGGCTGAAAAGAATTTAAATTTTCTGATGGGAGAACCGAATTGTTCTCCCATTCCTGTTTTAAGGCATTTTTTTTTGCGTCCCAATGTCCTATATTTGCCTTCAAATTGAGCGACATGTATAAGCATTATATCATTTTTATAAAATACCATCTATGAGGAGATATCAGGCCTGATCCTGTACAGGAGGGTGGTTGATATTTCTGTATTTATATAACAAATGATATTTATATGCGCAAGGCATGGTTTTTCCTTTCACTTGCTATTTTTAGTGAAGTGGCGGGTTCCTTATTTATGAAATGGAATCAACTTCAGGATTCCTCCCATCAGTGGATATTTTACCTGTTAATTATTCTTTCCTATATCCTCTTATCAGGAGCGGTTAAGAAAATTCCCATAGCAGTAGCCTTTGCCAGTTGGGAAGGCGCTGGTTTGCTGCTTATTTCTGTTGTCTCTTATTTTTTGTTTGACGAACACTTATCCTTACTCCAAATAGGAGGAATTGTGCTGGCAGCTGTAGGAATCCTATTGATTAACTTTGATGCTTAGGGAAAATGAGAGAAATACTATATGTGATATTAGCTGCTGTTTTGGATATTTTTGCGAATCGCTTAATAGCCATGTCGCATGGGTTTAGGAAACCCTTACCGGGAATTGGGGCTTTGATATGCGTGGCAGCCGCTTTCTTTTTCCTGGAGCGAGCAATTCAGTACATGAATTTGGCCATAGCCTATGCATCATGGGGAGCTATTGGAATTTTGGGTACAGCTATAATGGGGCACTTTTTTCTTAAACAACCTTTGTCAATTAGAGGAAAGCTGGGAATCGCTTGTGTACTCTCGGCAATTGTCCTGCTTCGTGTTGGAGCTTAAGCTTTTGCAAGTTGGTTTTCCATTTTTCCCACAAGGGTTTCAATTTGGAAGGGCTTGCTTATGTAATCGTCCATCCCTGCAGCCAGGCATTCTTCTTTATCGCCCAGTAAGGCATTTGCAGTGATGGCAATAATGGGGGTGTGGGAATTGGTACTCTTTTCAATACTTCTTATTTTTTGTGTGGTGACAATTCCGTTCATCACCGGCATTTGAATATCCATAAGAATAATATCATATTTTATGGAGCCGAATTTGTCTAATGCCTCTTTCCCATTGTTTGCTACATCTACATTTTTCACCAGTTTCTTTAAGCTTAAAAGTACGATTTTCTGGTTTATGGGGTTGTCTTCAACAAGTAACACATTGGCCTGTTCAATACTGATGCCTGTGCCCTCTTGCTTGCTATGTAAGGGGGCAAATGTGTTAACCTTGCTCTCGGATTCTGGTGTCGTTTCTTTTCCGGTGACGTATTGAAGAGAAAAACCGCAAATGAACTCATTAGGGCTATAATGTAGGTAAAAATCACCGCCTAAGGATTTAATTATGCGTCGGGCAATATGCAGATCGAGGGCATGCATAATTTTTCGCTCTTTTTCTGATATCTTTTTTGCACTATCCCCTTCAAGCAGCTCTACATCGGGTAAATGTATCAGGTTTTGGGTAACTAATTCAAAAGAGATATAGATTGTGTCCTTTTCGGTGTAGGAGCTATTAACATTTATTTGAATCACCTTTTCTCCGCTCTTTGAGGACTTCAATATTCCTTCTGTTATATTGAGCAAGATCTGCTTAAGTTTTACAGCGTCACCATACAGCATTACGTCTATAGGTTGTGCATAGCGTATGGGAAAACTGATTTGGTTGGTGTTATTGTCGGCAAACAGTCTTATGGTACTGTTAAGCGTTGACTCGAGGTTGAAGAACTGGTTATTTTCCTGGCTTTCCTGAATATCAATATCGGAAATCTCCGCAATATTATTCACGATATTTACCAGATTGTTGGTAGAGGCATGGATGGTATCAATCAGGTCGCGTTGTTTTTCATCCATGTTCTTGGTGTTTACCAACTTGGTAACCACTACTAAGTTGTTTAAAGGAGTGCGAATTTGGTGACTTAACTTCTGAATAAAATCCTTCTTCTCGCGGGTTTCGTGCTGAGCTGAGGTTAAGGCATGTCCGTAATTTTTTAAGGTTTTTATTTTGATATGCTCATAGGTAGCAGTCATTAAAAACAGAAAGATATACAGGAGTAAAAAAAGAATGATGCTGTTGCTACTGAAATTAGTAAAAAAGGAGGGAGTGCCCGGTATTGCAAAGCACAGTATAATAATACCTAACATAATGAAGGAGAGGTTTATCGCTCGTTTTTGTTCTAAGGTAAAAACAAAACTTACAGGAAGGAAGGCCATCAGAAGCAATCCTTGCGAATTAAACTCTCCAGAAAGAAACAGGGTGAGCAGCAATACAATAAATATTAGATTAAAACCTGCTGTTGCCTTTTTTATTTTCTTTATCGCGTTGTGTATAAATAAATTCACTAAAAATCCTAACGCAGCCAAAACAAGCAACCCCCCAATGAGCATATTCTGCTGGGCAAAACTGATACCTGAGAAGATCAGCGTAATAATAAAGGCTGAATAACTTAACAGACGAAATAAAATAAATTTATCTTCCCGCGATTCAAAAATATTTGGTGGTATCGGTGATAAAAAATGGTTGGTAATGCGTTCGAATAGTTGCCTCATCGGTTATTTGGTTTCTTTTAATCGTAAAGTTAGTAATTATTAGGCATACTTCAGTTTAGCCGGTAAGAAATTGTAGCGACAAAAGGAAAAAACATACAGATGTAACTCTTATATCCAGAATTCGTTATTTCTACGTGATTATCGCTTAAGAAGTTTGTAAATTTGTTCCCGATACAAGCGCAAGAGAAGTTAATATCCATTAAACACTTATAGCATTATGAAACGAATTGTGCCAATACTTTTAGCTATTTTTCTTACGAGTTCAGTGGTCGCTCAAAAGCATGAAGCGACACCTGCCGACGTAACCCGTTTTTTTAATACGCAAAAAACTTATGTTGTGTTGGAGAATAATCCCATCTCCAGTTACAACTTTAAATTAAAGCAAGCCATTAAAGATAATTGGACTATTAGCGAGTATGAGTTTATTCCGCATACCGAATTTGAGAGTTTACGTCGTGATCCGAATAACGCTTTTCTTATGATGACACAGGTGGTGTTTGATAAAGATAAAACAAAAACGCGTTATAACTTTCTAAACCTTATGTTAGGGGATAAAACTTATAAGTGGGAAGATATGACCGACCTGGTTGCCGTTCCTCTGAGCTATACCGAAGTGGATGAAGAATATTGGGTGTACAAGCTGGAAACCCTGATTCGCTTTCTTCAAAATCATATGCTTACTCTTAAGAAAAACCCCGACTTGGTAGACGAAGATTTATTTAAGTATTATAAAGATAATATTAAAAATATTAAGAGTAAAACGCTCTATTTGGTACAGGATGAGTTGGAGGAGAGCATAAATACATTGGCCAAAATTCAGGATGTTTATCCTTATCGTGTAAAATTAGCCAGCCGGGAAGAGATTGAAGAGGTCATTGAAAACCGGGAGGAAAATGCCGTGTTTCTGCATAAAGTGGGGCCCTATGGCACTCGGCTGAAAGCGCGTTGTTACAAAATTATTATCGGGGCCGAGGATGCCAAATTTTACTATTTTGATATACATAATATTGTGCGTGGTAAGCGTCCCGATGGTCTGCTGGAAAAAGATCTTAAAAAAATGGCCAGATAACGGCACATAGAACATGTTCAGCTATCATTTGATAGTTGAACATGTTGATTCATTCACCTAAACAGTTGTTCAGGTGAAGTCCTTTCTCGATAGGATGGAGGAGCCATAAATTATTGACTGGAAGAAATAGTGAGAAACCCACCCATATAAAATAGGGGCTGATGTATATACGCATCAGCCCTTGTTGGTTATGGGGTTCTGATTTTATTTCTATCTTTGCACGAAACAAAAAACGCTCAAATTATGGCCGCAAATAAGCCCGGAACCCCGAAAGGTATGCGAGATTTTTCGCCACAAGAGATGGTGAAGCGAAATTACATTTTCGAGACGATTCAACATATATTTCAGCGATACGGGTATACACCCATTGAAACACCCGCCATGGAAAAGTTGTCTACACTTTTGGGCAAATATGGCGACGAGGGCGATAAATTATTATTTAAGGTGCTGAATTCAGGCGATTACTTATCGAAAGTTGATCAAGCAGCCCTTCAAGATGCGTCGACAACAGCTGTTACTTCTCAAATTGCCGAGAAGGGATTACGCTATGATTTAACGGTTCCTTTTGCGCGTTACGTTGTACAACATCAGCATGCACTCACTTTTCCGTTTAAGCGCTACCAGATTCAACCGGTTTGGCGAGCCGATAAGCCTCAGAAAGGACGTTATCGAGAATTTTATCAGTGCGATGTAGATGTTATTGGAAGCGATGGGCTGTTGAATGAGGTTGAGCTTATTCAGATTATTGATGAGGTTTTTCAAGCATTGGACCTGAGAGTTGCCGTAAAGGTTAACAACCGAAAGGTACTGGAGGGGATTGCTGAGTACATTGGTGCTGCAGATAAATTTATGGCGCTTACTGTGGCCATTGATAAATTAGATAAAATTGGTGTAGATAAGGTTCTTGAAGAATTAGGGAGTCAGGATTTCTCTGCCGAAGCGCTTGAGAAATTACAGCCGATTTTGGCTTTTTCAGGCACTATTGATGAATCCGTTCGCTATTTGAAAAATCTTCTTGCAACTAGTGAAGCCGGGCTGAAAGGGGTACAAGAACTTGAAGAAATGCTTGACTACCTTGAGGTGTTGGACTTGCAATGCCGTATTGAACTGGATCTGACTCTGGCACGAGGCTTAAACTATTATACCGGAGCCATTTTTGAAGTAAAAGCCCTGGAAACGGAAATGGGCAGCATTTGTGGAGGTGGTCGTTACGACGACTTAACCGGTATTTTTGGGTTAAAGGATGTAAGTGGCGTTGGTGTTTCCTTTGGAGCCGACAGGATTTATGATGTTATGGACGCTTTAGAGCGTTTCCCCTCTGAGATTATCGCTTCAACAAAAGTGTTATTCGTTAATTTTGGGAAAGATGAGGCGCAATATATTCTCCCTTTGATTCAAAGGTTGAGGAAAGAAGGCATTAATAGCGAACTTTATCCGAAAGCTGCAAAAATGAAGAAACAGATGAGCTATGCCAACGCGAAAGCCATTCCCTATGTGGTAATAGTGGGAGAAGAAGAGATGAATACAGGCGATCTTTCCGTGAAAAATATGACTACCGGAGAACAGCAGAAAATAGCTTTTGAACCATTGATTCAAAGTTTAAAAAACATGTAAATGGGCTATTTTATAACATTATTAGCAACTTATCGACGATTGCGCCCGGTGCTGGTTGCCGGGAGTGATATTCGGTTCCCTTGATGTATACCTGGTATCAATATTTTTTTTTGAATACTTAAATAATTATACATATGGGAAAAGTACATTATATATCAAGTCAGCATCTTTCGTTTGCACGGGTGAGCGAAATTATTTCAGAAGAATATGAGTTGGCATTAAGCGATGAGGCGAAGGAGAAAATATTGACCTGCCGCAATTATTTGGATAAAAAGATGACCAACAATGAGCATCCAATTTATGGTATTAATACAGGATTCGGTTCTTTGTGTAATACCTCAATCTCAAAGGAGGATTTGGGGACCTTACAAAAGAATCTGGTTATGTCGCACGCCTGTGGTATGGGTGATGAAGTGCCTGCTGAAGTGGTACGCTTGATGCTATTGTTAAAGATTCAGTCCTTATCTTATGGTCACTCGGGAGTACAATTGGCTACAGTAGAGCGTCTGATAGCCTTTTTTAACGAAGATATATTGCCTGTTGTATACCAATCGGGGTCATTGGGCGCCAGTGGCGATTTGGCCCCCTTAGCGCATTTATCGCTTCCTCTGATAAATTTGGGAGAGGTTAGTTGGAAAGGAAAGCGCATGAGTGGTGCAGAGATGAATGAGCAAATGAATTTTCTGCCCATCGAGTTGATGTCGAAAGAGGGACTTGCCTTGTTGAATGGCACGCAGTTTATGGGAGCTTACGCTGCATGGAGTGTGCTGAAAGGAGAACAATTGATTCGCTGGGCCGACTTGATCGGTGCCTTGTCATTGGATGCTTATGATGGACGCATCGATCCTTTTTACGATAGCGTTCATCAGGTACGACATCATAAGGGGCAAATTGAAACCGCCCGGAAAATGCGCGAATACTTGCAGGATAGCGAGCTAATTGCGCGGCCTAAGGCGCATGTGCAGGATCCATACTCGTTTCGTTGTATCCCTCAGGTACATGGTGCCACAAAAGATAGTTTGACTCACGCCACTGGTGTTGTGGAAGATGAGATGAATGCCGTAACGGATAATCCCACAATTTTCCCTGATGAGGATGTGATTGTTTCTGCTGGTAATTTCCATGGACAACCGCTGGCTTTAGTGCTCGATTTTATGGCTATTGCGATGGCGGAATTGGGGAACATCTCGGAACGACGAATTTATCAGCTGATAAGCGGGAAGCGTGATTTGCCAAGTTTTCTTGTGGCGAAACCTGGGCTTAACTCGGGCTTTATGATCCCTCAATATGCTGCTGCAAGTATGGTAAGCAAGAATAAGCAACTGGCTACTCCTGCTTCAGTTGATTCAATTGAGTCGTCACAAGGCCAGGAGGATCACGTGAGCATGGGCGCTAATTCAGCTACAAAGCTCTATCAGGTTCTACAGAATGTTGAGCGGGTATTGGCTACGGAGTTATTCAATGCGGCTCAGGCCCTTGAGTTTCGTCGTCCGGCAAAATCGTCTGCCGCCCTTGAACAGTTGGTTGCGAACTTTCGTAAGCATGTTCCTTTTGTTGAAAAAGATCAAACGATGTATAATTTGATGCAGAAAAGTGTTGATTTTATGCAGCAAACAACCTTATAAAAAAAAGGAGCGGTTTTCCGCTCCTTTTTTAGTACATACTTGTTTTTACTCTTTTTTCTTTCCCCCGTCTCTTATCAGGTGCAAGAGATATGTTTTGAATTCATAATCGGCCATATAAAGTTTCATTACTTTATCGATGGGCAGAAGGGAGCAGAATTTTTCGTGATAGCTGACAATCAGTTGCCCCAACTTCAATTCATATTCCACATAGCGTTGAGCATAGGTTTCAAGTTCACTCTTCGTCATGCTGTCGCCATTGTTTGAAAAATAGGACATATCTTTCTTACGAGCGGCTGTTATTTTGTTTTTTTGCTGCCAATACCGATTATATACAGGCCAAAACGATTCGGCTTCTTGCGGCGTTAATCCGATCTTTTCGGTGAAAAAGGCAATTTTTTGTGCTTTAATTTTTTCCCCGCGACTATCGGCCTTTTCCTCTTGTGCCCATACCTGATTGGTGATTAAAAACAGGCTAAACAGGGCAACGAATGTGCGAAGAAAAGTTTTCATGGTCGTTTTCATAATGTTAAAGTTCATCCATCAAAGTTCCATAATCAATCCCCTCATCCATCAGGTAATCGATGTAAGCTTCTTTTTCCAGTTTTTCCTGACGTACCGATTGCTCTTCTTCCAGTAAAATATCGATAAAGTGTTGTTCGGAAGACTCGATACCGCTATTTTCTATCATTTTTGCATATTCGGCAGGAAGAGGTTGATGTTTGGGTTGCTGGTTGTTTGTCAGATAATGAACAGCAGTAACTGCAATAAAGGCAAAAATGAGCATTCCTATTGCCATGGTCACTTGAGGTTTCATCAGGTGTATAAAGCGTTCCCATAAAGGGGAGGAAGCATGTTGCTGCTGTTGAATGTGTTCCTGCAATCGCGAGGGGAAGGTATCAAAGTACCCTTCAGGAACCTTGTAAGGGTTCTCTTTTAGGTTTCCCTGATGCAATTGCTCAAGCCCGTCTTTTCTGTATTCTTCCATCTCTCTGTTAATTTTCTCTCTACTGTCTATGACTTCGCTCAAAATAAATAGTTTAACTCTCCTTTAGATATTTTTCTATCTTCTTAACGGCATGGTGATAAGAAGCTTTTAAAGCCCCTACCGATGTGTCGAGCACCTCAGCCATTTGATCATATTTCATCTCCTCGAAATATTTGAGGTTGAATACAATTCGTTGCTTGTCGGGTAATTGGGTTATGGCAATGTGTAATTTGCGTTGAATTTCATCGCCATCAAAAAAGCTGTCACTGGCAAGCGTTTCCTGCAAGTGGTTTTCATAGTCGTTGAATGACAACAGATATCTTCGTTTTTTTTGCTTGAGAAAGGTGAGGGTTTCATTGGTAGCAATACGATAAAGCCAGGTATATAGCTTGGATGCTTCGCGAAAATTCTCGAGTCCCTTCCAAACCTTGATAAAGGTATTTTGCAAAATGTCATCAGCATCGTCATGATGCACAACCAACTTTCGGATGTGCCAGTAGAGTTTTTCCTGATGTTTGCGTACAATGATATTAAAGGCAAAGTTTTTGGTGTCTTTGCCTTTAAAAAGTTGAATGAGCTCCTTATCTGAGTAGTCTGTCATGTGCTTTTGTTGCCGGCACCTTATTTTTTACGTTTTAGCACGTTGTGTACAGCTTCTTTTACATTGGCTGTGTCGATACCATATTTGGTCATGAGTTCATGTGGTTTTCCACTTTCACCAAAGGTATCATTTACGGCCACCATTTCCATAGGAACCGGATGATTACGTACCAGGGTTTGGGCAATACTGTCTCCCAGTCCTCCATTACGCATGTGCTCCTCGGCTGTAACCACAGCCCGCGTTTTTTGTGCCGATGCCAGTATGGTTTCTTCGTCCAGGGGCTTGATGGTGTGGATATTAATTACTTCGCAACTAATGCCCTCTTCACGAAGTTCCTGGGCGGCGTCCAGGGCTTTCCACAATAAATGACCTGTGGCAAAGATGGATACATCCGTACCTTCTTCAAAGGTGATGGCCTTTCCAATGACAAAAGGTGCATCAGGGGTGGTAAAATTGGGTACTTTAGGGCGTCCAAATCGCAAATATACCGGGCCCTCGTATTCTGCAATGGCCATTGTTGCAGCTTTTGTTTGGTTAAAGTCGGCCGGGTTGATGACAGTCATCCCTGGCAACATCTTCATAAGACCAATATCTTCAAGTATTTGATGTGTCGCTCCATCTTCGCCAAGGGTGAGACCCGCATGGGAAGCACAAATCTTAACATTCTTACCCGAATAGGCAATGGATTGACGAATTTGATCGTAAACACGTCCCGTAGCAAAGTTGGCAAAAGTTCCGGCAAACGGAATTTTGCCTCCAATGGTTAACCCCGCAGCTAAGCCCATCATATTGGCTTCAGCTATGCCTGTCTGAAAAAAACGCTCCGGAAATTCTTTTTCAAAATCTCCCATTTTTAGTGATCCGGTAAGATCGGCGCACAAGGCAACTACTCGGTCATTTTTCTTGCCTACTTCCAACAGTCCGGCGCCAAAGCCCGAACGTGTGTCCTTCATTTCCTTAATCTCTTTTATATTCATTGTGTATAGCGTTATCAAAATCGTTATTAATCTAAAATAATATGGGTCGATGCTCCGGAACGGATATCGAATTGTTTACTTATGGTGTATATTGAGCGTTTTGCATTTTTTGCCCGATAAATTATTCGATAGGTGCCTGGTTGCAGTGTTAAGGTTTCACGGTCTTGCTCTGGCGATAGATTGTAAATCCATTGCAACGTATCGGCTGTTTGCTGGTATAGGCTCCCATGGCCGGTTGAAGCCATGCTGAAATTGGCTATTCCCGGGCGTGGAACTTCAATAGTCGTTTGTTCACTTTGTTGAATTTGCAGTTTTTCCAGTTGTATACGAGGAAGTGTTAAGATCTCCAAATCATACTGGCCTGTAATATACTTTTCTATTCGATTGATCTTTTGAACATTGAGTATTTCATTTTTCCCGGTCTCGCGGACCAGGACTTCAAGCTGATTGTATTGGCTGCTTCCGGAAGTTGTAATTTTAAGCGCTCCTTGTGGAGCAGGCAAGCCAATTTGTGTGTGTTTTCCTGCAACCACCTTGAAACTGTCCTTTCGGACCGGTGGAAGGGTATGTACAACCAAATCGTAAGTTACAAGGGGATCCAGAATTAAGGTATCCGGATTCCCCAGATAATTGATTGTGTGTACATAGTTGTGTTTTATCTTTCCCGAGTAATGGTCAAAGAAAGTCATCCCCACATTGGTTTCTGAAGGCAGCTGGCGGTTGTCCAGCAAGTTTACCTGAGCTGTTGTACTGTTTAGTGCTCGCGAAACAACTACGTTTAGTACTTCTGCAAAGCGGTCCTCGTCGGGCGAGTTGTAAAAGTCGCCTACACATTCAAAGGTTTTCTCAAAAAGCGGGTCGATACCAATCCCAATAACAAAGGGACGCAGTACAATCCCTTTCTGCTGCAGCTTTAGGGCTACCTGACAGGGATCGCCGTCACAGGCCTCGATGCCATCGGTAATGAGAATGACAATGTTGCGACATTTTTCCGAGTCGCAAGCAGGGAAGTCGACTTCAGTTAACTCTAATGAATGGGCAATTGGTGTTGTGCCCTGAGGGATTAAGTACCGCAGCTTTTGGCGAATGTGCGAAGCGTTGTTGGCTGAAAAAGGCACCTCCAGTTTTGTGTCGCTGCAGTCCTGTGGAGGCACAGGACTTTGATGCCCGTATACGCGAAGTGCCATCTGAACATTTTCAAAATGTTCCAGGCTGTCAACAATGTTGATCAGGTACTTTCGCGCAATATTTATCTTCTTGTCACTTTCCCAGGCTCCGAGCATACTTTGCGAAGCATCAAATACAAACAATATCCGGGTAGTAGGAGGATCCTGTTTTTTGAATTGTTGTGCACTCAAAGTAACAGGTATCCCTACAAGAATGAGAAACAGGACGCCAATACGGAAATATTTATGCAGCATGTCGGGCATTTTCCTTATAAGAGCTATGGGGGTGGTTACATTTGCGCCTTGCGCTGTTGACGTTCGAAATCTTCTTTCTTTATGAGGCCCAAAATGAGCAGTTCTGCACTGGCATGATTTGTTGCCAATGGGATATTGTACATATTACAAGCTTTAAGCAGCTCCTGTATATCTTCATGATGTTTTTGCTGAACCAATGGGTCACGCAGGAATATAACAATGTCCACCTCTTTTTCCTTAATACGCGCGGTAATTTCATTGTAGCCACCCGAGCGTCCCGGACTTAAATGCTCCACATCAATTCCGTTTTCTTCGATATATTCCGCAGTGCGTCCGGTAGCAATAAGGTTCACTCCGGCAATCCATTCTTTTCTTTCGTCAAGGAACTGGATAATTTCCGGTTTTTTGGCATCGTGTGCAATCAATACAATGTTCTTCATATGCTATCGAATTTTATATATGTGAGTAGAAATCCTTCTATAAATTACTAAACTAATAATCGCCTAAAGTTTCCTTTAACTGAGCTAAGGCATCTTTTAGTTGCTCATCGTTTGGTGCAACTCCGTGCCATTTGTGTGTGCCCATCATAAAGTCCACACCATTTCCCATTTCGGTACGCATGAGAATTACTACGGGTTGCCCTTTGCCGGTAAGTTGTTTGGCCAGCGATAGAGTGGTTTGAACCTCTTCCATGTTATTGCCATTCATCTCGATGGCTTTCCAGCCGAAGCTTTCCCATTTCTCTTTCAGGTTGCCTAGGGATAATACGTCATCTACTGGACCATCAATCTGCTGCATGTTATAATCGACAGTAGCAATTAGGTTATCCACTTTATTGGCTGCGGCATACATAGCTGCCTCCCAAATTTGGCCCTCCTGAAGCTCCCCATCGCCATGTAAGCTATACACCAGATAGGGGTCGTTATTCAATTTTTTACTAAGGGCGGCTCCTGCCGCTACTGATAATCCCTGACCCAGAGATCCTGAAGCAACGCGAATGCCTGGTAGCCCTTCTTTTGTTGTAGGGTGTCCTTGTAATCGAGAGTCAAGTTTTCGGAATGAAGCAAGCTCTTCAATTGGGAAGTAGCCTGAACGAGCAAGGACACTGTACCACAAAGGCGAGATATGCCCGTTGGAGAGGAAAAATAAATCTTGCTCATATCCATTCATGTCGAACTTCACGGGTGTATGCTTAAGTACATCAAAATAGAGTGCAGTGACAAAGTCGGCACAACCTAATGACCCGCCGGGGTGTCCGGATGCCTGTGCATGTACCATCCGAACAATATCCCTTCGCACTTGTGTTGCTATCTTTTCTAATTCTTTAGTTGTTGCCATTTTTTCTAATCGATTGTTAAATAGTATGTTTTCTAATTTCTTTTAAGCAAAAATTTTGCGGGTAAAAATACAAGTTTCCCATCAAATATGAAGGATATTCTTCTACTTTATTTCCAGGTTCATCATATTGTTCGCACTTCATTATAAGTCTACATGATAATTTAAATCAAGGACAAGGGTAGGAGGCTTGTCCTGTTGAGGCAGGAAGAGGGTAAAACAGGTTCTTCGGAAAGATCTGGGCCCACTACTCAACCATGGATTCATCTCATATCAGCCAAATTTAATAGCTGGTTAAGCAAATGCCTGAAGATCTTTCAGTTAAAATAAAGAACCATTGTCGTGTCAGGTTGGAGAAAAATTGTAATTTTGCACTCTTAAAATAAAAGAAAGAATTATGGGGTTGCAATGTGGAATCGTTGGATTACCAAATGTAGGGAAATCAACACTTTTTAATTGTTTGTCGAATGCCAAAGCGCAATCGGCAAATTTTCCTTTTTGTACAATTGAGCCTAATGTAGGGGTTATAACCGTGCCCGACGAACGACTGGTACAACTGGAGGAGCTTGTACAGCCTGAGCGGGTTGTGCCAACAACTGTAGAGATTGTGGATATTGCCGGATTGGTAAAAGGGGCCAATAAGGGCGAAGGATTAGGCAATAAATTTTTGGCCAATATCCGCGAAACCGATGCTATCATTCATGTTTTGCGTTGTTTTGATGACGATAACATAACGCATGTGGATGTTACTGTTGATCCGGTTCGCGATAAAGGAACAATTGATACGGAATTACAGTTAAAGGATTTGGAGACTGTGGAGGCGCGGATGTTGAAAGCGGAAAAACAAGGAAAAACAGGCGACAAAACAGCCAAGCGAACGCTTGATGTGCTGAGTCGATACAAGGAGCTTTTGTTGCAGGGAAAGTCCGCTCGTGAGCTTGATCTTTCTAAAGAGGAGAGGGAGTTGGTAAGTGATATGTTGCTACTTACCAATAAGCCTATTTTGTATGTGTGTAATGTGGATGAAGCCTCAGCTAAAACAGGGAATGCTTATACCGAAGCCTTGAAGAAGAGTGTTGAGCAGGAGAATGCTGAGGTATTGGTGATTGCTGCCGGCATTGAATCTGAAATAGCTGAGTTGGAGGAATATGAGGAGCGTCAAATGTTCTTGGAAGAGATGGGACTGGAGGAGTCTGGGGTTTCAAAATTAATTAAGGCGGCTTATCGTTTGCTGAATTTGGAAACCTATTTTACCGCCGGCAAGAAGGAAGTTCGTGCATGGACCTTCAAGAGCGGAACAAAAGCCCCTGGTGCTGCCGGAATTATTCATAGCGATTTTGAGCGCGGTTTTATTCGAGCCGAAGTGATCAAGTACAAGGATTACGTCCTCTATAAAACAGAAAGTGCTTGTCGTGATGCAGGGAAAATTGCCCAGGAAGGCAAGGAGTATGTGGTACAGGATGGCGATGTGATGCATTTTAAATTCAATGTATAGCGATCATGAATTTGTTTCTGGCTATTTTTTTGGGCGGAGGACTCGGTAGTATATCTCGCTTTGGTGTTTCAAAGCTGATTACTTCCAATTTTCATACGATAAATCCAGTGGCTACTTTAGTGGCTAATTTGCTGAGTACTCTATTGCTGGGAGTTATTATTTATTTTGCTACAGAAAAGCCGATGTTCTCCAGTTCGATGAAGGGATTTCTTATGGTGGGGTTTTGCGGAGGCTTCAGTACCTTTTCAACATTTAGCTACGAAACTTTTGAGCTTTTACGCACAGGTAATTATCTCTTTGCCGGGTTAAACTTAGGCCTGTCCTTACTTGCAGGGGTTGGGATTTTATTTATATTAGCAAGGTATCTTTAAAACTCCTGTAGTATGAGGTTTCGTTTTTGTCTTTTAATAGGATTTGTAGGGTTGCTTATTCCCAATTATTTGTCGGCACAACCTGTGCAGAAGGATCCACCCAAATTGATTGTAGAGGTGGTTGTTGAGCAGCTACGCTATGAAATGATTGAGCGTTATTGGGATGCGATTGGCGATAAGGGCATAAAACGATTAATTCGCTCGGGAGTAACCTTCGAGCATATGCAATACGATCTGGCTCATGTAAGTAATGCTTCTGGCGTAGCTACTCTGGCCACTGGCTTTTGGCCTCGTGACCACGGGATAATCGGGGATAGCTGGTACGACCCACTTACACGAATGCAGAAATTTGCCAGTGGACAAAATCCCTATGAGGTGTTTCATGCTGAACATACAAACTTTAGCCCATCATTGCTTTTGCAACCTACTGTTGGCGATATGCTCAAATTACAGACACATGGGCGTAGCAAAGTGGTTGGTATTAGCATGAACCCTGTAACAGCAATAATGGGTACCGGTCGATCGGCCGATTTGGCATTATGGCTCAACCCCCGAACCGGACTATGGGTTACCAATGCTTATTATCGCGATTCGGCTGTTTCCTGGCTGCAAGGGTTTCATGACAAGAATTTTCATCAACTATATACCAAGCGAAGTTGGACAACTTATTATAGCCCGGAAACCTACCAAGCAAGTATGGCAGATAATAATGCCTATGAAATTGGTATTCCCGGGTATCGGAATACCTTTCCCTATGAATTATCTTTTCTGAAGCAGCGCAGTGAAAGTTATAAATACCTTCGTGTTGCTCCTTTTGGTAATACCTACACAAAAGATGTTGCTTTAACCGCGATTGAGAGAGAGGAGTTGGGACGGGACCATTTCCCCGACCTTCTGGTACTGGGACTCAGTAGTATGGCTTACGCAAATAAGTATTTCCATGCTCATAGCGTTGAAATGGAAGATATATTTGTGCGTTTGGATAAGGATATTGCGCATCTAATGCAGTTTCTTGAGCAGCGTTTTGAGCCAGGTGAGGTAGTGGTTGTTTTTACAGCCGATAGAGGTATGCCTGAGAATACCCTGTATTTAGCTGATATGGGGTGGTCTGTGGGGACATTTAAGGGTGAAAAAGCGCAAGCGCTTCTCGATACCTATCTGGATTTGCTCTATAAAAAAGGCGATTGGTTAATAGGCTTTTCGAACCAACAATATTACCTGAATCAACACATGCTTGATCAGGTTAAAGTGCCAAGGGAAGAGGTGCAACAACAAGCAGCCGATTTTTTGGCGCAATTTGAGGGCGTGGCTGCTGCTTACCCATTAAATAGTAAGACTCTGGGAGCAGGTTCGGGATTTAATACCCTCCACCCTTATCGCTCGGGGGATGTTTTTGTGGAGTTGCTTCCTGGATGGAGTGATGGTTCTGATCGGTTTCTTGTACGTGGACAAAAATCCTCATTTAATACGCATATTCCATTTGTTATATGGGGGCTGAATACATCTGCTACACGAATTTTTGAACCTTATACCATGGATCAAGTTGCTCCTTCACTAAGCCGGCTTTTAGGATTGCCTTTGCCGGGAAATTATCATAAACCCTTGCTGCCAATATTTGATTAATGGAAGGATATAGGGGCAATCAATTTGCTTTTTAAAATCCGGGTTTACTCTTCATCAACCACAACGTGTCCCCAATTTTCTCCTGAGCGTATGCGGTTAAGTTGTGTATGTGTTATGCCAAATTCACGTGCTAACTTGTAGAGTTTGTTTTTTCCCCTTTTTAGTTTTTTCTTGAGCCTGATCACATCGGTTTCACTAAGTTTCGAATAGTTAATGGTACCTCTCTTATAATTGGGGTTAATTTTTTGGTGCGCAAACATCGTCTCTTTTGTTACCCACTTCAGGTTGTCGACATGATTATTCTCTTTGTCAAAATCCAGGTGGATAACGTATTTTTGATGGTCATTTTCTTTAGGGATGAATAGCTCTGCAACCAACTTGTGGATGTACTTTGTGGTGCGTTTATTTTCGTTAAGTTTTATATTGAGGATTCGATATCCTTTAAGGCTGCTGCCTTTAATGATTTTGCCCTCGGGATTTGCTTTGTAGCTTTTTATTCGTCCCAAGTTTGAGATAGCGTACTTTTCACTCTCTGACATATCTTTAATGTCAAGTTTCCGCCATTTCTCGTTTCTAAGTAATCTGTCAGTATGTTGATCCATAATTGTGTCCCTAAATCCGTTGAAGTATAAATTGCAGCTTATTGGGATTTCGAGAGCTGCAATTTTTTGACAGCAATTACCTTGGCAGGTTTAACTCAAGGACAGGAAACTATCGGGAACTTATCAACAATTAGCTCACCCTATTGCAGGAGAGAATGCGGGCGAGGTTTTTGGGGTCTTTTTCCAATGCGTTACCAAGAACCACCATATCGGCACCTGCTTTTAATGTTTGTTGCAGTTGTGCTGCCGAGCTAATGCCCCCACCGCAAATAAGGGGGATGTCAACGACTTGTCGTACAGCCTTAATGGCTTTGCTGGTTATGGGGTTCAAAGCACCGCTTCCAGCTTCTAAATAGAGGGCTTTGAGACCCAACATCTGGCCGGCAATGGCTGTTGCCTGAAGTATATCTGTTTTCTCGGCAGGGATGGGTTGTGTCTGGCTCATGTATTGCACGGCACTGGGATGTCCGCCATCGATAAGGATATAACCGGTAGGAATTACTTCCAGGTTGAGTTTTCGAATGTAGGGGGCACTCTGCACATGCTGGCCAATAAGGAGCTCGGGGTTCCTTCCGGAAATAAGCGATAAAAATAGCAAGGTATCGGCGTGGCGGCTTACTTGTGACGGATTTCCAGGGAATAGCACGACAGGTTGTGGCAGGTTTTGTTTTAATGTGCGTACTACGTTGTCTACCGATTCTGTAACCATACTTCCTCCAACCATCACAAAATCAACTACACAGTGCTTTATTTCCCGAATTAACCCCGCCAATAGCTCAGGGGTATAATTTTCCGGATCAATTAATACGGCAATTAGTTTTTTATGCTCTTTATGTGCCCTCTCTAATTTTTGATAGCTATTCATGGTGGCTGAATTTTGCAATAGATAACAAGCTGATGGTGGGGTTATTTCCTATTATTTATAGCACCAGACAATTGCATAATTTTTCAGGGTAAAATAATTCAGGGTAAATCGCTCATTCATGTATCGGTTCGAGACTCGGCCAAACATCTGGCCTTCCTGCTGCGGAATAAACGGGTCGATGTGCAGGTTGGTAACAAAATTGATATCATGCTTGTCGCAGATTTTATATAAAGCCTCTTTGCCACACCAATGCAAATATAGGTGGTGGATACGTTGGGTATTATCAAGAGCTGCTAATTCGTCGTCGGTTAGGAATTTATCGGCAATTCGCAATACTTTTTCTGTCTGATATTCCAAATCCAGGCCCACACGCTTTTTCTTGCTGAGCAGGATGGCTGTAATGTTATTGGAATGGGAAATGCTGATGTTGTAGGAGTTGTCGTGAAGATAGGGTTTTCGTTCCGGGCCATAGACAATTTTGGCACGTGGACCGATAACTTCATTTAATAATGCGCGAACACTCAGCCACTCTAGTTTTCTTTGATAATTTTTAAATCCCTCCACCGTTGCTTTGTCTTGCGTGTCAAGTCGGAGTTGTTTGAACAGGGTGTCGTAGCCTTCCTCAATTTCCCAAACGGCAAAAATTACGTCGTCGTTAAAATGCTCTTTCTTAATCAGACTCATGTTACCTCCAATTAAAGGATTCGATAAGGGTGTCAATATCGGCGTCAAAAAACTGTATAAGCGGAGCCAGAGAATCTTTGTTCGGCTCAGCTCTAAAATAAAGGGCCCCTCGCATAAAATGGTGGGTGCTATCGGTGATAAAAAATTGAACCGATGAGGCAGTATTTCCTTTTAGCTCATATTTTAATGCATATACTTGTGCTTCGGGGTTTATGAATCGTTTTTCCTGAATGGCTTCGGCTTTAATGGCATGTTTGTATGCCAACGTTCTGCTATCCTCAATTAGCTCAGCAATATTATTATCTATGCTTGTATAACTTATGTGAATAGTGGCACTGAGGTCGGGTGTTGTAAGGTTAAACCAACAGGGCTTGTTTTCATGATTGGGAACTTTTTCGATCTCAGTGTAACCGGGGTACCTAAAAGTAAATGGGCAACTCTCTGTTTCGTAGTTCTGATAGCTTTTTTCAGGCATATCAATACGAAAATACCCTCTCGGTCGAGGCGAGGTTTCTTCTTTGCACCCCGACAGAAGAAGGGATATGATGAAAGCCAGCAAAATAGCTGGCTGAATGGGCTTTTTTTGCATCATTGTTTGCTCTAGTTTATCAACACGCGTATGCGCTTAATCCTTCGTTTATCAACCGCCTCGATGGTAAAGGTCAGGTTTTTGTACTGAATCGATTGGTTCTTTCGTGGAATTTCTCCTTTTATTTCAAGAATTAAGCCAGCTATCGTATCTGCATCTCCTTTGATCTCTTCAAAATACTCATCTTCAAGTTCCAGGATTTTCCGAAAGTCGTTAAGTAAGGTTTTCCCTTCAAAAAGGTAGGTGTGTTCATTTACCTGAGAGTAGATAACTTCGTCCTCGTCTGACTCATCGGCAATTTCACCAACAATCTCCTCCAGAATATCTTCCAATGTTACAATGCCTTTGGTTCCTCCATACTCATCAATAACAATGGCCATGTGAATTTGGTTGGTTTGGAATTCCTTTAGCAGGTCGTTAATTTTTTTATTTTCCGGCACAAAGTAGGGTGCACGAAGCAATGATTGCCATTGGAAATCGGGCGATTCTCCCAAATGAGGCAACAGATCTTTAATGTATAAAATCCCTTTTACATTGTCGAATGAGTCCTCGTAAACAGGAATGCGGGAGTGCCCCGATTCAATGATGAGTTCCATGAGTTCATCAAATTGCAGGGTGTTTTCGATGGCAACTACGTCTACACGAGAACGCATAATCTCTTTTGCATCGATATTTCCGAATTTCACAATCCCTTTTAAAATATTCTCATCCTCAGCTATCTGATGGCTGGTAAGGTTTAATGCATTGGAAAGATCGTCGATAGTAATATTCTGCTTAATGTTGGCAAATTTTCGGCTTACAACTTTTGTTGTTGCCATGAGGAAGGCGCTAAATGGAGCAAAGATCTTTTTAAAGACAAAAATATAAGGGGTTGCGCGGCGCGAAATTTTTAGCGGATGTTTACGTGCATGGAATTTGGGTAATAATTCCCCAAATAACAGTAAAACAAAAGCCATGATGCCCGCTTGCAATAGAAAGCCACCAGCAGGATTGTCGGTGAGTTCCAGAAATTGATTTAAAAATAGACTGGTAAAGATAATGAACGCAATATTGAAGAAGTTGTTTGCCACGATTATGGAGGCAAGTAATTCTTGCGGAGCTTTCAGGAATTCAATGATCTGGCGGCTTCGCCAATCTTTTGTTTTCTGTAATTGTTTAATGGTTTCGCCCTGGAGCATAAAATAAGCACTTTCGGCTCCTGATGTAAGAGCCGAAAGCGTTATGAGGATAATAATAGTTGCTAAATAGACGAGTAGGCTAACTGAGAATGGTTTAAATGTTATTGCCAAAATAGGAAGTAACATCTGAAAAGGTTCTACTGTTTCCAAAGTTAATGGGTTTAAATGATACGTTAAAACGGCAAGTCATCCACTTCCTGCCCTGCATCGGTTGCTTCATTCACCTCTGGAGCCGATTCACGTGTGGGTTTGTTGTAATTGCTGTTATCCCCGCCGGAATGGTCACTTTTGCGATCGAGCATCTGCATATTATCACCGATAATCTCTGTTATATAGCGTTTGTTGCCATCTTTGTCGTCATAGGATCGGGTTCGGATACGACCCTCGATATAGAGTTGCGATCCTTTTTTTACATAGTTTTCGGCAACCTGGGCTAAGCCACGCCAAAGGGTGATGTTGTGCCACTCGGTGTTCGTGATTTTTTCGCCGTTTCGTTTGAAGGTTTCGCTTGTAGCCAAAGTGAAATTTGCCACCACAAGATCGTTGTCAAGATGCCGGACTTCCGGATCTTTGCCAACATTTCCAACTAGGATTACTTTGTTTACTCCCATAGTTTTAACTGTTTTATTGATTAGCGCAACGGTAAAGGTACAAAAAATTGCAGGAAAAACATAGGTGTTTTATTCAAGTAAATACTTTTCGATAAGTCGAGGGATTGCTATGTCAGCTAATTGCGCACGATTAATTTGAGTAAATTTATTTAGTAGGTGTTGGGACGGAGTGCTAAGTGTTATATGGTAAAATTTTGCATGTAGCAATTGATGGCTTAATTGATGCTTAAATTCCTTACTACTGCTTATCTTCAATGTGCCAGAGGGTGGGAAAAAAGTGCGCCACTGGGGAGTTTGCATCAGCTTTTCTAAAGTTGTTCGGGTTGATGTCTCCAGTAAAGGGAACTGATAAAGCCCTTGCCAAATATCTCCTTCCCTCCGTCGTTCAATAAAAGTGTCGGATCCGTAATGAATGTCAAGAAAGGAAAAATAACGGTGCGTCATTTTTTTCTTCTTATGTTTTACCGGATACTTGTGTTGTGAGTTGTGCGTGAAAGCCAGGCAGTTTTCCTGAAGAGGGCATTGGGCGCAATTAGGAATGGGCTTACAAATCAATGCGCCCAATTCAATAAGTCCTTGGTTAAAGGCCGAGGCCTGACTAGAAGGGAGGAAAGATCTTACCAGTTCGGAAAATCGCTTGTACGCTGTTGAGCTATTTATGGGTGTGTCCTCTTCAAACAGGCGGGCTAGCACACGATACACATTCCCATCGATGGCAACAGCAGGCTTGTTAAAAGCTATCGAAGAAATGGCTCCTGCAGTGTAAGGTCCTACTCCTTTGAGTTTTAGAAGATCGACGTAGGTGTTTGGGAGTTGTCCGTTATAGTTAGCCATTACTTGTTGAGCTGCTTTGTGTAAGTTTCGTGCCCGGCTATAGTAACCAAGACCTTGCCATTGCTTCAGTACCTCCTCCTCGCTTGCCCGGGCGAGTGAGGCTAACGAGGGGAAGGTTTTGAGGAATCGATGATAATAAGCGGTTCCTTGTTCAATACGGGTTTGCTGCAAGATTACCTCCGATATCCAAATGTGGTAAGGGTCAGTAGTGTTACGCCATGGAAGGTCACGGGTATTTTTTTTGTACCAGAGCAGTATTTTTTTTGCGATTGTATTCATAAGTCAGTGAAAAGAAATATATTTGCATCCGCAACAAAAATAAAGCAAACAGTTTCTTTGTTCCGAAGAAATGCTTTATATTTGCAATTCCAAAAAGAAAATAGGTTGTAAAATATTGATAATTAAAGTTTTTAAAGATGACTAAAGCAGATATTGTAAACGAGATTTCGAAGAATACGGGCATTGAAAAGGTGACAGTGCAGAAAACTGTAGAAGCTTTCATGGAGACTGTTAAGGAGTCATTAGTAAACGACAAGAACGTATACTTACGAGGTTTTGGTAGCTTCATTGTGAAGCAACGAGCAGAGAAAACTGCAAGGAATATCTCTAAAAATACCACGATTATTATTCCTGAGCATTACATCCCGTCGTTTAAACCTTCGAAGCGATTTGTCTCTAAGGTGAAAGATAACGTAAAACGATAGTTATTCATAATAAAATTCTAGAACTATGCCTAGCGGAAAAAAAAGAAAGCGCCATAAAATGGCTACGCATAAACGTAAAAAACGTTTAAGAAAAAATAGACATAAAAAGAAAAAATAGCCTTGCGCTATTATTCTTTATTGGTACTAATTTAAACCTAAATGGGATCTTATCCTCTTTAGGTTTAAATTGTTTTTGTAGTTATTAAGATCAACAATTATCGTGGATACAGAACTTGTCATAAATGCCAACACCGAGGAGATAGAGATTGCTCTGCTTGAAGATAAGCAGCTTACCGAACTTAATTCTGAGCAACGAGATTTAAAGTATACCGTAGGAGATATCTATCTTGGCAAAGTCAAACGCATTATGCCGGGTTTGAATGCTGCATTTGTTGATGTGGGGTATCAGAAAGATGCCTTTCTACACTACCTCGATCTGGGGCCTCAGTTTCAATCCCTAAACAAGTACGTGAAATCGGCCATTTCCCGGAAAGGAAAGAGCATGCCACTTTCACGCATGAAGTTGGAACCCGATATCGATAAAAATGGCAAAATTGGGAATGTACTGAGTACTGGTCAACAAGTGCTTGTGCAAATTGCCAAAGAACCCATTTCGACTAAAGGACCCCGCTTGGGTTCGGAAATTTCTATTGCTGGAAGGTACTTAGTCTTAATGCCTTTTTCCGATAAAATCTCCGTATCACAAAAGCTTAGCTCACTGGAGGAGAAAAAGCGCCTGAAAAGTTTGGTGAAAAGTATCAAACCTAAAAATTATGGCGTAATCATCCGAACTGTGGCCGAGGGCAAAAAAGTGGCCGAATTAGATGCCGAACTACGATCCTTGGTCAGGAAATGGGAATCAACCTATCAGCGTTTGGGGGGGATGAAAGCTCCGAAAGTTGTCCTGAGCGAGCTCAATCGTACCAGTGCCATGTTGCGCGACGTGTTTAACGTATCCTTTAATGCTATTCATATAAACGATGATAGCTTGTATCGGGAAATACGCGACTACATGAGTTCCATTGCTCCTGAAAAGGAGAAAATTGTAAAATTTTACGATAAGGGACAGCCTATTTTCGATTTTTACGGGGTAACCAAACAAGTGAAAACGCTTTTTGGCAAAACGGTCTCATTCAAAAATGGAGCTTACCTGATTATTGAGCATACCGAGGCACTGCATGTGATTGATGTGAATAGTGGAAATCGATCGAAATTAGGTATCGATCAGGAGAGTAATGCATTGGAAGTAAACTTGGCTGCTGCCGAAGAAATTGCCCGACAACTTCGCTTACGCGATATGGGGGGCATCATTGTGGTGGATTTTATCGATATGAACCTCGCTGAAAATAAACAGAAGGTATTCGATAAGATGAAATCGGCCATGAATAATGATCGTACAAAACATAGTATATTACCCCTTACCAAATTTGGGTTGATGCAAATCACCCGCCAACGTGTGCGTCCTGAACTGCATATAAAAACACTGGAAAAGTGCCCCACTTGTCAGGGCACAGGTGAGATAACACCCAGTATTTTATTTGTGGACAACATTCAGAATACATTGGCAACCTACCTAAAAGGGAATAGTTTGCGAAAGATTACGCTAAAAGTTCATCCCTACATTGCCGGCTATATCAAAAAGGGTTTATTTTCCAAACGTTTAAAATGGATGCTGAAATACCGTTGTTGGATCAATGTGAAACCGATGGTGTCCTACGATTTTCTGGAATATAAATTTTTCGACAATCAAGGCGAAATCATTGATTATTTGTAGCCACTACATATGATTGAATTTTCATCGGAAGGACTTCATTTAACAAAATGGAGTTTTTTTTGTCTATGATCTTAATCATAGAGTTATCTAGATATTGATTATTGTAGGTATATTAAAATTTCTATAACTTTAGCGCCTAAATAAAACGAAGATCATTATGAAGCCACGATTTAGTCTACTCTTATTATTTATGTTCCTGGCCCAGTTCGTACAGGCCCAGATCGAGGATCCTGTTACCTGGAACAACAGCAGTCGTCGACTGACAGACTCAACTGCCGAATTAGTTTTTGAAGCCCAGATAGGCTTTAAATGGCACCTCTATTCACAATATTTTGATGAGGGAGGCCCGGTACGGACAACCTTCTATTTTGAAGAATCCGATAAGTTTGAATTAGTAGGATCAATGAGCGAAGAGCCTGAGCCCGAAGAGGTTTTCGATGAGGCTTTCGAAATGAATGTAAAGTATTTTAGTAATAAGGCTATCTTCCGTCAGAAGATTAAATTATTAACACAGGAAGATTTTAAGATTAACGGAAGCATTGAATATCAGGTATGCCAGGACGATAAGTGTGTCTATTTTAATCCTGACTTTACTGTTAGAGTTGAAGGTGCTGAAGTAGCTGTTGCTGCTGCAGCAGCAGAGGATCAGCAAAGTAGCGAAAAGGAGACCGTAACCCGGGAGGCTGAAGTCTCGGGCGAACAGCCCATTGAAGAAAAATCGATGTGGGGATTCTTCTTTCTCTCTTTTGTGTTAGGCTTAGCCGGAATCCTCACTCCTTGTGTATTCCCCATGATACCGATGACTGTTTCTTTCTTTATGGGCAACCAGGGGAGTCGTTTTCATTCCATTATGAAAGCGCTGATTTTTGGATTTTCGATAGTAGCTTTGTATACCCTTGTGGGGTTAATTGTATCGCTAACAAGTGCGGGGGCCGATCTTACCACAACACTTAGTACACACTGGTTACCTAATACGTTGTTCTTTGTACTGTTTGCTGCATTTGCTGCAAGTTTCTTTGGCCTGTTTGAGATTGTGTTGCCTTCGGGGCTTGCGAATAAGGCGGATAAGCAGGTGGATAAAGGAGGGTATCTTGCCTCTTTCTTCATGGCTTTCACCTTGGTAATTGTCTCCTTCTCATGTACAGGACCTATTGTAGGTGCTTTGCTTGTAAAAGCCGCAGCCGGAAATGTATTGGAGCCTGTTATTGGTATGTTTGGCTTTGGTTTGGCTTTTGCTTTGCCCTTTACTTTATTCGCGATCTTCCCAAGTTGGCTGAAAGGATTACCTAAATCGGGTGGATGGATGAATTCGGTAAAAATTGTTCTCGGATTTATCATTCTGGCTTTCTCTTTGAAGTTCCTCTCAAATATCGATCAAACCTATCATCTGGGTATCATCAGCCGGGATGTATTTCTGGCTATCTGGATTGTACTATTTGCATTGTTGGGCATGTATCTTTTAGGTAAGATCAAGTTTTCGCACGATAGCGATTTACCTTATGTATCGGTACCGCGTTTGATTTTGGCCATCGCCTCATTTACCTTTGCTGTTTATCTGATTCCCGGATTGTTGGGTGCAGACCTGAATGCAGTATCGGGATTGGTACCTGCCAAAACCACACAGAACTTTGATCTTACCAAACATACAGCTATAGTAGGGGGAAGCTCCGAGAGCAAAACAATGTGTGAAGAGCCCAAATATGGCGATTTTCTTGAACTACCACACGGGCTTCAAGGGTATTTCGATTACGAACAGGGTATGGCTTGTGCAAAAAAACTGAATAAGCCTGTTTTGCTTGATTTTAAAGGACATTCATGTAGTAACTGCAAAAAAATGGAAAACCAGGTTTGGTCAGAGCCCGAGGTCTTAAAGCGATTGCGTGAGGATTATGTGATCATTGCCCTGTATGTGGATGATAGAACAAAGCTCCCTGAAGAGGAGTGGGTAACTTCCGAATATGATGGGAAAGTGAAGAAAACCATGGGAAAGGTAAACGCTGATTTTCAGATTTCGAACTATAATATGAATTCGCAACCTTACTATGTGTTAATTGATCATGAAGGAAATGAATTGACTGAACCCATGGGAATGGATTTAAAAACGCAAAATTTTGTTGACTTTTTGGATGCTGGGAAAAAGGCGTTTGAAGAGAAATAATACTATACTAACGCATAAAAAGAGGGAGCCAAAATGACTCCCTCTTTTTTATGCGTTAGTTTTTATCGGCGCTTTGAAATATACGGTGGTTTTATTACTCGTGTTTCTCTTGAAATGGCTCGTGTGGTAAAAAAGCCAAGGGCGCCATTGGATAAGTTTCCGTTAATGTTTGCCGGTGGAGCATCAAAAGGCCCTCCTCGCCAACGGGTTTCTGAAAACAGGTTGACCAGAAACCAGTAGTACTCTTTGGGAATGTTGCTCATCTCCAGTGTTATGGTATCGTTAAGCTCATAGTTCTCAACCTGTAGAACGCCTATCCAGGCGATGTAATTTCCATTTACTAAATCATCGCGTTCAATCATTGCTTCCGTTATGGTGTCGGTTTCCAGGCGATGGTTACGGTAATATTTCCACATATAGAAATCTTTGGTTTCACCCGGTTCCTGAGCAAAAAGAAGGATCTCCATATCGTTGTCGTTAAATATATCCTTTTGAAATCGGATGGAATCAATACCTACTTTCTGAGGCATTGTTGAGTTGGCCGTGTAGATTTCTCCCTCTGATATAACTTCCAGCTGGTAGGTTGCTCCTGGCTTTCCCTGCATTTTAGGCGTGTAGTAATGCCCGGGTCGTTGTTCGTCCAGTTGCCAGCTATTATCTCCTTCGTATAACCATACCTTAGCATCCAGAACCGGTACGGCAGCTTGGTTTGCAAAATAGGGAGCACTTCTTGTAACAATAACCTCCTGAGCCTTATCTTCGGTGGTGATTTCTCCTTCGATTACAATCTGTTCGCCCGTGCTGTTCAGCTCTAGATCAATGCGTTCGGTGCAGCTTATTAGCATGAGAAAACTTAAAATGATAAAGGCGATTGGCTTTTTATATATATACATGGCGCTTACTTGTATAATTAGAAATAGAAATTATAGCTTATAGAAGGAATAATTGGGAAGAGGTATACTTTTTCGGCATACAACACATCCGGATTCTCTTCATCTGGTTCGAAGTTGATTAACCAGGCATTCTTTCGGTTATAAAGATTGTAGATGGACATGTTCCACTCCCCATGGAAACGCCGTCCTTCTTTCTTTTTGGGTGTGTAGGTTACGGCAAGATCCATTCGGTGGTAATCGGGAAGCCGATAGCCATTCCGGGAAGAGTAGATGGGGGCAACTGTATTGCCATAAGTGAAGCGGCCTACGGGAAATGTTACCGGCGAGCCTGTGTAGTAAGTCCAGTTTGCCGATACATTCCATCGCTCATTAAAGCTATAACTACCTACAAGGGCAATGTTGTGGGGCCGATCGTAATTGGCCGGATACCAAGCCCCCTGATTTATGGCAGGAATCTTTCTTTCGGTTTTCGAGTAGGTGTAGCTTATCCAGCCGGTAAGCTGTCCCATTTGTTTGCGTATTAAGAGTTCCGCACCTGCCGATTTAGCTTCTCCAAACCGAAATTCGCCTTCCAATTGAGGATTTAGCAGAATCTCAGCATGATCCTTGAAATCAATCTGGTTTTCCATCTTTTTGTAGTACAACTCAACAGAAGCTTCTACCTGATTATCCCAGAAGTTGCGAAAGTAACCTATAGCCCATTGGTCGGCAAGCTGAGGCTTAATGTTAGGCGTTGATGGTACCCACACATCCAGTGGCGAACCGGCAGTTGAATTACTGGCCAGATGCACATACTGACGAGTACGTGAATAACTGGCCTTTACCGAACTTTTAGTATTGAGCTGATAGCGCAGGCTCAGGCGAGGCTCAACTCCTCCGTACGTATGAAAAAGCTCACCCCGCTCATAAACCGTGGAGTCGATAGGTTCATAATTTTCGTTGAAATTATAAAGGGTGGTTTTTCCCATATTTTGGAAAAGAGTGGCCCGGAGTCCATAGTTGATAGTAAGCTTTTCGTTTACTTTATGGTTATTGCTGATGTAAATTGCGTATTCAAGGGCGTTGGATTCAGGAACCTGCAGGCTGTTGAAAATGGTACTGTCGCCCTGACCTCTCGCATATCCGGGACTAAAATGGTGCCAGGCAGCGGCAGCTCCAAACTTAATGGTATGGTTAGGGGTAGGATAGAAACTAAAATCAGCTTTTAGTTTTACATCTTGTAGGTTGGAAGTCCAGAGGAATCCTGTAGCCGATGAGGTTTCTCCTAATTCATAGTCGTAATTACTATAGATAGCCGAAAAGTTTGAAAATAGTTTTTTTGAGAAGAGATGGTTCCAGCGTAGAGTAGTGGTGTAATTTCCCCAATTGAAGCCAAAAACATCATCATAGTCGAACACATCTCTACCGGCATAACCAGATAAATAAATCCGGTTGTTTTCATTGATTCGGAAATTTGCCTTTCCATTTAAATCGTAGAAGTAGAGCGTGTTCTTCCGTATATCCGGGTCACTGGCCAAGGGAAGAAAAAGATCGGCATAGGAACGACGGCCACTTAGCATAAAGCTGCTTTTCGGCGTAATGGGGCCTTCCAGTGTCAATCGGCTGGATATTGTGCCAATGCCCCCTTGGGCTTTAAACGTATGCTGATTTCCTTCTTTCATGCGGATGTCAAGCAATGATGATAATCGGCCTCCGTAAGCAGCGGGAATATCACCTTTATATAATTGAAGATCATTGATAGCATCGTTATTGAATATGGAGAAAAAGCCCATGAGATGCGAGGCGTTATAAACCGTAGCTTCGTCAAGAAGAATCAGATTTTGGTCCGTACTCCCTCCCCGCACATTAAAGCCTGAGAACCCTTCGCCCGCAGTTTGTATCCCTGGCAGTAACTGAATGGCCTTTATGATATCTGCCTCGCCCATGAGTGTTGGTATTTTCTTTATCTGGCTGGTTTGCAGTTTTACAGCACTCATTTGGGTCGTTTTTATATTCTCATTTTTTCCTCTTGCCGTAATTGTGATCTCCTCTAACTCTTGTGAGGATGGAAGTAATGTTATGTCGGCAGTGATGTTTTTATGGAGTTCAAATGATTTTGTTGATTCAATATGGCCCAGATAGGAGTATTTCACCTGGTAGGTACCTGAAGGAAGCGTTAGCGAATAGAATCCATATGCATTAGTTGATGTACCAACACCTAGTTCGGGCACGTACAGTGTGGCACCAATTAGTACCTCTCCTTCCGGATTTTTGATGTGCCCGCTGAGGGTGTACTTGGTTTGCGCGCTAAGGTTGAATGGGATAAGAAGCAATAGTATGCCTCCTATGAATCGTGCCATGAGGTTTGTGTTATAAGGTTTGTATTGGAGGGCACATATCAATCTTTATGCCAAGACGACAGATATGCGTGTTATTTTTTTGTGATTTTATATCGCTTTGGTGGTTTTACAGGTTTGTTTACCATGTACACACCTAAAAAGATGAGCGAAATCCACAGAACCTGGAGTGCATATAGTTTTTCGCCATCGAGGAATCCCCACATCAACGCAAATACAGGAATGATATAGGTAACCGAGGTGGCAAAGAGGGCCGAAACATACTGTATAAGCGTATAGAATATTACCAGGGCAATAACAGAACAGAATACAGCCAACATAGCAACATAGCCCAAATTTAGTAAGTGGTCAGGGGTTTCCAGTGCTGCTGAAAAGTCGGTAGATAGCAGGTAAATGCCGGCCATTGGCCCTACTAAGATAAAACTCAGGGAGGTGATATCGAAACCTGAGAGCCCCCGGATTTTATATTTTATGTGGTTGGCATTAATGCCATAACAAAATGTGGCTAATACGACATATAAACCGTGAAGATTAAGCCGATGTGCAAGATTAAAAGAGAATGGATTTTCCACGATAAGCCCTACGGCTCCCAAAAAACCAAGAATAATACCCAAGGCATGATGTAAAGTTGCTTTACTATTATACAAAACAAGCCCCAGCAAAAGAGTAAAAACAGGTGCCAGCGAGTTGAGCAATCCAGCTAATGAACTGTCGATTTGGGTTTGTGCCTTAGTAAAGAGAAAGGCCGGAATGGTTGTACCTACAATGCCTACAAGAAGCAAAGAGCCAATATTATCTTTTCGGATCTTTTTTATACGCAGAAGGGAAAATGGGATAAAGGCCAGAAAGGAGAAGAAAATGCGGAAGGCCGCAACTTGTTGGCTCGAATAGGATTGCAGCCCTTTCTTCATCAGAATAAAGGAGCTGCCCCATAAAAAGGAGAGTAACAATAAAGCGGCCCATTGCCATTTTTTTTCGTGAAGATCAATTTTCATCTGTTATATTTTGCTGCAGCAAATATAACAGATAAATTAACTGCTCTTTTGGTATCTTGTTTTATCTTTGTCTCTTCGAACCGAAAAATCCCAGGCTATGGCTAAAAAATATCCGATCTATATTGCTGGAAGTTTTCAGGAGACCTCCACTGAATTTTCTGTAACCTGCCCTTATGATAACCGGGAGGTAGGAACCACCTTTTTAGCCGGTAAAGAGGAATTAGAGAAGGCGATACTTGCAGCTCAGCAAGCAGCAAATGACTTGCGGAACATGCCTTCGTATAAGCGCTATGAAGCATTGATGCAGATTGCCGAAAAGTTGGTTGAAGAGCGTGATAGTTTTGCCGAGACGTTGGCATTGGAGGCAGGTAAACCTTTAACTTATGCGCGTGGAGAAGTTGATCGCGCCACCCAAGTATTTCGGGTAGCTGCAGAGGAAGCCAAACGGCTGCCCAGGGAGTATTTTTCTATCGACTGGACGGCTGCAGGCTCAGGGAAGGAGGGCTTGGTAAAATACATGCCCATAGGACCAATTGCAGCGATTGCCCCCTTTAACTTTCCGTTAAATTTAGCTGTGCATAAACTTGCCCCTGCTTTGGCTGCCGGAAATCCGGTGGTGTTAAAACCTGCCCGTTCAACACCTTTGTCGGTGCTGAAGCTAGCCCGACTTGTTCAGGGAACAGACTTTCCTCAAGGGGCATTGTCGGTGCTGCCTATGGATAGGGAGGCTGGAAATCAGTTGGTAACTGATGAGCGATTTGCGATGCTTTCGTTTACAGGCTCACCAGAAGTAGGTTGGAAAATGAAAGCACAAGCCGGGAAGAAGAAAGTAGCCTTGGAGCTGGGCGGAAATGCAGGTGTTATTGTAACGCCAACTGCTGATCTGAAGCTGGCTGTACAGAAGTGTTTAGCCGGTGGATTTGCCTATTCGGGACAGGTTTGCATACATGTGCAACGTATACAAGTGCAAGAACAGGTGTTTGATACATTTGTTGATGCATTTGTTGATGCTACAGCTCAATTAAGAACAGGCGCCCCCGATAAGGAAGAGGTACAGTTTTCGGGTATGATTGATGAAGCGAATGCAAAACGTGTGGAAACTTGGGTGAATGAAGCCAAAAGTCAGGGTGCCCTTGTTCTGCATGGCGGGCAGCGCCAAGGAGCCTATTATGCGCCCACTGTTTTAACCCAAACCGATTCGGTTATGAAGGTATGCGCAAAAGAGGTCTTTGGGCCTGTGGTAGTTATTGAGAAATACAACCACTTTCAGGCGGCACTCGATTATATTAATAACTCGCCTTATGGACTGCAAGCTGGTGTCTTTACCAATCAACTCGATGAGATGGATAAAGCTTTTAATGGTTTGGAAGTTGGGGGCGTAATAATTAATGATGTGCCTGCCTTTAGGGTTGATCATATGCCCTATGGCGGAGTGAAAGAGAGCGGTTTTGGTCGCGAAGGGGTGAAGTATGCTATTCAGGAAATGATGGAGCCCCGCTTATTAGTGAAAAATGTAAGTTCCTGAGAGAAGAAGATTGTTTGAGCAGACCATGGATATCTTATTATTAGTAAAAGGAGCAATAGTGGGTTTTCTTGCTTCCATTCCGTTAGGCCCGGTTGGGGTTTTGTGTATTCAGCGAACCATAAATAAGGGAAAAACATCGGGGTTATATTCGGGGTTGGGTGCTGCTGTTGTTGATATGCTTTATGCTGTGGTAGCAGTGTTAGGCCTTTCTTTTATAATTAAGTTTATTGAAGAACAGGCAATATACTTCCAGTTTATGGGAGGAATTGTGCTTTTTATCCTGGGAATTCGAATTTTTTATACCAACCCCGTCCATCAAATTCGCAAGCACCGACGGAAAAAGAGTAATCTAATCGAGGATTTTTTCTCGGTGGTGGTGTTAACACTTTCAAATCCACTGGCAGTTTTTCTTTTTATTGCCGCCTTTGCCGGTATGGGCATTGTAACTGCAAATAAAACCTGGTTCGATTCGGGGTTGCTTATCGTTGGGGTATTCCTGGGAGCAACCTTATGGTGGTTTATGCTTACCCGAACAGTAAATGCTTTCCGGAAAAAATTCAGACTGAAGCAGCTTTGGTGGGTAAATAAAATTGCCGGGGCGGTCATTGTTCTCTTTGGCTTTTTTACTGTGTTAAGTATTTTTTGGACTTCTTAACTGCTTCTTGCACTGAACAAAATGCATTGTTTTCTGTCTCTTTTGTAAACTAAAATTACAAACTATGAAAACAAAAGCTTTAATTGTTCTATCTGTATTTTTGATGGGGTATGCTTGTAAGGGTCCCCAGGGGAAAAAATCGGAGACAAGCGATGCCCAAGAGGTTAAGTCCGCCGAAGTTACCATGAATTACCACGTTGTTCCCGCTGAGAGTGCTGTTCACTGGACAGGTTCAAAACCCACGGGTGAGCACTATGGCACCGTAAATGTGCAAAAGGGTGTGTTAAATGTTGATGAGAACACCATTGTTGGCGGATCGTTTGTAATGGATATGACTTCCATTAAGGTGGAAGACATTGAAGACCCCGAAATGAACCAGAAGTTGGAGGGACATCTGAAATCGGCCGATTTTTTTAATGTCAATACCTTTTCTACTGCCTCCTTTGAAATTACCGAAGTACAGCCTGTTGCCGATGATCCAAACTACACCCACAAAATTTCCGGTAACCTGTCCATAAAATCGAGTTCGAAGAATATCTCTTTTTTAGCCAAGGTTGAGATTACTCCGGGAATGGTGAAGGCACATACCGAGCGTTTCGTTATCGATCGGACAAAGTGGAATGTAAACTATCAATCAAAGAGTGTTTTTGATAATCTGAAGGAACAGTTTATTCATGATGAGGTAGCACTGGAAGTAAAGTTGAAAGCGCAGCCTTAGATCATATATAAATGATTAACTTTGCCAGGAAGGAGTTTTACTCCTTCTTTTTTTTGTTTAGACACCAGCAATATGGAGATTAAAGAGGTAACTTTTTTAAAGAGTAGTCAGAAACTTTCGCAATGCCCCGATTCCGACCAACCAGAATATGCTTTTGTGGGACGCTCGAACGTGGGAAAATCGTCCTTGATAAATATGCTTACAGGGAGGCGGAAATTAGCCAAAATTTCACAAACCCCCGGGAAAACAACCCTAATAAACCATTATCAGATTAATGATGATTGGTACTTGGTCGATCTTCCCGGATATGGGTATGCAAAAGCCTCAAAAGCACAACGAGGGCAGTTTCATCAGCTTATCACAAACTATGCCGTGAGGCGGGAAAACCTGATGTGTTTGTTTGTGTTAGTCGATTTGCGTATCCCGCCACAAAGTTCAGATATGGATTTTCTGCGATTTTTAGGTGGCGAGCAAGTACCTTTCTGTTTGATCTTCACAAAAGCAGATAAACTCTCTAATCCAAAAATTGAAAAGCAGTTGGAGGTATTTCAATCTGCTTTGCTCGAAGAATGGGAGAGTATGCCGCACTATTTTGTCACCTCCTCGGAAGATCGAAGAGGTCGTCAAGAGGTGTTGACTTACATTCAGCAGCTCAATGCCAACTGGCAGGCAAGTGAATAGAAAATTTGTTGAGCGCGAAAGAATTCCACAGATATTATTAACTTTGCAGCGCCAAAATCGAACACACAAAATTTAAGTTATGAGTAACAACGCTCCCATTAAGATTTTTGCCGGCAACAAATCGCGTTACCTGGCCGAACAAGTAGCTAACAGTCTGGGTGTTGAACTAGGAGAGAGTTCTTACACCGAGTTCAGCGATGGTGAATTTTGCACCTATTATGATGAAACGGTACGAGGTGCCTATGTGTTTATTGTGCAGAGTACTTTTCCCCCTTCCGACAATCTGATGGAGCTATTACTCATGATTGATGCAGCCAAGCGTGCATCGGCTTACAAAGTTACTGCAGTAATGCCCTATTTTGGTTTTGCACGTCAGGACCGAAAAGATAAACCACGTGTGTCGATTGGCGCTAAATTGGTAGCTAATCTTTTGACCGCAGCAGGTGTCGATCGCATAATGACACTTGACTTACATGCCGACCAGATTCAGGGTTTCTTTGATGTGCCTGTAGATCATTTGTACGCTTCCTCGATATTTGTGCCCTATCTAAAAAACTTACAGTTAGAGGATGTAGTAATTGCCGCACCCGATATGGGAGGAGCAAAGCGAGCAAATGCCTACTCTAAATTCTTACATACACCCATGGTTATCTGTCATAAGTCGCGCAAGCGTGCTAACGAAGTGGCAAAGCTTACGGTAATTGGCGATGTGAAAGATAAGAATGTGATTATCCTTGACGATATGGTCGATACTGCCGGTACGCTCACAAAAGCTGCTGACATGATGATGGAACAAGGCGCCAAAAGTGTGCGTGCCATTGCTACACATGCTGTATTGTCGGGGCCGGCATACGAACGAATCAACAACAGTAAGATAACGGAACTGATTGTAACCGACTCCATTCCTATTAAACCTATCTCGGACAAGATTAAGGTTTTATCAGTAGCGGATGTATTTGCAGATGTAATTAATAAAGTTTATAATTGCAAGTCAATTAGTTCTACATTTATCGAATAATTGTTATATATTTGCGGACTAAAATTTGTAACAGGAAATAAAATATAAGCAAAATGAAATCAATTGAAGTTAAAGGCAGCCTCCGAGAAGAAGTTGGGAAGAATAGCACCAAAAAGGCGCGAAAAGAGGAAATGATTCCCTGTGCACTTTATGGACAAGGAAGAAACATTAACTTCCAGGTGCATGAGTTAGCCGTGAAAGATCTTGTTTATACAGCCAATGCATATATCGTAGAACTTGTTATTGAAGGTACAACTTATCAGGCTGCTATGCAGGAGATCCAATTCCATCCTGTAACGGATAAGGTTTTGCACATTGACTTTTTCGAGATTGCTGAAGGTAAGTCAGTGGTAATGAGAGTTCCTGTTCAATTCGAAGGCGTTCCGGCAGGCGTTCTGAAAGGTGGAAAGTTGGTAAAGCGTAAGCGTTACCTGAAAGTACGTGGCTTGGTTAAAGATTTGCCTGATACAATAACTATTGATGTCACAAAACTTACCATTGGAAAAACCATTAAAATTAGTGAAGTTGTGCGCGAGAACCTGGAAATGCTTGATGCTGCCGAGGATGTTATCGTGATGGTAAAAACTGCCCGTGGTGTTAAAGCTGAAGCTGAAGAGGAAGAAGGCGGAGAAGCTGCAACGGAATAAAGGATTAGATTTTGAAGTATCTTATTGTAGGCCTAGGAAATATAGGCGAGGAATATAGGTATACTCGACATAATATAGGTTTTGAAATATTGGATGCTTTCGCAAAAGCATCCAATATTGCTTTTACGGCTCGTCGTTATGGCGATGTTGGGGAGGTGAAGTATAAAGGTCGAAAGTTTGTACTGCTGAAACCTTCCACCTATATGAATTTAAGTGGGAAGGCTGTGAATTACTGGTTACAGAAAGAACAACTCTCGCCGGAAAAAATGCTGATTTTAGTGGATGACTTGGCATTGCCTACTGGTGCCTTGCGCATGCGCGCCAAAGGAAGTGATGCCGGACATAATGGGTTGGCTCATATTAATCAAACCTTAGGGCATTCCAATTACCCACGCTTGCGTTTTGGCATTGGAAATGATTTCTCTCAGGGCCAGCAAATCGATTATGTATTGGGTAAATGGACCGATGAACAGAGAAAAATTCTGCCTGAACGTATCGATTTGGCCATTGATATGATTAAGTCGTTTGGTACCATTGGTACTCAACGGACAATGAATACCTACAACAACAGATAAATATGGCAAACGAAGGGTTACGTATTGATAAATGGCTTTGGGCCGTGCGTATTTATAAAACCCGGAGCATGGCCACAAATGCATGTAAAGCAGGAAAAGTTTTGATTAACGGCGACTCAGTGAAACCTTCGCGTTTGGTAAAAGTGGGGGAGGTTGTTGTTATAAAAGGCTCACCGGTTTTTTATCATTATGAAATAACCGGACTGCTGACAAAACGACAATCAGCCACTATTGCCGATGAGCATAAGCGCGATGTTACACCACAGCGTGAACTGGATAAGCTGAAAGTACAGAGTTTTTCCCGTGGTGAATTTCGCCAACCCGGAGCCGGGCGACCTACCAAACGAGAACGAAGGCTGATTGATCAATTTAAAAATAAACATCGCTAATTTTTTTACTATGATTGTAGCTCAACAAAAGAGAAAAGAGAACATTGTTGAATACATCCTTTATATGTGGCAAATTGAGGATATCATTCGTGCGCATAGCTTTGACATGACCCAGATTCAGCAGAACCTGATTCAGCAGTACGACCAGCCCGATGAGATTCGCCAACAGTTATATGAGTGGTACGAGAGTCTTGCGGAGCAAATGAAAGAGGAAGGGATTGAAAAGCAAGGCCACATGGCTGTTTATCAAACATTAATTGACGATCTGTTCGAACTACATCAGAAACTATTACAGAATACCGATGAATTAGCTTATATTGAAGCTTACAAGAAGGCTCAACCCGCCCTAAGCGATTTGGTGCAAAAATCGAAAGGTTCTGTGAAGCACGAAATTGAGGCTGCCTTTACAGGTTTGTATGGCTTGTTGCTCCTGCGTTTGCGGGGGCAGGAAATAAAGCTTGCAACGGCTGAAGCAATCGCCGATATAGCGCAAATGATGGCAAGGCTTAGTCAACGATTTCATCAGGTAGAGAAAGGCGAGCTGGATCTTGAATAAAGCGCTTCTTGTTTTCAGGAGTGGGAGCAAAACAAACTTCCGATCGGCCAAACCACCGCATTCGTTTTCGTGCAATATAGGCATAAACACCATCACGAATAGCTGGAGGAATAATAATAAACAGATATAGCAAGGGCCAAAGGCCCTTTAGTTTTTTTACTATCCTTAATGCGGCTGACGACTTATTGTAAATCTTCCCTTTTTCCAGTAGGATTACCGAATCGTAATTTTTCAGGTCTGAGGGATTTTCTTTTTTTCTAGGGTATACATCTTGCAGTGAAGCAAACATGAATTTTCCTTGCGGATCGCGTTCCATGATAAATTGCACTGCACTGTTGCAAAGATTGCAGTAGCCATCGAATAGAACAATGGCTTTATCTACCCTGTTACAGGGCTTTGTCTTTTGCTTGAATATCTTCGACATATACTTCAAGTAGGGTTGTTTGCCCAACAGGTGAAAGCTCAATATGTTCAAAGCTAGCCGGAATCAGTACTGTTTCGCCTTTCGATAGTTTTTCCTGAGTATGCTCATCGCAAATAAGGGTTGCTGCCCCTTCCAAACACATGTAGATTTTAAAGGAATCAATTTCATGGAAGTCGCGTTCCAAGGGCTTGTCTAGTATCAGTTTATTTGTACTGAAATAAGATGACTTAACGATGGGAGCTGGCTCATTCGGTTTATTCTCGTAATGGGTGCGATACTCTTTCTGCACACTAAAGTCGATGGCATCCATCGCAAGCTCAGTGTGAAGCTCCCGACCCTGACCCTTTTCGTCTTTTCGGTTCCAGTCAAAAATTCGGTAAGTAACATCGCTTGTTTGTTGAATCTCAGCCAGAACGATACCCGCACCTATTGCATGCACACGACCTGAGGGCATATAAAAGACATCGCCTGCTTTCACAGGTTCGAAGTTGAGCACTTTCTCAAGTGTGCCTTGTTCTAAATGGTTCGCATACTCCTGTTTTGTAAGTTCCTTTTTAAATCCGCTAATAAGTTGTGCCTCCGGCTCTGCATCAATGACATACCACATTTCTGTTTTTCCGTAGGCGTTATGTCGCTTTTTAGCCAGAGTATCATCGGGATGAACTTGTACCGATAGTACGTCGTTGGCATCGATATATTTAATAAGCAGAGGAAATTCAATGCCGAATTTTTTGAAGAGCTTTTCTCCAACTAAATCGCCCATATATATTTCAATGAGCTCTTGTAGGGTGTTTCCCTCAAGAAACCCATTGGCTACAACCGATACATTATTTTCCACAGCAGAAATCTCCCAGCTCTCGCCTGTTTTATCGGA
>JAWOEH010000186.1:0-49016 GCA_046482855.1 Bacteroidales bacterium | reverse complement strand
CGATAAGCCCAAACATGCGGATACGTGAGATAGAAGCCGGGGAGCCGTCGGGGTTATAAAAGTGTTCATCTTTGAAGGGAAATAGATAAACCTCGGTTTTATGTTCATCCTCTCGTGCATCATCAAGGTAGTGTACCATTTTATTGCTAAGCGTATCCGGCTGAACCCCTTTTTGAACTTTTACATAAGTGCTTGCCCAGTTGGAACCCCAATTTTCCAGAGGAAAGGGGTTGTTATTCAGGGAGTTTACCGGAACCAGAAGATCGAATTGTAGGCTTGAATTAGCGGGGGGATTACTTATGATGCCTGCTACTTGATAGTGGTGGGTGCGATCCACCTTCAATACTTTGCCCATGGCCGAGCCATCGGGGAAAAACTGATTGGCTATTGTTTGTGTTATCACTATTTGATCCGGAGTCTTGAAGAGCTTTTCTTTGCCACCGGCAATCAGGGGAAAACGAAAGATTTTAAAAAAATCGGCATCTGTGGCAACTATTGGGTGTTTGAATGACTTATCGCCATAAGTTATGAGGCGATTGCCGGCACTCACATACCTTGTAGCAAGGGGGATTTCCGGATAGGTTGCCTTTATATCCTCGGCCATGGGAAAGGGGGAAACCGGGCAGGCAAAGTCAAAATCGCTATAATGTTGCCAATGACATACCCGTTGAATTTTGTCCAGGTCATCATGAAATCTGTCATAGCTTAGTTCATGCTGAATGTAGAGGAAAAGAAATAGGAACGATGCCAAACCAATCGATAGGCCTGTTAAGTTGATGATGGAGAAGGCACGATGTCTGATGATGTTTCTGAATGCTACCAGAATGTAATTTTTTATCATAATGCTGGGTTTTGGTCTCCTGCAAATTACTCGTATGATGGGAGGTTATGTGTTTGGTTGTTAGTTTTTTATTTTGTCTATTGTTGGCTCGATTGCGTTTTTACTGTCACATTTTCATTACTTCACTTTTGCTGAAATGGGAAGATTTGTTACGACACTTCCACGTTTATCGTAGCATTCCTGAGGTAATATTAAATCAGTAGCCCTGAATTCGCGCGGAGCCTTTGTTATTTATTGACGATCATAAGCATATTTGTGCTGCACTCCGGCTCTTATTAATATGTTTTTTTTGCAAAGTAGTTACCCTCTTTAAACTCAGGTGGAGGAGTTAAAAGTAGTTCCCGAGTTTAGTGGATGGGGCTTTTGCTCTTTTTGTGGCTATTCCCATTAAGAAAATCTTACTGAAAAAAAGAGCTGACGCAATTGGGTAAAGCCTCAAAAACTAAGTGCACTTGAAAAATTAAATCGCTATTGCAAAGCCCAGTTTCTGATATATTTGTATGTTGCCAGACATAATTGTTCCAATTATAATTCCCCGGCGCCTTTAAAAATACCGAAAGATGTTCGTTTACTTCCTGCCTTTACTATTTAGTACTTGCTGTATGTGAGCTCCCAGCTTATTCCCACTTAACGCCCCTGTAATGTGTCCGGCTTCAATGGTTTTTAACGGATAACCTGCGTAACTTTTGCTCTGAGTAGGCAAGGTGATAAACTGATCGTATTGAGCCAAAAGGGGATACAGGTTTGGAGTAGTTGTTTTTTCGAAAAGATCCTGGAAATTGAGTTTGGCCTCCAGTAAGGATTGGTTCTCTTTAGCTTTGCCCGAAGTAAGGTGTCGATAATAGCTTTGAGTAAAAAGACTCCCAAGGAAGCTGCCCGCCAGTAGGGGAATATAGGCATCTGAATTGTTGTAAAAGGCTCGGTGGAGATTAGTTACCCAACCTCCCAAACTTATGCCACAGGTAAAAACAGGTCCGTGGGTCGATTCCCTTAGTTTGGAAATAATGGCTTCGTTCACATTTACTGAAGCGGCAATCATGATCATGAACCCTTTCAAGTCCCGCATTTTCTTTTGGTACTCTTTTAACGAATATTCATGAAAGGGTGCCCGAACTACTACTAAATTGGCATTGAGCTTCGTCTTGCCCTTGTGAAGAAAAATGTGTGGATAGGTGTTTTTGGCTCCTTTACGCATATCGAAGGGCCGTTCGTTATTCCCATGGTGATAAATGAAAGTAGGAGCCTCTTTCCCTTCCCACTGCGCCAGTTTTATGGCGGCCGTTATTTTTTCTTCCCCCATTTCTGTCTCTATTTCACGGATAGCTCCTTCTTCAGGAAAAGGGAAAGAGAGCACTTTTAGTTGTTCGAGAAGTTCGGTAAATGTGGGACTGTGAAGATCTCCCGAAAAGAATTTTTTTTCGTCGGGGAGGAGGCGCCCCACAGAGGCTACCAGTCGGTCAATTAAGATGTGTTTGTTCATGCGTACGATAGTTGAACCTTGCACATAAATGTAGGTAAAATTTTGTAAATACTGCTTTTCGTTCAGAAGCGTTCAGGCATACTTAATAAGGTAGGCTACCGGTTTTTACGTAGCCTCTGAAATAGAAAGCACAGATAAATGATGCAGTGGTTGCTTCCTGTTAGGTTGATTTCTATATATTTGCACCTCAAATTTTTGCGTTATGAATGAAATATATTGGGTGGTGATGTTGTTGGTAAACTTCTTGCTTATTTTAGGGGTTTATCAGCTTTTTGGGAAAAATGGATTATTTGTATGGATTCCTATTTCGGCAATTGTTGCCAATATTCAGGTTATTCAAACCATTGAGTTATTTGGTTATGTAGCCACTTTGGGCAACATTGTTTATGCGTCCTCGTTTCTGGTTACTGATATTTTGTCGGAGAAATATGGCAAGAAGGAGGCACAAAAGGCAGTTTGGATTGGTTTTTTTAGTGTAATCAGCATGACTATTCTTATGTGGTTAGCCCTGCGTTTTGTGCCCATAAATGAAGCTTTGAGTCAGGAATCGTACAAAAGCTTGCAAACCATCTTCTCATTTATGCCAAGAATTGTTTTGGCCAGTCTTTCAGCCTATCTATTGAGCCAATTGCACGATGTGTGGGCTTTTCATTTTTGGAAAGTGAAATTGAACAATCGTCATCTGTGGTTTCGGAATAATGTGAGTACAATGATATCACAGCTTATCGACAGTGTGGTGTTTACTCTGATAGCTTTTTATGGCTTATATCCTACCGATGTGTTAATTGAAATAGGCGCTACTACCTATTTACTGAAATGGATTGTGGCTGCTGCCGATACTCCTTTTGTGTATTTGTCGCGCCTTATGAAGCCTTCAAAAATATTCGATAGTTAGCAACAAAAAAGGAGGCCGCGCCTCCTTTTTTGTTTTCTTATCTTGTTACCATCTTAAGTCAATAATCTCAGCTTTTGGATGTTCCTCTTCGTCAAATACAAAGGTATCCTCGGGGAGGGGCATATCTGTTTTAAAATTAGAAATGGAGATGGTGAAATTCGAGCCTTCTTTGCCATAAACTTGGGCACCGGAAAGATACAGGTCGTCTTTATTGATGTATAAACGAATACGGGCATATTGTTGTGAAAGATCTTCGGGATACAGATCCACTACCCATAAGGTTTCGCCTCTGTCAATTTCCGTTCCCAGGTATTTATATTTAAAATCGTGCTCATAAATGGTAAATATCGATTGCGGATTTCCCATTAAATCGGTGCCATCTTCCATGGGATCGCTTATATTTACTTCGTTGGCTTCTTTCAGATAGCTCCAAATGGTTTTGCCGTTAAAATAAGTGACGGTTCCCATAAAATCCATTTGGTATTTCTCCCCTTTTATTTTTATGGTGCCCTCTGAACTATTGCTGGCATTATCTTTCGTGCTGGTATAGGTCACTTTAAAATCGGCAACAATGGTTTCATGGGCCTTTGTTGCGGCGGAGAGTTTATCCAGAATTTCTTTTGCTTCCGGATCTTGCTGTGCTTTAGCAAAGGGAGCTATCATCAATAATAACAGGGTGTAAATGAGTATGTGTTTCATAGGTGTCCTTAATTAAATGTATCCATATTGTTCAAATATTGTTCCAAACTATATTCATCCTGGTAAAGAACCTGGCGTGCCTTACTGCCCTCGAAGGGGCCAACTATGCCGGCAGCTTCCAGCTGATCGACGATGCGTCCGGCACGGTTATAGCCGATGGAAAATTTTCGTTGAATAAGGGATGTTGAGCCTTGTTGATGACGTACTACCAGGCGGGCAGCATCCTCAAACATGGCATCTCGTTTTTTAAGGTCAACCTCTCCTGGGGCTTCTGCTTCTTCGCCAACGTATTCGGGGAGCTCGTAGCCAATGGTATAGCCTTGTTGTGAACCAATAAATTCGGTGATGCGTTCCAGTTCATCGGTATCAACAAAAGCACACTGCAAACGTGTTAGGTCGCTACCTGTGGAGATAAGCATATCTCCGCGGCCAATAAGCTGATTGGCTCCGGGGCTATCGAGAATGGTGCGCGAATCGACCATGCTGGTTACCCGGAAAGCAATACGCGCAGGGAAGTTTGCCTTGATTACTCCGGTAATGATATTGGTAGAAGGACGCTGGGTGGCTATGATTAGGTGAATACCTATGGCTCGGGCCAATTGTGCCAAACGTGCAATGGGTCCCTCAATCTCTTTGCCGGCGGTCATAATCAGGTCGGCAAATTCATCTACAATTACCACAATGTAAGGCAGATACCTGTGTCCTTTATCGGGATTGAGCCTGCGATTGACAAACTTTTGGTTGTACTCTTTAATGTTTCGTACATGTGCCGCTTTTAACAGATCGTAACGACGATCCATTTCTACGCATAAAGAGTTGAGTGTGGTTACTACTTTCTGGGTATCGGTGATAATTGCCTCTTCGGCATCGGGCAGATGGGCAAGAAAGTGTTTTTCAATTCTGTTGTAGAGGGTGAGTTCAACCTTTTTGGGGTCGATAAGGACAAATTTTAGCTGCGCCGGATGCATGCGGTAAAGTAAGGAGGCAATTATTGCATTCAACCCTACTGACTTACCCTGTCCCGTAGCACCGGCAACCAATAAGTGCGGCATTTTTGCCAGATCAATCACGAAGGTCTCGTTGGAGATGGTCTTTCCCAGGGCCAGAGCTAGTTGGTGGTTGCTTTCGCGAAATTTCTTCGAGGAAAGGACGGATTTCATACTCACCGTTTCCGGATTTTGGTTGGGGACTTCAATACCAATGGTTCCTCGTCCCGGGATAGGAGCAATAATTCGAATGCCCAAAGCTGCAAGACTCAGGGCAATGTCATCTTCCAGATTCTTGATCTTACTAATGCGAACCCCCGGAGCCGGAATAATTTCGTATAACGTAACGGTAGGGCCAATGGTTGCTTTAATTTTGTCAATCTGTATTTTGTAGTTGGCCAGTGTCTCAACAATCCGGTTTTTATTGGCTATAATCTCTTCTTTATTGATTTGTCCCTGAGGATTGTTACTTTCATGGTCATCAAGGAGTTCAATAACCGGCAGTTGGTACTGGGAAAGATCCAGCTTGGGATCAAAGTTGTCACCGGCTACTACTCCGCCACCATTGGCTTTTTCCTGTTCTTTACGCTCCTCAATGGTAAGTTCTATTCCGTTATCTTCCTGCTGTGTGTCGGGTGTTTTGTCTTCTTGTTTTGGCGTTTCTGGAGATTGCTGGGGTAAAGAAACAGCTGGGCCGGTGGCAATGGGTTCGTCATCGGTGGTTTCAATAACAAAGTCGTCATCGGCATTGGCAGCTTCCGGGGTCGGAGGTGAGTTTACTTGTTCTGTTTCATTCTGTTCTTTTGGGGCATTGGCAGCTTCCCGGGGATTCTGTTTTTTCTTTTCCTCTTCAATTTCGCTTAGTCGTTCTTTATTATCAAGAATGTAGGCTCCCCACTTTTGTAGGAAGAATAAAGACTGAGGCAACGCAAATATAAGAAAAGCCAATAGCATGGTCAGCAACAGGAGCGCCGTACCCACTTTCCCCATGAGAGCATTGAGCCACTGAACAATGTGGTAACCGTAACCACCACCAAGGCCACTGCCCATATAACCGTGGGCTGCTCCAAACAAATAGGCCAAAAACAGGGAGGCCAAAGCAGCTGTAATGATGGTAACTTTTATGGTTTTACGTAACGGAAGTACTCGGATTTTAAAAAAGCGCATGCCAATGATGAAAAGCAGAAAAGGTAAAGCAAAAGAAGCGATTCCAAAAAGATGATTCAGGAATTTGTTGGCTATACGGGCACCCAGCTTGCCAGCCCAATTTTCTACTTGAATACTGGCTTCGGAAAGGACATGATTCCACTCAAAGCTCTGGTCAGCCTTCCAGGTGAATAGAAAGGATACAAAGGCTAACATCAGGTAAGCCGAAATGCCAATGAATACAATTCCCAGAATGATTTGAACTCGTTCATCCTGAAAAAATGCTACTTTCTTAGTCTTCTGTGTTGTTTTCTTCTTTCCCATGCTGCAATCAAATTCCTACAAACTGCAAAGTAAACGATAAATCGGCAGAAAAATTTATCGTTCTCAATTATTCTGGTACGTTTCCTTCCGGTGGTTATTTTAAAAGCGACATAATTTCCTCCATGGTTTCCCGATTGATAGGTTTATAATCCTGAGGAATTTCAAACTCCGATTTTGGAATTTTGCTTTCATTTATAACATTGGCCGTAAATTTCATTCGCACATCATACAGTTTTAACTGGAATTCCATTAACACGCCTTCCACTTGGTTATAGGGAGTGTAGGTATTTACATTAGGTATCTGTAATTTCTCCGTGTAGTAAATAGGAAAGGAAGTAAAACTCGGGTCACTGGTTTCTACCCGTGCTTCGGCACATATTATTCCGCATATTTCCTTTGTATTGCCTGTGGGAGTGATGGTAAGATCCGATAAGTTATCATAAAATAAGGGAGGGGCATCGTGCGGTTCGTTATAGCGGTATTGTTTATTTAACAGATGTACTAATGTAACACTTGTTTTTTCTTTTAGATCCTGTATCTGCGTAAAGCTTACAACACCCGATAATCCTTGAATTTTGTTAATGGTATGATAATCTTTAAACTTGACTATCATCTTATTGGGAAGAAACTTAAGCATAAAATTATCCAAGGTATCGTCGAGGTAGGTAATGCTGTACTCTATGTAACCTTCATGCATGAGGTTGCCCGAATCTTTCGAGGGTTGACATGAACTCAGGCTTGCCAGCAAAATTGCCAAAGATAAAGCCCATTGAGTGCAATGAGCAGTGAATAAGGTATGGATGTTTTTTTTCATTTCTAGTAAACGAAAATAACCAAATGTATTGAATTCCCCAATTTTATTTTCCTTATGGACTTAAATAATTTGTTTCCTATTGCTTTCATTACTCTTGGGCAACTGGAATGCTTTGTCTCTGTTATAATTTCTTGTATGTTTTGAAAATGTTTCGATGGGCTTGAAAAAGTGCATAAAGTAGGGATTTTTTTTATAAGTTTGTAAACTTGTATGTTAAATGTAATAATTATGTGATTATGAGTAAATTAGCTGTTGTAGCATTAGGCGGAAATGCACTTCTTCGCGGAAACCAAAAAGGAACCATTGAAGAACAAGTACAGAATGCAACTGATACCTTAGAAAATCTTGTGTATCTGATAAAAGAGGGATACAACCTGGTAATTGGCCATGGCAACGGCCCACAGGTAGGTAATATTTTAATGCGTAACGACGCAGGCGAGCATACCTACAATATTCCACAAATGCCATTGGATGTTTGTGTGGCCGACTCGCAAGGAGGTATTGGGTATATGTTGGAGCGTGCTTTGCGCAATGTATTGAAAAAGCATGGTATCAATAAAGAGGTAATTACGCTGGTTACCCAGGTAGAAGTGGATAAGCATGATCCTGCCTTTCAAGATCCCCAAAAGCGAGTGGGTAAAATTTACCAAAAAGAAGAGGCTGATAAACTTGCTGCTGACAAAGGATGGGAATTTAAAGAAGAGGTAAAAGCGCATGGTGGATGGCGTCGTGTTGTTCCCTCTCCAAAACCTATCTCCATTGTGAATCAGGATACTGTAAAAGATCTTTGCGATCAAGGGAAGATTGTTATTGCTGCCGGTGGTGGAGGCGTGCCTGTATATTACGATGAGCAAGGGTTTTTGCAACCTTCCGAAGCTGTAATTGATAAGGATAATGCTTCATCATTGTTGGCTGCAAATATCAAAGCCGACGAATTCTATATCCTTACCGATGTACCTTATGTGTATATTAATTATAAGCAGCCTGATGAGAAAAAACTCGAATTCCTTGATAAGGCCGATACAGATAAGTATCTTGAGGAGGGAATGTTTGCTGAAGGCAGTATGGCTCCTAAAATCCGGGCTTGTTTGAACTTCATTGAAAAAGGCGGTAGCAAGAGTGTTATTACCGAAGCTACAAAACTCGAGGATCGAAGCTTCGGGACTAAAATTACCATGAAATACGATTAATTAATTAAGTGTAACCTTAAAATTATACAGTTATGGCTTTCAATATGCGTAACCAAAATTTCTTGAAGTTATTGGACTTCACACCAAAAGAGATTCAACATTTTTTGACTTTAGCGGCTGATCTTAAAAGCGCTAAATATGCCGGAACCGAGCAACCTCGTTTGACAGGTAAAAATATTGCCTTGATTTTTGAGAAGTCTTCAACGCGCACACGCTGTGCTTTTGAAGTAGCAGCTCTCGATCAGGGAGCACACGTGACTTACCTCGGACCTTCCGGTTCACAAATTGGACACAAGGAGTCAATGGCCGATACTGCCCGCGTACTGGGACGTATGTACGATGGTATCGAGTATCGTGGTTTTGGACAGGACGTGGTTGAATTATTGGCAAAACATGCCGGTGTGCCTGTTTGGAATGGCTTAACCAATGAATTCCATCCCACTCAAATTCTGGCCGATTTCCTTACAATGATGGAGCATACCGACAAGCCACTGAGTCAGGTTTCGTTTGCTTACCTGGGCGATGCTCGCAACAACATGGGGAACTCGCTTATGATTGGCGCTGCCAAAATGGGGATGGACTTTCGCGCTGTAGCTCCTAAAGAGGTTCAACCCGAGGAAGAGTTGGTTAAGGAAGCACAGAAAATTGCCAAAGAAACCGGCGCAACGATTACTGTTACCGATAATGTGGAAAAAGGCGTAAAAGGTTGCGATTTCCTTTATACCGATGTTTGGGTGTCGATGGGCGAGCCTAAAGAAGTGTGGAAGCAGCGAATTGAGTTGTTGAAGCCTTATCAGATCAATAAGCAAGTGATGGAGATGACAGGTAACCCTGATACTAAATTTATGCATTGTTTGCCTGCTTTCCATAACCGTGAAACAACGGTTGGTGAAGAGATTTTCCAGGAATTTGGTTTAGAGGCTCTTGAGGTAACCGATGAGGTGTTTGAATCACCTGCTTCTATCGTTTTTGATGAAGCTGAAAATCGTATGCATACCATTAAAGCTGTGATGGTGGCAACGTTAGGTCAATAACACGGGATTTATTATACCTGAAAAGCTCCCCGCGGGGAGCTTTTCTATTTTTTGATAAGATCTTTCCGTTACCCAATCCACTCTTTAAAAAAATACCAGGTCATTAATCCGGAACTGATAAGTTTAATACCTGTACCCAGCAAAAAACCCAATAGCGAACCCATTCCTGCCCGTAACGAATCTTTAAACTTAGCACCGCGTATCGATTCTCCAATAATGGCTCCCACCAGAGGACCCAGAATAATGCCAACAGGCGGGAAGAAAAAAAGGCCTACTATTAATCCTATTGTACTACCCCAAACACCTGACTTGGAACCGCCAAATCGCTTGGTTCCCCAGATGGGAACAATATAATCCAGGACGGTTACGAAAACCGCGAGGAAAGCCATAATTAGCAGGAAATTGGTGGAAAAGTCACCTTTATCGGTTAATTGTAGCATGATAAGCCCCACATAACTTAACGGAGGACCTGGTATTACAGGTAATATACAGCCTAATAACCCGATAATTAGAAATACGATACCAATACCTATAAGTATGTAATCCATGGCAAAGGAATTTTAGTAGGCTAAAAGTAATGAAAGATTTGTTTCCGACAACAATAAATGTGTTTGCTCATGTGGACTCTATTAAGCATAGCTTGTCTTGCTTATGCTCTACCAGGAGGAAGGAGTTGATTCCAGGCGTTTTTTAATAAGTTCCTGTATTTTTGGTGAGGTACTTAACTCTTTTTTTATTCCACAACTTCCACTGGCACATGTATTGCAACCTCCTTTTTGTGGGTCGAAGAACAAAATTATTCGATAAGCAGCGTAAACAGCGGTACCAAAAACAATGATGTAGGTGATAATTTCCTGTAACATATTTGCTGTTTTTTAGATGAATAATGAGCCTATTTGATAAGTTAAAAAGGCTACCAACCAAGCCATACCCGTTGAGTAAAAAATGCTAAACAGTGCCCATTTCCAATGACCACTCTCTTTTTTGATGGCGACAATGGTTGCTACACATGGAAAATAGATAAGAATGAATAGCATAAACCCAAAAGCTACCAGCGGTGTAAATGTTTTCTCTCCTTTTTTAGGTCCTTCTTTGTAGGTTTCCTCTTGCAAACGTTTCGACAAGCTATGATTCAATTCCTCATCGCTGTCTTCGGCCTGATAGAGCACTCCCATGGTGCTGACTACTACCTCTTTTGCTGCCACACCTGTTAACAGGCTTACGCTCATTTTCCAATCGAAGCCCAAGGGGCGCATTACGGGTTCAACCATTTTGCCAATATGGCCAATGTACGATTGCTCCTGTAGACTCGATGCTTTTTCAATAGTTAAATTGTGCAATTCTTGTTGTTTTTGCTCAATTAGCTCCGCTTGGCGGGCATCGGGTGTCGTTTCAGCAAGCTGTTGTTCGTATTTCGTTTCTGTATTGGCTATCTTCTGGTCGTATTTGTCAATAATCTCTTCGTTACGAGGGAAGTAGCCCAATGCCCAAATTAAAATAGAGGCAATTAGAATAACCCCACCCATCTTTTGTAAATATTGTGCTCCTTTGTTCCACATGTGTCGCGTTGTGCTTTTTAACGTAGGCATGCGGTAAGGAGGGAGCTCCATAACAAAGGGTACCTCCTGGGTTTTAAAAAGTGTTTTCTTTAATAGTATGGCCAGGCCTGCTGCCATTAGTATTCCAAAAGCATAGAGGGAAAACAATACAGTTCCCGGGTGATTTGGAAAGAATGCTGCGATAATGAGCACATATACGGGTAAGCGTGCACTGCAACTCATAAATGGATTAATAAGTATGGTTACCAGCCGGTTATTGCGGTTTTCGATGGTGCGGGTGGCCATAATAGCAGGAACGTTACATCCAAACCCCATCAGCAAAGGGATAAAGGAGCGTCCATGCAACCCTATGCGGTGCATGATTTTGTCCATGATAAAGGCTGCACGTGCCATATAGCCAGTATCTTCCATAAACGAGATGAAGAAGAAGAGAATGAGAATATTGGGCAAGAATACAACTACTCCCCCTACACCGTCAACCACGCCATTGATCAAAAGATCTTTCAACATCCCTTCGGGCATCCATTTTGCGAGCATACCCCCTACGGCATTTACACCCTGTTCAATCCAATCCATGGGATAGGCGCCAAGGCTAAAGGTTGCCTGAAACATTAATAACATAAAGAGGATGAATATAGGGAGCCCCCAGTATTTATGGGTAAGCACATTGTCGATTCGGTCGGTGCGCCGACGCCTTGTAATTACATTGCCTTTATATGTTTCTTTTAAGGCTCCGGCAATAAATCCATATTTGGCATCGGCTATTAGGGTCTCACTATCGTCCTGAAGATGCTTCTCCACCTTTTTTACCTCTTGTTCGGAAATGGCGGTTATCTCCCTTGCATTGGGTTGTCGGGAGAGGCTGAAAGCAGCAGCTTCATCTTTTTCTAACATCTTGATAGCATAGAAGCGCGAAGAGATCCTGTCGGTTACTCCTTTGTGTTGCCAAATGGCATCCTGAATTTTTCGGATGGAATTTTCAATGCATTTACCATAGTTGATGTGCACGTGGCGGACAATGGGATCACGATCTTCATAAACATCAATAGCTTTGGCAAACACTTCTTTAATACCATACCCTTTAGAGCTGATAGTGGGAACTATGGGAATGCCCAACATCTTGCCCAGCCCTTGGTAATCGAACTGATCGCCCTTTTTTTGTAATTCATCATACATATTTAAGGCCAGGATGACTTTCACATCCATATCGATAAGTTGTGTGGTGAGGTAGAGATTGCGCTCCAAATTGGAGGCATCAACCACATTGATGATTACATCTGGCAATTCGCCTAGAATATATTTACGCACAAATAACTCCTCCGGCGAGTAAGCCGATAGGGAGTAAGTTCCGGGAAGATCGGTAATGTTAAAGGTGTAGCCATTTTGCTGGAAGCTGGCTACTTTCGACTCCACCGTTACTCCGCTGTAATTTCCCACATGTTCTTTTGAATGGGAGGCATAATTAAAGAGGGTAGTTTTACCGCAATTGGGATTGCCTACCAATGCGATTTGAATCTCTTTGCCCTTTTTTTCGGCCGATGTTTTTAGCAATTCATCGGTAAGGGTTCCCTGGTAGTTGTCAGCCAGCGTATAGGCTTTGGCTTCCTCTTTGGTAATCACTTCGATAAGCGCTGCTTCGCTGCGTCTTAGGGATATGTCATAGCCCATAATCGAATACTCTACCGGATCCTTCAACGGGGCATTTTTTATCACCCGAATTTTCTTGCCTTTAACAAAGCCCATTTCGGTAATGCGCTTACGGAAAGCGCCGCGTCCGCGAACTTTTGTTATGATAGCTTCTTCATTGTCCTTTAACTGCGATAATCTCATAGGTACACGTGTGCTATTATAGGGCAGCAAAAATAGCCGCTTTTAGGTAGGAAACCAATACCTACAATAGGGTATTTTAAACTGGTCTTAATAAGAGAAAGGAGAACGCTTTTCCCGGCTCGTTGTTCGAAATAATATTTGTAGCTTTGTATTACGAAATGGAATGGCATGGAAGATGAAAATGTACAACAGCAACTGGAAGAGTTGCTGAAGAAGACAGGCAATAATTTCAGTATTTTGGAGGAACAAATAAATCTGGACTTACAGATGACTTTCTTCAAAGAACTGAAAAAGGTTTCAGGACATGATAAATCCACCTCATTAAACGGGTTGGTTGAATTGTTGTTTGAAGCTCAGGATCCTGAGCAAGTAAAACAGCGGCTAATGGAACTTTGCTTGTATGACGAACCTGAAGCTTTCCGTGCTTTAGAAGCTTATTTGGAGAAGGCTCAAGGTGAGCTATATGATTATACGCTCCTTGCATTACAGCAGTGTCGTATGGGGCTCGAGAATAAATTACTTGGTGAATACCAGGTATTTATTTCCACCGGACTTGGCGGAAAAGGGCAAAGTCTTCGCTATTTTCTTGCTTTAAAGAGTTATGAAGGCCATGCTTTTTCAACGCTGCAGCGAGATGTTATTACCTCTGAGTTTTCTTTACGTCTAAAAGCGCATGAAGGAGTTTGTGAAGAAACCTTCTTTTCAAATAATTATGCTACATTACTTATCTTATTGCCCCTGGCAACTTCGGTACGGCAGGTAGTAGAGGAGGCTATAGGCAAATGTAATGAGTTAGGCCCTTTTTTGTCTGAGCATTTTTTAGTTACCAATGTCAAACAGTTGAGTTGGGAAGAGATTGAGAGTTCATTCAATAAAAAGGAACAACCCGACAACACATCTAACGATATCGTATAATGGAGAAAATCAATGTTGCCCTACAGGTGTTACCCTCGGGCGGTGAAAAAGGGGCTTATGAATTAGTGGATGAGGCCATTGCCTGCATTCAACGTTCGGGCCTTACTTATCAGGTATGTCCTTTTGAAACGGTTATTGAAGGCACTTATGATGAAGTGATGAAGGTGGTAAAGGAAGCCCAGGAGGCTTGCCTTGCTGCAGGAGCCGAAAAATTGATGGTATACATAAAAATGCAACGCACCAAAGGCGACAATGTAACCATTGAGGATAAAATGGCAAAATATCGATAAAATGAGAAAGCCGGCAGGAATGCCGGCTTTGAAAATTAATCTATAGAGCTATCTAAGTCTTCAAAATCGACATCGGCTGAATAACCATTAACAGTGCTAGTAGCCATTTCTTTGTTGTTGGTTTCCTCCTGTTGGGGTACTGATTCTTCTCCCTCTTGCTGTTGCTGCTCAACATTTCGGTTGGCTTCTTTAATGTAATCAATCACCTCTTGCAGACTGTCGGTAAATTTGTCGAAATCTTCCTTGTACAAAAATACCTTGTGCTTCTCGAAAAAGTAACGACCCTCGCGGTTGAACCTTTTCTTGCTTTCGGTAATGGTGAGGTAATAGTCCTGACGACGTGTCGCTTTTACATCCAAGAAGTAAGTTCTCTTCCCTGCTCTAACTACTTTGGAGAAAATCTCATCACGTTCTTTTTTCTCTCGTTCTTCATTGTTTTCGTATCCGTCCATCGTAATTACACTTTTTGATATTAATGGCTTTTTCTACTTACCAAAAGTAAAAAAATATTTACAAGTTGTTTGCTGATCTGTTTTATTTACTGAAAAAAAACTGAATTCGCCTTTTTTTGGCCATCTCTAGCAAATTTAAGCAAATATTAAGTAATTAATCAACCTTTCATCAGTGAATATCCATAAAAAAACATTTATTTTGCAACCTTAAATTTTATTAAAAAGGAGTTCTGAACAAGATGATTAGTAGAAGATTAATTCGGGTGAAAGCATTTCAGGTATTGTATGCCCACTTTACAGCCGGGGAAAAATCGATAACCAAAGCCGAGAATGAGTTGTTTTTTAGTATAGAAAAAACCTATGACTTGTATTTCTCTCTAATGCTCTTGGTGCTCGATACAGTGGAAAAGGCTCGTCAGAAAATGGAATCGGCCAAACAAAAGCGCATGCCCACAAAAGAAGATCTGATGCCCAATACACGATTTGTGGATAACCAGCTTATTAAACAGTTGGAACGAAATCTTCATCTTCATCAACACGCTGATCGTAAGAAACTATCGTGGGTCAATCATCCTGAGTTGGTAACTGCCTTTTATCAGCACCTGACCAATAGCGAGATTTTTCAGGAGTATATGAGTCAAGAGCATACAGATTATGCGACTGATAAAAAATTTGTTACACGTATTTTCACCAATTTACTTGTTCATTTTGAGAATTTACACCAGGAGCTTGAGGAGATGAGTGTTTTCTGGAACGACGACCTGGAGTTTGTAGTAAGTGTTATTGCCAAGTCGTTACGTAAGTTTAAACCCAATAGCGATGAGCATGTTACCTTCTTACCTCAATTTAAGGATGAGGAAGATAAAGAGTTTGCCCGGAAATTGGTGCGTAAAGCTGTGGTGAACTATCCCGATAATCATGAGATTATTGCTGGCTTTATTCAGAATTGGGATGTGGAACGTGTGGCACATACCGATTTGCTTATCATGAACATGGCTCTGACCGAGCTGATGCAATTCCCCTCCATTCCGGTGAAAGTTACGCTAGACGAATATATCGATATTGCAAAATATTATAGTACACAAAAAAGCAATACCTTTATTAATGGTATTTTAGACAAAGCAACCGCCCAGTTGCGGGAGGACGGACGTATTCAAAAGCAGGGACGCGGCCTGATGGGGGAGGTATAAACCCGCAATACTTTGTTCTTGTTTTGTTTTTTCGTTTATTTGTGTGCGATAGTTAATAAATGGCTATGCAACTCAATACGGATAATTTTAGCAGATTACCAGGAATAATTATGAACTTCAAACAGCTTACTTCTTCACTTAGTTTGGCAGCCCTCCTTTTATGTCTGCTGCTTAGCGGGTGTGCTGATTCAAAGAAGCCCACGTCAAATACGAACGGAACTCCGGAGGCGCAATTCGATACGCTGTTTCATGATTTTGGCAGCGTTCATCAAGGCGAACGTGTTGTTTATTCTTTTACCATACGTAATCAGGGTACCGCCAATCTGCTGATACAGGATGTTATCGCTTCCTGTGGATGTACTGTTGTGCAGTACCCTTCGGCGCCAATCGCTCCGGATGAAGCGGCCGATATTCAAGTGGAATTTGATACAGCGGGCCGCAAAGGCATGCAATACAAGCATATTTTAGTTAAGACCAATAGTCCCAAGAAACAAACAACACTGTCGATTAAAGCCAATGTTGTGATACAGTAACCTATTAAATTGATAATACAATGAACACATTAGTACAAATTCTGTTGATGGGCCCATCGCCCGAGAATCAAAATCCGTTGATGAGCTTCTTGCCATTAATATTGATTATCCTTGTTTTTTATCTGTTTATGATCCGTCCGCAAATGAAGCGTCAAAAGGAGTTACGTAACTTTCGCGAGTCGCTCTCAAAAGGCGATAAGATCATTACTACTGGTGGAATTCACGGGAAAATCCTTTCTGTTTCCGATGCTTATATTGTTATCGAAACGGAAGGTGAAACAAAATTGCGTATTGATAAGAGCGCTGTTTTGAAAGAAGCTGCCGATTTAGAGAAAAAATAAATATTACGATTGGACAGAGGGGAAGGAGACAAGCCCAGGCTTGTTTGTTTCCCTCTTTTTTGTTCCGGCTATGAGCAGAATATTATATATACTCAGATGGGTAAAGGTGTCTCTTAAGAGAATCGACACCCGGTTTACTACGTTTTTATTATTTGTGCTCTTTGCTACCGTTTTTTGGTTTTTAATAAAGCTCGAAGAGGAGTTTACTACCGAAATTGAGTATCCTATACGCTTTGCAAACCTACCTGAGGATAAAGTGTTGGTGGGGGAGCTGCCGGAAAGTTTCAGCCTGAATATCACAGCACATGGGTTTAACCTTTTAAAGTATAAATTCAGCAATGCTGTGATACCTTTTACCATTGATTTTAATGACTATCCGCTCAAGTTGTCAAGGAGTTCGTCGAATTTCTTTATTCTTACGGAAGATATCCGTAAAAATATTGAGAAGCAACTCTCAAACGAGGTGAGTGTGCAAAAAATTCGCCCCGACTCACTCTTCTTTGATTTCGATGAGCGTAGTTATAAATTAGTGCCTGTTATTGGTCGCCATGAGATTCAGTTAGCCCAGCAATATATGTTTGAGGGGAAACCGCAGCTTACCCCCGACTCGGTTGAGGTTTCAGGTCCTTTATCGTTGCTCGATACATTGCAGGCTGTATATACACAACCCAAAGTGTTTACGAATGTAAATACGCAACTCGATAAAGAGTTAAAGTTGGAACCCTTGAAACAGCTCGATTTGGCACAAGAACAGGTCAGGCTTACAGCCGAGGTAGTGCAATTTACTGAAGCTTCTGTACAACTTCCTATTGAAACCCGAAATGTTCCGGATAGTTTACGTTTAATTACTTTTCGGAAAGATGCAGTGGTGCGTTGTCGTGTGTCATTTGAAAATTACCCAAAAATTATTTCTGCGCTTTTCGAGGTGGTAGTCGATTATAATGATATTCGGGAACATCCGCAGCAATTGCCCTTATATGTTAGGAAAGCACCTGAATACACTCGTTCGGTACGAGTGGAGCCTCAGGCTGTAGATTATTTGATTGAAAAGGTGGAATGATATGCTGAAAATTGGCCTGACAGGTGGTATTGGCAGTGGGAAAACATTCATTGCCGGAATTTTTGAAGCACTGGGAGTGCCTGTTTTTTATGCCGATTCGCAAGCCCATCGACTCATGGATGAAGATGAGCAACTGCGCCTCCAAATTCAGCAACAATTTGGCAAGGATCTTTATACCCACGGAACACTCAACAGACCTGCATTAGCTAAAATTGTTTTTAACCACCCCAAAAGGCTTCAGACATTAAATGCTATTGTGCACCCGGCTGTTCACAGAACTTTCGAAGCGTGGTGCGAAAAACAACAACTATTGCAAGTCCCTTATGTTCTAGAGGAGGCTGCTATATTGTTTGAATCAGGAGCACACAATCATATGGATCGCGTTGTCACAATTGCTGCACCCGAGGATTTACGAATAAAACGGGTACAAATGCGCGATAACATCTCCAAACAACAAGTGGTAGCGCGTATGAATAACCAGTGGACGGAAGAGCAGCGAAATAAACAGGCAGATTATAGTATACAAAATGACGGCAAGCATTTAGTATTGCCACAAATTATTAGCATAGATACAAAATTGAGAAGATGTTATGGGTAAGTTTACAAAGTGGATAACAGGCGGTTTAGGTTGGGCTTTTTTGGGGCCCATTGGCGGTATTTTAGGTTTTGCTTTGGGGTCGCTTTTTGAAGATGCCGAAAAAGCCACTAAACAATTGGGCTATTCAGCTACAACACCCGGAAGCTTTGCTGTTAGCTTATTGGTGCTGGCGGCCGCCGTTATGAAAGCCGATGGTAAGGTTATGCGCTCGGAGCTCGATTATGTGAAAAAATTCTTGCGTCAGAACTTTGGTGAGGATTCCGCTGCCGAAGCCTTACAAATGCTCAGAAAATTGTTGAACCAACCCATACCACTACAATCGGTATGTGCACAAATCCGACAGAATCTTGACTATCCTGCACGCCTGGAACTGTTACATTTCTTGTTAAACGTTGCCAAGGCCGACGGCCAGATTCATCAGGCTGAATTGAATGCCGTGAAGCATATTGCTCAGTTGTTGGGGATTCAGGATAAAGACCTCAGCGCTATGGATGCTATGTCCGAAGATACGCTTGAAGCCGCTTATAAGGTATTGGGCATATCTCAGCAGGCTTCCGATGCTGAAGTGAAGAAAGCCTATCGGCGCATGGCTTTGAAATACCATCCTGACAAAGTTGGGCACCTGGGCGAAGACTTTAAAGAGACGGCAAAAGAAAAGTTTCAAAAGGTGAGTGCTGCCTATGAGAAAATCAGTAAACACAGAAACATAAAATAATTATAAAAAAATGCTTCGGTAATGAAGATGTAATCGTGGAGTATTCTATTTTTGTAATCTGATATAAGAAAAAAAAATACTATTTATGTTGAAAGATATTTTAGCCATCTCAGGCCAATCAGGATTGTTTCGCTTTCTTTCGCAAAGTCGTAGCGGCATTATCGTTGAACACCTGGAAACCAAACAGCGAACAAATGCTTATGCCAGTGCCAAGATTAGCTCATTGGAGGATATCTCCATCTTTACTGATGAAGGGGATATGCCATTGAAGGATGTGTTTAAGGCGATGGCCGAACATCTTGGCGATAAGGAACCTTTAAGTCATAAAGCTTCAGCCAATGAGCTAAAGAACTTTATGGGCGAAGTGTTGCCGACCTATGATCGTGATCGCGTTTATGTATCCGATATCAAGAAAATGGTGCAATGGTATGCCATTCTTAAAAAGTTGGATATGTTAAATTTTGATGAGCCAGAGGAGGAGAGTTCTGAAGAGGAGGACAATAAATCCGATGAGTAGAATGTGTATTGATAAGGATCTGTGGGTTCGCTTTGGCGAACCTTTTTTTGTTTCTGAATGTTGCTGTAGTATGTGAAATTTATTTATCCCCATGAAAAAAATTGTAAAACCTGTCCAATGGTTATTTATTGCTATTAGCTTGTTAACTATGATCTCCTGTACCGAGCTGGAAGCTGTTCTTCAGGAAATGCCCACCTCAAATAATCGTCCATTAACTACGGAAGAGGTGGCTAAAGGGTTGAAGGAAGCCTTGCATGTTGGCGTGGATACGGCTGTTTCGCGCCTTGCCAGCAAAAACGGGTATTATGGTCATGCTGATGTGCGCATTGTGTTGCCCCCCGAAGCGAAAATCATGGTTGACAACATTGAACGCATACCCGGTGGTCCTGAATTGGTCGATAAGCTGATAAGAAATATTAATCGTTCGGCTGAGGAAGCTGCTCGAGAGGTGGTTCCTCTTTTCGTACATGCCATTCGTCAAATGACCATACAAGATGCATGGGGCATTTTAAATGGCGAGACCTCCGCTGCTACCGAATATCTGTATGACAAGACTTACGAAGATCTGTTTGATCTTTATAAGCCCAGGATCTCCCAGGCAACAAATCGCGAGTGGGTAGCCTCCATTTCGGCACAAAAGGCCTGGAATTCGCTTACAGATAAATGGAATACGCTTGCCGGCTCTATGGTAGGACAATTGGCCGGCTATAGTCGTGTTGAGGTGGATTTAGATGCCTACCTTACTCAACAGGCTTTGGAAGGGCTCTTCTTACGTATTCAAGAGGAGGAAGCCTCTATTCGTACACAAACTCGTGCGCGCGTTACGCCGCTGTTGGAAAGAGTTTTCGGACCTACCTCATAAAAAGATTGTCTACAACTGAAAAAAGGTGCTTCATTTCGAAGCACCCTTTACTTAATTTCTTCTGGATTTATCCATTCTTTTTAATGAATAGATAATCTTACCAAACTCTGTAGTTATAGAGTTAGTTAAGATTTTTTTCCGGATAAAGTTCATTCCATTGTTCATCTTGTTCCTTCAGCTTATAATCGAACCATGAGACAATGGTGTTATGCCATTTTATTCGTTTTTCGTAGTCTATAATCCAGTGATCTTCATCGTCAACCAGTACCATCTCAACATCTTTGCCTAAAATTTTCAGGGCTGCATAGTACTGCAAACTTTCGCCTACAGGTACATTTGTATCGGCAGTTCCGTGTAACAGTAGTATTGAGTTGCTGAACTTGTCGGCATTGAATAGGGGACTGTTTTCAACGTACACATCTTTACGGTTCCAGGGGAAAGCATGTGCCGAAGCCACGGCACTATAGGTGTATCCCCAGTATCCTTCTCCCCAGTAGCTGCTAATGGAGCTGATTCCGGCGTGGGAAATGGCTGTTTTAAACAAGTCGGTACGTGTCTGCAAGAGCATGGTGGTAAATCCACCGTAGGAAGCACCTATACAGCCCATGTTGTCAGCATCGGCTGAGGGGTGTTTTTGTAAAAAGGCCTGTGTGCCCTCAATAATATCATCAATGGCCTCTTTTCCCCAGCCATTTACGTGCAGGGCTGAGAAATCCTGACCAAAGCCTATGGTCCCGCTGGGTTGTAGAACATAAACCATGTAGCCATGTGCAGCCCATACATTTTTAGGATAGCGTCCGCCAAAGCTTCGTTCAACCGGCGAGGTTCCTCCATAATAGTAGACAATAACCGGGTATTTTTTTGTCGCATCGTAGTTTGGAGGATAGTACACCCTGCCACTTATCTCGTCGCCTCGCGAGTTGGTGAAATTGCAGTCTTCTGTCTTTCCATATTGTACGTTTTTAAGCTCTTCCTGCTGTGGATAAGCAATAAGGGAAGAGGTGGCTTTCTTTGTGTTGAGTGAAAAGAGTTTGTTGGGCGTGGTAATGGAGGTTCCATTGTAAAGTGCTACGTCACCCTCTTTGTTAAAGGCAATACGACTTAAAACCTCTGTTTCTAATGGTATTTGTTCAAATTCTTCCGATTTAAAGTTGTACTTGTAAAGGTTGGTTTCGTCTCTCTCGGCAACCGATAGGTACATTTCATCGTTGTTAAGCCAATAGGCACTGTTTATTGATGGAGCAAAGGATTTTGTCAGCGGTTTTACTTCGCCATTTTCCGGGTTGTAAAGATAGAGCTGGCTGTCATAGTTGTTTGGGAAGCGGTTGTCCGAAACATTCACGCCGATCTTACCAAAACAAAGGGGACCGCCTTGTACCAGAAGGTTTCCTCCATCGGGGCTATAGCTGGCATAACCACTATACAGTTTGTCTTTCCAAAGGGTGTCGACTGAAAAATTGGCGAGGGTTAGCTCGTAGAGGGCTTGCTTACTAAAGGGAATCTCTTGATAACTGGCATGTGAAGTGGAGAAAAGAATTTTTTTTCCTGAGGGATGAATATCATGCAATTGGGCTGATAAATTTCCGCTTGTTAGAGGAAAAGTCTGGCCACTTGTGCAATCGAGCAGATGAAGGTAGGAACGATTGCGGAAGTAGGGCAGGCGATCTTCATTTCCAAAAATGCGCTTCAGACCGTTGGGTTTATCAGCTGTTTTGTAAACTGAAAAGATGATAAAATCTTCTTTAGGGCTCCACTGATAACTGCCAAAATCTGCGAGTTGTTCCGCAATAAGAGTTTCTTGCATGGTTGCAAGATTTAGGGTGTAAACATTGGTGTGCTTCTCCGTTTTAGCAGTGTAGGATAGCTTATCGGTAGTAGGCAGCCATTTGAGCTGGTTAATATCGCTGTCGCGGAATTGATATACAACCGATGCGTCTTTCATGCGCTTTACCACTATCCGGCTGGTTGTATTTTTGCCCCCGGGGTAGGAGGTCTCCTCTTTCATAAAGAAGTATTTTCCTGATGGCGAAACAGCAAATCCCTTAATGGATTTGCCATCGAGTATATGTTGAATGGTAAGGTATTGATTCGGAGAAAGGAGGTTTGCCTGCAAGGCTTGCTGTATTTCTTCTTTTGGGGCTAACTCAGCCCAGAGCCGTAGGGGGTCTTCTTGTCCTTGTTGGATTAAACGTATGCGTATTTCGTGCACCCCTTGCTGTAGTGTGAGGGTTTTCTTCACTTCGGAGCTAACCGTCTTTTGAGTGTGAAATTTTTCTCCGTTCAGGTAGATTTCAAAAATCCCATTGGTTTTTATCGTTAAGGGGACCTGCATCCATCTATCGGTTGCCACGTGGCTGCTTAACCAATGCATTTTGGGTGCAGTGGTTGCAGGGGCTATTACCGTATCAGCAGGAATTTGTACGGAAGTAATTTTATTGGTTGATTGAAAGAGTGTCAGGTTTTGGTTGGCTTGTAGCGTGCCTGCGAGAGGAGCCATCTGTGTCATGGCATCGCCAAGTTCAATGGGTTCATTTTCGATGGTTCCCGCTTCGGCAAATACCGGTAAGTGAAGGGGGAAGGGGCCTGCATGTAGCCACTGAGTTATGGGCTTTTGAGCAAAGGTTAAAAGAGAAATGGCCATAAACAGGCTTAGGAGTGTGATTCTTTTCATGGGTTAAAATTTTGTGATTTGTTTGGTGATAAGCTGTGCTTCTATTTTATGGACATGACTAGAAGAGTTTCGTTTAATGTAGCCAGGGCTGCTTTTTTGAAATTAGGCAAGATACTTCTCGATTTTTTCGATGAGTTTTTCCAGATCAAGGGGTTTTGAGAGGTAATCGGAGCAACCTGCAGCCATGATTTTGTCTCTGTCGCCCGTCATGGCATTAGCTGTTTGGGCTATAATGGGAACGCTTGGACACTGGTTTTTGGCTACTCTGGCTACTTCGTAGCCGCTGGCTCCGGGAAGCTGAATATCCAGCAGGATGAGATCCAACTCCGGTTTTTGTTTTAAGAGTTCTATGGCCAAATCGCCTCGTTCCACCCATTGAATTTGAATCTTATATTTTTCCAAAGCATCGGCAATAACCTGATAGCTTACTTTGTCGTCCTCAACTATGAGTAAGTGTTTGTTGGCAAAGTGTGCCTCTTTATCAGGCTTGCTTTTCCTGGGTTGTTTTATTTCAGGTAATTCGGTCGATTGAAAAGGAATGGAGAAGAAGAAGGAGGCGCCCGCTCCTGTCTCCGATTTCAGGTTCAGCGTTCCCCCCATGAGTTCAACTAACTGTTGCGATATGGCCAACCCCAGACCGGTTCCGCCATGAGGTCGCGTGGGGGAATCATCGGCTTGTTTGAATCGCTCAAAAATGGTTCGCTGGTCACTTTGGGAGATACCACTGCCACTATCAGAAACAGCAAAATGGAGCTTGTCTTCGCTTTTTTTACACTCCAGGGTAATGTGTCCTTTTTCTGTAAATTTAAAGGCATTTCCAAGCAGGTTGGTTAATACCTGGGTCAGCCGATTTCCATCAAGCAGCACCTTGCTGTGAGAAGGTGGAATCTGAATGTTTTTTCGAAACGCTATCGCCTTATTATCCTGATGTTCTGAGGCAAAAAATTGGTATACATGATCAAGTAACCTGGGAAGATCCACACTGTATTGTTGTATATCCAGTTCGCCGGCTTCAATTTTGGAGATATCGATGATGTCGTTTATCAGGTGAAGCAGGTGTTTGCTATTGTTGTAGATAAGTTGCAGGTATTTATGCTGTTTTTCGGCATCGTAACGGGTCCTGAGTAATAGCTGGGTAAAACCCAATATGCCATTCATAGGTGTGCGGATTTCATGCGACATGTTGGCAAGAAATGCCGACTTGAGACGATCCGACTCCTCGGCATGAATTTTGGCTTCTTGCAGTTCCTGTTCGATGGATAACCGGTATAAGGCCAGGGAGGAATTGTAGATAAAGGTTTCGAGCGGTTTTTGCTGAACCAGTGATTGTCCGTTCTTAGGGATGAGGGTTAAGCTTCCAAAAAGCTGATTCTTAAATGTAAGTCCGATATAATGTACTTTCCGGAAACGTAATGCCCGGATAATTTTTTTCATGGTATCGGGAGCAATCGAGCTATATTTGTCTATGATCTCTTCTACACGAAGGGTATAGAATTTGGGGTTGAACAGTTGCAGGCGTTCTATATCGTTGCTGTCAATCTTGAAGTGCTCAGGTGAAAATCCCAGGATTTTCATGAGTGATTCCATAAACCCTGAAAAGCCAAACAGGTATTTCGTTTTAAGGCACTTGTTTTGCTTGTCGTACTGCGTAAGCATGACATAATTATCGGGATATTGCTGTAATACTTGCTGGCCAATAAAGTTGAAAATTTCATCGGGGGTTTCCGCCTGAAGCAAATTCAATGCCCCCCGAAACAGGAACCGAAGGTTGTTGCGCGATTTTACACTTTCGGTAATATCTCTGCGGCTAAAAATGATGCGTTCCGGATTTTTTTGGGCATCGTATAGCACCTTCGCTTTGCTCTCAACCCAAATGTAGGTGTCATCTTCTTTCCGACAGCGATAGACTTCCTGAAAAGTGTCTTGTGTAAATCCGGTATGAGTGAGAAAATGTTGCTGATATTTTTGTCGATCATCAGGATGTAAGAGCTCCAGTACATTTTTTTCTATTAATGTTTGCATGGGATAACCTAAGATGCGCTCGTGAGAGGGACTCAGATAAATGAATTGGCCTTTCAGATCGGTAAGGCTAATCATATCCTGCGTATTTTCGATGATGTCGCGGAAGAAAGCTTCGCTTCGCTGGAGGCGTATCTCCATACGTTTTCGTTCCGAGATGTCATGTAAGGCCATCCCTTTCATGCATTGGCCGTTGAAACGTATAGGCATCAGGATCAACTGACCATGTACCGAACCTCCCTGAGCAGGCCGCAGATGTACTTCCAGTTTTTTTTCTGTGAGCTTACTGCATGGGGCGTTCATGAATTCTTCGAAAACGGCATTGATATCGGGTAAGGAATCAGCGTTTAGCAGCTGTTTTAGTAGCAGGTAGCCATTTTCTCCAAGTACCTTGTCGCGGGCGAAGCCTGAAAGGTGTTCGAAGGCTTTATTCCACTCCAGGACGACTCCCTCTTTGTTCATCAGGCAAATGCCATCGTTCGATTGTTGAAAGAAGTGCTGATATTTCTGCTGGCTTTCAAGCATTGCTTTTTCGGCCTCTTTTTGTGCTGAGAGATCCATGATAATGCCCACCAGGCCAGCCGAACCTCCAGATGTAGCGGGGAAATAGGCTTTGTGGACAACTGCAGGATGCAGCGTTCCATCGGCGTGGAGAATTTCGGTTTCGGTAACACAGCTTCTCTTCTGCCCCGAAAGAATTTGCTCATCATCTTTTAGCATCCGATGTACAATATGCAGAGGGTGGCGCATTAACTCCAGTCGGTTACCCAGTATTTCATTACGCTGCCTTCCTATATATCGACAGAAGGCCTCATTACAATCTGTAAAGATTCCCTGTTCATCTTTCCTGAAAATCGGACTGGGGATGCTTTCGAGCATGAGTTTTAATTGCTGCTCACTATTCTCCAGAGCCTCCGCATACTCATACATGCGGGTTGTATCAAAAACAACTCCCAGGATTTCGTCTTTATGGGTGAGGGGATTGTGAAAAAGTGTTTTGTATACTTCGATGTGCGTGGGCCTGTGGTTTTTTGGCAGGGTGAAACTCCGCTCGTAAGAAACAGCTTTTTGCTCGGCAAGTATAGTTTGATCTGCTTTGTGATAAAAGTCAGCATTGTTTTTTGGGAAGATATCAAACAAGGTTTTACCAATGATCTCCTGGCGTTTCAGTCCTTCAAATTCGGCATAGGCATCGTTGCAATTTAAAAATCGTCCTCCTGCATCCCGGTGGAATATGGGCGCCGGAAGGGAGTTGATTAAACGCTCTAAATAGAGCCGGGTATCTTCCCGAAACTGCTTTTCTTGTTGATGATGCGTAATGTCACGAGCATTCACTAAATAATACTTGGGTTCGGAAGCCGTTGCCGGTAGACGTGTTACATATGCACCAATATGTACTGCTTTTCCCTTTACCTGGATGGGTACTTCAAAGTAATATTTTTTGTTGTCTTCTTTTAAGGTTGATTGAATATGTTCGTGAACCTGTTCATATTCGTGTGCTGACAGCCACTCGCGATAGTGCGTACCCTGTATGTTTTTGCTTGGTTTTAACCCGAGTATTTCCAATGTTCGGGGGTTAAATAACCGAATATGTCCCCCCTCATTAAGCAATACGATGGCATCATAAGAGTTATTGATCAGACTTTTAAGAAAAGCCTGGTTGTGGCTGTTTTCTTCTTCAATCTTTTGTTTTTTTTCGATTTCCTCAGTTAGCTGGATATTGGTTTCCATTAAGTGGGTAATGGTGTTGGCCAGCTGATAAAAAAGGCCCAGAAAACGTGTGATCTGTTTTTTTGTATAGTGCGGGACTTTTTCCTCTTTGGGGATTATCTTTGGGTTCTCTTTGTTTGATAAATAGAAATGCCCTGTGTATAAGGAGAATATATGTTTGTCATACAGCCATATGGGAAGCATCATTTCGGAAAAACCCGGCTTGCAGGAATACTCATAATAAGAGAAAGGGCTACCTTCAGCCGAAAGGGAGTCCCTCTTTTTTTTCTTTCCTCTGTATAGGCAGTGCCCATAGCCATTGTTAGACAAGTTTGGATTGTTAGGACAGGGAGTTCGGTTATTAGCTCGAAAAAGGATATCGTCATTTACATCGGTTAATATCACGGGTAGTCCCGAAACTTCGGCCAAACTGCTTAGCATGGCTTTGATTTGGGGCAATAGCTGCCGAAGTATGTTATCTTCCCGATGCTCTGCTTCTGGCGAAGGCTGCTTGTTTGGGTGTTTAAATAATCTTCTCAAGATCTTATTTCCTTAATCAAAATTTCTTACGGAACATGAATATACAGGTTTCATTCGTTTTTGTCAAAGCTTTTTGCTTGTTCCCAAAAAGAGTTCATCTCGTCAAGCGACATATCGTGCAGTGAGCGTCCTTTTCCGAGGGTTTCATTTTCCAGATAGGAAAATCGGCGAATGAACTTTTTGTTCGTACGCTCCAGAGCTGTTTCAGGATCAACCCCATAAAGTCGTGCGGCGTTTATGATACTAAAGAGAAGATCGCCAAATTCCTGTTCCAGTGCGTTGGCATTGCCTGTGGCTACTTCTTCTTTTACTTCATCAAGTTCTTCAGCCACCTTATCCCATATTTGTTCCTTTTTTTCCCAGTCGAAGCCTACGCCGCGGACTTTTTGCTGAATGCGATTGGCCTTTACCATCGCCGGTAAGGATTTTGGAACACCTGATAGAACTGATTTCTTTCCCTCTTTTAGTTTCAGGCTTTCCCAGTTCTCTTCTACTTGCCTGGCTGTTTGTGCCTCGCCTTGGCCAAATACGTGAGGGTGCCGGTAGATGAGTTTTTGGCAAATGCCGTCAATTACCTCTTTCATATCAAATGAGCCACGTTCACTTCCAATTTTGGCATAGAAAACCAGATGAAGTAAAATATCTCCCAACTCTTTACTCATCTCTTTTTCGTCGCTGTTTATAATGGCATCGGCCAACTCGTAAGTCTCCTCAATAGTCAGTGTGCGGAGAGTTTCATAGGTTTGCTTACGATCCCAGGGGCATTTTTCACGTAATTCATCCATTATTTTCAGCAACTTGCCAAACGACTCTAGTGTTTCTTTCATGAGTGCTCTTCGTTTTTACCCCACTATTGCTAGTTGGAGGTATAATTTTTATATTTTCGGGTGTTGATCGTTATTTTAAGGTCTGTTTTTCTCGGCTAACCAAACTTTACTCGTACAGTAGCATTTTTTTCTAATCCTAAAAGTTGTTCCGCATTTCCTCCATTTATAGCTATCTCTAACAAATTTAAGGAGTTGAATAAGGCAGCTACCTCGCCGGGAGGTACATCGGCATAGGATGAGCGTATTTGGTTTATGTCGAATATATTTCGTTGAATTCGGATTTCAAATTTTTGTTGTTTTACAAGCTTATGGAAGAGTGACTTGGTTATGTTGGTAATAGCGTTTTTAAAACTATCGACATAAATTACCTGACCGGTAATGCTAAATTCGTCAAAAATCGGGCGCAGTGCCGATACCTGGCCAAACGATTCCGTTGTTGGTCCCAGTTCTTGCAAGGCGTGCCCTTCAGCTAAAAAGGCGGCAACATGTGTGAATATGTCTAACTCGGGAAACGAACTTTTGCGCTGCCACTTATCTATTTGCACAGCTTCCAGGTGATTTTCTTCGCCTAGTAAGCTGAATATACCATTGTCGGCCGATATAAAGTAGTGCCCTTGGTATTTTGCCGCTATGTAGCGGGCATTTTTAATCTCAGCATTTACGCCTACAATGTGGATAGTGCCTTCGGGAAAATAGTGGTACGCATTGCGAAGGATGAACCCCGCTTCGTAAACGCTGAAGGGCGATATTTGATGTGAGATATCAATTATTTCAGCTGTGGCGCACTTCGACAGTAAGGCCCCTTTTATGGTACCTACATAAAAATCGGCTTTACGCCAGTCGGTAGTAAGGGTTATAATGGGTCTCATCCTACTGCTAGTCTGCTAATTTAAAGGTATTGCTATTCTGATCTTCCCGCTTGAAGGTAATGAAAATTTCACACAACGCAGAAATATCTCTTTTTCTGTAGCAAAAATAATGGTTCGTATTACCTTTGTGAAAGTTTGCAAACAAAAGTTATACACAGGCTGTTCTTAGCCTGTATGATTCGAGGAATGTAAGAGGTTTATATGATAGAAAAGAGTATTTTGCTGGAAGGTATTAATCCCCTGGAGCTATATGGGCCCCAAAATGCACGTTTGGAGCGATTAAAACGCCAGTATCCAAAGCTGCACATCATAGCCCGTGGCGACGAGCTGAAGGTGAAGGGAGAGGAGCAGGAGATTTATGCTTTTGAGGCAAAAATCCAGCAACTCATTGAGTACATCCTGAAATTTAAAAAACTTACCGAGCAGGAGTTTAGCAGCCTAATTTCCGGTGGGGGGGAGGCCTTGTTAAAATCGCGCGCGCAAGAGGATGACGCTATTATCTACAGCAATACCGCCAAACCCATACGCGCGAAAACACCCAATCAGCACCAATTGGTGGAGGCTTATGACGATAATGACTTGCTGTTTGCCCTGGGGCCTGCAGGTACAGGTAAAACCTATACGGCCATTGCATTGGCCGTTCGTGCCTTTAAAAATCGCGAGGTAAAACGTATTATTCTTACACGCCCGGCAGTGGAAGCTGGCGAGAACCTGGGGTTTCTTCCCGGTGACCTGAAAGAAAAACTCGACCCCTACTTACGCCCATTATACGATGCTCTGATGGATATGATTCATCCGCGCAAATTGGCTGAGTTGATCGAAGACGGGATTATCGAGATTGCTCCGCTGGCCTACATGCGTGGTCGAACCCTTGATAATGCATGTGTCATCCTCGATGAGGCTCAGAATACAACCGTAAACCAGTTGAAGATGTTCCTTACACGGATGGGCCAAAATGCCAAATTTATTGTCACCGGCGATACCTCTCAAATCGATTTACCCCGACGGAGGCATTCAGGTCTGCTTCAGGTACTGAAAATTTTGCAAAATATTAAGGGAATTCGCTTTATTACCTTCGATGAAACAGATATTGTCAGGCATAAATTGGTGAAGAAAATTGTGGCTGCTTATGATAAGGAGCAGAGAGCCCAGGAAAATGAATCTTAATAACACACTATAAATCTAAAATCTTATGGCGCAAGCATTAATCCGTACTGATTTTTCTTTTCCCGGACAGAAAAGTGTTTACAAAGGGAAAGTCCGGGATGTGTACAACATTAACGATGAGTATCTGGTAATGGTGGTTTCGGACCGAATTTCCGCATTCGATCAGGTGTTGCCTGAGGGAATCCCTTACAAAGGGCAGGTATTAAACCAAATTGCAGCAAAATTTCTTGATGCAACTGCTGACATTGTCCCCAACTGGAAAATTTCAACACCCGATCCGATGGTTACCATTGGCCATAAGGTGGAAACCTATCCGGTAGAAATGGTGGTGCGAGGCTATTTAACCGGCCACGCATGGCGAGAATACAAGGCTGGTAAACGTACTTTGTGTGGCGTGTCTTTACCTGAAGGGATGAAAGAACACCAACGCTTCGATAAACCTATTATTACCCCAACTACCAAGGCTTTGGTGGGGCATGATGAGGATATATCGCGTGACGAAATTATAGATCAGGGACTGGTATCTGAGGAAGAGTATAAACAATTGGAAGAGTATACACTTGCTTTGTTTGACCGGGGAACTGAAATGGCTAAAGATAAAGGCCTCATATTGGTAGATACAAAGTACGAATTTGGACACAAGCAAGGAAAGATCTTTCTGATTGATGAAATTCATACCCCCGATTCCTCACGCTATTTTATTGCTGACGGGTATGAGGAGCGCTTGGCTGCAGGTGAAAATCAAAAGCAGCTTTCGAAAGAGTTTGTGCGAGAGTGGTTAATGGAGCAAGGGTTTCAGGGGAAGGAAGGACAATCGGTACCGAATATGCCCGATGCTTTTGTAAATCAGGTGACTGACCGTTACATTGAGTTGTTCGAGAAAATTACCGGCGAATCCTTTGAAAAAGCACCCGTGAATGAACTGGAAAAACGCATTGAAGAGAATGTGCTGGAGGCTTTAAATACTATGTAGTGTACAGGATAGTATTAAATAGAAAAGGGGCTGATTTTTCAGTCCCTTTTCTATTGTCTGGATACCGGTCTGTTTATGGTTTTAAATAACTTTGCAAGGCACTAACGTAGTGCTCAAAGGCTTTTTGTCCAGTCTTTGTTATTCGGCACCGGGTAACGGGGCGTTTGCCTTTGTAGCCTTTTTCAATGATCAGGTAATCAGCTTTCTCCAGTTTTTCTAGCTGTACGCTCAGGTTTCCGGCAGTAGCCTTTGTTTGCTCTTTCAGGTACACAAATTCAGCCTCTTCATACTTCATCAGCAACGACATAACACCGAGCCTAAGTTCTGAATGCAATAGGGGATCGAGTTTTTCTAACATAGCGTTATTTTTTTGCCCGCAACAGATATCCCGGAATCAAGTAGCCAACTGCAATGGTAATCGCAATGCTTAGCAGTTGATGTTGGTAGGGTAAATAAAATTGGACAAAAGCCATTACCCACATAAAAAGCGCTCCGTAGATCATGGGCCGGAATTTGAGCACAATGCCGGAGGTAAAGGTTGCCATGGCTGCCAGTAAAAATATAACAGGCGTAATTTGATAGTTTATTTTGGGCATGTGAAAAATGAGCACAAAATAACTTACCCCAAAGCCTATCCACATAAACATTATAACACGTTCCAAATGACTCTTGTACTTACTTCGCTTGCTCATCCGAAAGCCTTGTACCGCCGACACAATGATGCCGATAATCACCAAGCCCCATGCATAGTAGGGATGAGCAAATGTTGTGTGTACTTCCAGTACGTAGTGTAGTAATCCGCCAAGGGCAACAATCCACCCCCAAAGCAGGAAGAAGAAGGAGTGATGGTGGTACTTCTCGCGGGTGTCAGCAATCATTTCCGCGATAATCTGTAAGCTTTTTTCAGGTGTCATATGTGAAATGTTTGTTTTAAACTATTTGTAAATATAAATTAGTTTATAAAATAAACCAAATGATTTCGCATATTTTTCTTTATTTTGTAATTATTCAAACTTGATAATCTTTTTATACGTAAATATTATGGGAAAAATACTTGGAATCGGGAACGCCCTGGTTGATATCATGACTCAACTACCGGATGATAGCTTTTTATCCGAATTTTCATTGGAAAAAGGAAGCATGCAATTGGTCGATCGCGACTTATCTGAGCGTATTGATGTGGCCTCGGCACATTTTGAAAAATCGCAATCTTCTGGAGGCTCCGCGGCAAATACCATACATGCAATTGCACAGCTGGGCATGCCTTGTGGTTACATTGGAAAAGTGGGAAAAGATGCGCTGGGCGAGTTTTTTAGTCGTGATATGCAGGAGAATGCAATTACCCCGCATATGTTGGTGAGCGATACCGAAACCGGAAGAGCCATGGCGCTTATATCCAAAGATTCAGAACGAACTTTCGGAACCTATCTGGGTGCTGCAGTGGAGCTTACTCCCGATGATTTAGTAGAAAGCTATTTTAGCGGATACGATGTGCTTCACATCGAAGGGTATCTGCTCTTTAATAATGAATTGCTTACGCACGCAGCAAAACTGGCTAAAAATAAGGGTTTAAAGCTCTCTTTGGATATGGCCAGTTTTAATGTGGTGGAAGCCAATCTTGCATTTTTGAAAGATTATGTGAAAAACTATGTCGATATTGTCTTTGCCAATGAAGAGGAAGCCAAAGCTTTTACCGGGGAAGAACCTCGAAAAGCGTTGGACACCATTGCCGAGATGTGCGAGATTGCTGTGGTGAAAGTGGGGAAGGAAGGCTCCTGGATAAAGCGTGGCGAAGAGGTCCTGCATGTGGAAGCGAATAAAGCTCACGCTATTGACACAACAGGTGCTGGCGACCTTTATGCTGCCGGTTTCTTATTTGAGTGGTTACAAGGAAAGTCGCTTGAGCGTGCCGGACTAACCGGAACCATTTTAGCCGGACAGGTAATTGAAGTGATTGGCTCCAAATTACCTGCCGATCGTTGGAGAAAAATCAAAGAACAAATTGCCTAATGCACTAGCTAATTGTAGTATTTTCAATAATTAAAAGGGCTTGCAAGCCCTTTTTTTGTTATTCCGGAGACGAGGGTGTTGATGCAGACCTTCTTTTTTATGATTTTGCAGCTAGTAAAAGCATTGTATTTGCTGCTGTTGTAAAACTGTAAAAAATATCGGGGCTTTGGGTATTTGGGAAGCTGCAAAAGACTATTTTTGCGGCTTTATTTTTAGCTCTCGCAGGTATAATTTAGCTTAACAAGGTTCAGGTCAATGTTGAAACGAATGTATGTTTTGGGATTTTTATTACTTCTCACAGGAAAGATGCTAGCTCAGCAAGCACCTGAGGAGGAGGGGGGTGCAATTGAGCAAACATTGCAAGAGTGGTATGAGAAAGATCAGGCTTTTGATTTTTTTGTCCACCTACACAATTCGGCAAATGTTTATTTTCAGCAGCATAGTTATTCTGAAACCCATTTTAAAACCGATCAGCTTCGCTTGGAACTAAAAGGAGAGATGGGCCAAGGAATATTTTATACTGTGAATCATCGTCTCAATAGTTCAACTCGTGCGGCTGGTATGGATAATCTCTCACGTGCAACAGATGTGGCGATGGTGCGCTTTGCTGTTTCGCCTCATTTGTTTGTAACGGCCGGTAAGCAATGTCTTGCTTTTGGAGGGTATGAGTTTGATCAATATCCTATCGATGTGTATGCATATAGCGATTTGGTTTATCATATGGAGAGTTTCCTAACCGGCATTGAAGTGGGTGCGAAGTGGGAACGCCAAATTTTCAAGTTTCAGGTGGTAAACTCGCGAACCGATTATGCTACGGAAATATATGAAAATTTACCGGCAGGCGTTGAGAAAAGCAAAAATCCCCTGGGAGCCACAATTGCCTGGAATGGGTCCATAGCCGACGGGAAGGTACAAACCCGCTGGTCCTATTCGGTATTCGAGGAGGCTAAAAAGAACTATATGCACTATTGGGCCTTTGGAACGCAATGGCAGCTTGCCCATCGTATTCAAATTCAGACCGATGTCATGTTTTCCAATGAGGATCTCGATCGTAAGGGGTTAGCTACTGCCCTTATCAACCCTCCTGATGTTTTTAACCAGGTAGCTACTGACGTTACGTACCACTCATATGTTGTCAAAACCAATATGTTACTGACGGATAAGTTGAATTTCTTTGTAAAAGGAATGCACGAGCAACTCTTTATGCCTGGCGAAGATAGGTTTGCCTCTCGTAAAGTTCGTACCAGTATTGGTTATTTGGGCGGCTTAGAGTACTTCCCGGCAACTGGGCTGAAGCTTTTTGCTGTTTACGTCGGTCGCGATTATTCCTTTGCCCATGAACTAAATGGCCGCCCCGACACACAAGTAACACACACCGATCAGATAACCTTAGGCCTTATTTATCTGTTGCAAATGTTCTAATCAAACATTGTGGGCGTCCTGTTGTTCTGTCATCAGGGTGACGAATTTGAGCACCCTGGGGAAATAACACAAAAAGTTAAGCATATGAGCAACTGGACTGAAAAAGAGAATGCCATTCACAAGCAATTTACCTTTTCGGGTTTTGTGGAGGCCGTAGAATTTGTAAACCGGATTGTAGAACCTGCCGAGGAGATGCAACATCACCCCGATGTGTTGATACATGGGTATAAAAATGTTACCATCACGCTTACCACACACGATAAGCATAAGGTAACGCAAAAGGATTATGAATTGGCCGAGAAGATTGACAAGCTGGCTACCCAATAATATCCAGGATTTTCTCCAGGTTCATTTGGCTCATTAGTTCTTCAGTATTGATGAATTCATCAGCCAGAGCCGATTTGCTGGTTTGTAATTTGCGAATTTTCTCCTCCACCGTTTCCAGTGTTAAAAATCGATACACAAATACCTTTTTATCCTGGCCAATACGGTGTGTGCGGTTGATTGCCTGTTCTTCTACGGCAGGGTTCCACCATGGATCTAATATAAACACATAGTCGGCGGCTGTTAGGTTCAGACCTACACCTCCGGCTTTTATTTGAATCAAAAAGACCTTGCTTTTCGGGTTGTTGGAGAACTCTTCTATAACCTTTTGCCTATTTCGCGTTTGTCCGGTAAGCGTAGCATAATTTACTTCCTTTTGCTTTAGCTCTTCCGACAATAAATGCAGCTGTTTTAAATAGGCTGAAAAAATGAGGACTTTGTGCCCTTCGGCTAAAATACTATCCAGAGCTGATAATACCTCGTTATATTTTCCTGCGCTTCCTTTGTAGTCGGAATAGAGCATTTGCGGATGATTAGCTAATTGTCGCAACCGGGTAAGGCCTTCAATGGCCAGTAATGTGGGCTTCTCTTCGGGATTTTCCAGTCTGTTTAGCAGTTGGTTCCGTATTTTCGATCGTTCTTTTTCGTATAATTCTTGCTGTTCAGCCGACATTTCGCAATAAATTACCTGTTCGGTTTTGTCGGGAAGATCTTTTGCTACTTCATGTTTGGTTCGTCGAAGCACAAAGGGCTCTATCATTAGTTTTAACTTCTCTTTCTTCTCCTCATCCTGATGTTTCTCAATAGGAGTCACAAACTCTTTCTTGAAGAAATTCAGGTTGCCCAGTAGTCCCTTGTTCAGGAAGTTTATTTGCGACCATAAGTCTGTGAGGGAGTTTTCGATGGGAGTTCCTGTAAGCACAAGTTTGTGTACGGATTGAAGCTCCAGAATAGCTTTGTAAGCCTTTGATGAGGCATTTTTTATGTACTGACTTTCGTCTAAAATCAGGTAGTCAAACAAATACGTACGCAAAATTTCCGAGTCATTTCGTGCCGTTCCGTAAGTAGTTAAAACCACGTCGTATAAATCAAAAAGAGCTACCTGCCGGGTACGTTGTGTGCCGATGTGCACATAAATCTTAAGATGTGGAGCAAATTTTTTCAGTTCGTTTTGCCAATTAAAGATCAACGCCGTAGGCATTATCACCAAAGAAGTGGGGGAGCCTTCCCGCACTTCTGTTTCTTTTTGTGTGACTGATGGCTGGCTGAATAAATTTAACTGGGCAATAGGGGTGTTTGAGGTTGTGCCTAATTTGCCTGAATAGGTATGCTGATTTTCTTTTAATTTACACAATAGGCTGATGGTTTGCAGGGTTTTACCAAGACCCATGTCGTCGGCCAGGCATCCGCCAAAGTGTAACTCTTTTAATTGTAACATCCAACTATAGCCTTGCTGTTGGTAGCTTCGTAATTGTGCTTGCAGGGCTTCGGGAAGATCTTCAGGTTGCGTATCTTTTTTCCTGATTAACTGTTCGTAACGCGCCAAAAAGTTTTGCTTAATCATCTTTTGTGCGTTATGAAGGAGTTGGAAGTGATGTTTGCTTAACTGAATGTGTTCGCCAACTCGTGAGCCAAATTTTAGGTAGTCGGCATAGCGCTCAAACCAGCTATCGGGAATAATAAAAACTTGCCCGTTGGGCAGCGTGTATTCTTTTATCTTTTGTTTTATGTGGTTACGAAAACGCAAAAAGGGAATCTCAAACTCCCCAATTTGTATTTTTATGTAAATATCAAACCAATCTTGCTTTTCTATAATTTGAGGGGCAACACTATAGGTGTCATAAGAATAGTTAGCCTCTAGTTGTTTTTGATGTACGGCAATGTTATGTTGCTCGATGAGTTCGCGGTGTTTACGTAGCCATGCAATAAGCTCTTCAATTGTACCTTCCGTTCTGTTGGTTGGGAACCATAAATTGCCCTCTTGGTTGCCTAGCTCTGCTTGTTTCAGAACCGACTGAAGTTCCGATTCCCACTTTGGGTCACGTTGGATTTTATGAAATTTGAAGGTTGATTGATACGGTTCCACCCAAACATGAACCGTTTTTTTTGAGTGACTATCGAATTCTACTTGTCTGTTGTAATGAAATTGTAAGGCCAGCACCGGCAGTCCCTGAAGATTCTTTTGCAGGAACAAATGAGCTTGTTTGTGTTTCAGGGTCGTTTCCAGCTCTATGTCTTTAAGGTTTACATCATATTGCGCCACAATGTCAACGCCAAATCGTTGATACCAGGTGCTTTCGGATTGTGCCGGAATGCTGATGGATGCGCGCTGCATAAAAGGCCGAATCTTCTTGCTGGAAAGATGCCGAAATCGGTACAGCGTATTGTTAATAACGATGCGGGCGGGTTCTTCAACAAGCTCAAAGGCGGGCATGTCAAGTAATTCAATAGGCATGTGTTCACCCATGAGCGTTACTGAATAGGCTGTTGCATCAGGTTTTTTGGCTATCGTAAAGTGTGGCTCTATCCAATGGGGTTGCAGAAAAACCTGTTCATCCCGATGCACGAACTTTCGGCTGCCTTTAAAAAAGACTGGCGTCTCTTCAGGATCTTCCATCAGCAAATCAATAACCTTTATGATGCGCTTTTGAATATAGGGAATGATTTGTGATACAGCTAATTCTTTGTTTACCGATTCAAAGAAATCCCGGGGCGTGATTTTTTTCTTTTTACAAAAGAGTTTATGCAGGGTTTGTTCACTGTATTCATTACAAAGCTTTACCATTTCCACTTGCCGTGGGGTGAGTAAATGAAGGTACCGATCTTTATTATGGAAGGATAATTTCGCTTCAACCGGGAGAAAACCATGGTTCTTCTTTTCTTCAATGTAGTAGAAATAAGGCAAATAGCCTAATAAATCATGGGATAAAATACCAATGACAAAACGTTTTATCATGTGTTCAGCTAACTATCAAATTTGGAGTTAAAGGGAGTAAAGATAAGCATTTGTTTTTTGTTGCCATTCTTACCCTGTTGCCAGTTATTCAGGATGATAAAAATTAAGAATCAATATAAATTAGTTCTGAGTTTACCGTAAACTAAGGCTTGTAGATGTATGAGCCAGTGACAGAGGAATAGTCGTTGTCATTCGTTTCAATATGTTTTATATTAACGCAAAATTCATCTGAAACAAAACCTAACCAGCATATTGGCATGCGAGTAAAACGAGTAATTCAACCCCGGGAAGTGTCCGACCAAACCAAAATTGACGAAACACTTATGGAACCTTTGTTGCAAAAGTACAAGCATAAAAAGGGTAGTTTGATTCCTATATTGCAAGGCGTTCAGCAACTTTATGGGTATTTACCTCATGCGGCCTTTCACCGAATACACAAAGAATTAGGTATTGAGCTCAGCGATATGTTTGGCGTGGCTACTTTTTATACACAATTCCGTTTGCAGCCTGCAGGAAAGCATATCATTAAAGTGTGTCATGGTACTGCTTGCCATGTACAAAACGCCGACAGTATTACAGAAGCCCTTCGGGATGCCTTGTCCATTCAGGATGGGGAAACCACTGAAGATGGCTTATTTACCCTGGAAGCAGTGGCTTGTTTGGGCTGTTGCTCCTTGGCACCGGTGATGATGATTGGTGATCATACTTATGGCAAACTTACAGGCAAGGAAGCCGTCAAAATTATTAAAGACTATAAGCTGAAAGAACAAAATTAATCCCTTGCAAAATTGCGTAACCATGACACAAACAAAAATACTTGTAGGTATGGCCAGCTGCGGAATAGCCGCCGGAGCTGAGGAGATCTACAACTACATCAATGCTTTGAAAGAGGCCGATGACCTAAATGTTGAGTTGAAAAAGACGGGTTGTATCGGAATGTGTTATCGTGAACCTTTAGTGGAGATAATTGATGATACAGGTTCCTACTTGTACGGAGAGGTTGATAAAAATCGAGCCGTGGAACTTCTGGATAAACATATCGGACAACATGAGCCTATTAAAGAGTATGTGGTAAAAACTGACCTGTTTGAAACTCCTGATGATGACTTCTGGAAAGGGCAGGTAAAAGTTGCCTTGCATAATTGCGGGGTGATTAATCCTGAACTGATTGAGGAGTATGAGGCGCGGCAAGGGTATCAGGCCATTAGAAAAATTGTTGATGGCAATGTCCAAGCAGAGCAAGTGATTCAAGCGGTGATTGATTCAGGACTGCGTGGACGAGGAGGAGGAGGATTTCCTACAGGCCTGAAATGGCGGTTTGCACATCAAAATATGGCTGATGAGAAATATATCATTTGTAACGCCGATGAGGGAGATCCGGGAGCTTTCATGGATCGCTCCCTACTCGAAGGCGACCCCCATTCCGTAATCGAAGGACTACTCATTGGCGCGTATGCAACACAGGCAACTGAGGGGGTTATTTATTGCCGTGCCGAATACCCCCTGGCAATTAAGCGGTTGAATATTGCACTGGAACAGGCTCGTGAAAAGGGATATCTGGGTACCGATATTCTTGGTAAAAAGGGGTTTAACTTTGATCTTTACGTAAAGGAAGGAGCAGGAGCTTTTGTATGTGGCGAAGAAACGGCACTTATTGCCTCTGTTGAAGGCAAGCGGGGCATGCCTCGTAAACGTCCTCCCTTTCCTGCCGAGTCTGGCCTTTGGAATCAACCTACCAACATTAATAATGTTGAAACTTATGCCAACGTTCCTTATATCATTCGTAAAGGAGCTGATGCATTTGCTCGATACGGTACTGACAAAAGCAAGGGTACAAAGGTGTTTGCCCTTACCGGGAAAATAAAACACGGTGGTTCGGTTGAGGTACCTATGGGAATTTCCATACACGATATTATTTATAAGCTGGGCGGAGGAATTCAACACGATAAGCAATTTAAGGCTGTTCAGTTGGGTGGCCCTTCCGGAGGATGCATTCCGGCCTACCTGGATGATACCCGGGTTGATTATGATTCGGTAAATGCCACAGGTGCAATTATGGGATCCGGAGGAATGGTGGTGATGGATGAAACCACATGTATGGTAGATATGGCAAGATTTTTTCTTGATTTTACCTGTAAAGAGTCATGTGGTAAGTGCACATTCTGTCGTATAGGTACCAAACGTATGTTGGAAGTTCTTACACGAATTACTGAGGGGAAGGGCAAACATGAGGATTTGGAGGATCTTGAAACGTTGGCCTATCAAATTAAGGATAATTCCTTGTGTGGCCTCGGACAAACCGCTCCCAATCCTGTGCTTACTACGTTGAAGTACTTTCGCGACGAGTATGAAGCCCACATTCAGGAGAAAAAATGTCCTGCGAAGAGTTGCAAAAAATTGTTGACCTACGAGGTCGATCCGCAGAAATGTACCGGATGCACTGTGTGCGCTCGCAACTGTCCGGTTGATGCCATTCGTGGAGAACGCAAAGAGATACACTTCATTGAACAAGATAAATGTATAAAATGCGGACTGTGCTACAGTAAATGTAATTTCGATGCGATTAGTGTGTCGTAAATGTCGGAAGTTAAAATGCTAGCTATGAGTAAAGAAGTAAATATAATATTAAACGGTAAGAATGTAAAAGGCCAGGAGGGGGAGACCATCCTAAGCTTAGCCCGACGACATGCGATTACAATTCCTACTTTGTGCCACGATGACAGGTTGCAGCCTTTTTCGTCCTGTTTTGTGTGTGTGGTAGAAGTTGAGGGTATGCAAGGTATGCAACCATCGTGCTCCACATTACTGCGCGAGGGCATGCAGATCAATACCGAGAACCAAAAGGTGAAAACAGCGCGTAAAACGGCTCTGGATCTTCTTTTAAGCAATCACTTTGCCGACTGCGAAGCCCCCTGTAAGCAAACGTGTCCTGCAGGTGTCGATGTACAAGGGTATATTTCATTGATTGAGAAGGGCTTATATCATCAGGCTATTGCGCTGATTAAAGAAACCAATCCCTTGCCCGCTATTTGTGGGCGGGTTTGTGTGCGTCCCTGTGAGGTTGCTTGTAACCGGAATTTTCTGGATGAGGAGGCGCCGGTTGGAATTGATTATCTAAAGCGGTTTGCAGCCGATGAGGACATGGAAGAGAACCATTTTAAGCCTTCTGTAGCTCCCCCCACAGGGAAAAAAGTTGCCATTGTCGGTGCAGGGCCTGCAGGTTTGTCGGCTGCTTTCTTTCTCCAACGTAAAGGTCACCAGTGCGATGTCTTCGAAGCGCAAGATCATGCCGGAGGGTGGTTGCGCTATGGAATCCCTGAATACCGTTTGCCCAATGATATTTTGGATAAAGAGGTAGAAGCTATTACCGAGTTGGGTGTGAACATCTTCTACAATAAATCTTTTGGAAAAGAAATTAACTATGCGCAGTTAAGTACCGAATACGATTCGGTATTATTGTCTATTGGTTCTCAGAAAGGAACGCTTATAGGCTGTGAAGGCGACGATGCGGAGAATGTATTTTCAGGAATCGATTTTTTACGCGAAATGGAAACCACCGGCAAACGCTATGACTTTACCGACAGAACTGTGGCGGTGGTTGGAGGCGGCAATACGGCTATGGATTGCTGTCGTACTTCCATCCGTTGTGGAGCAGAAAAAGTCTATGTTATTTATCGGCGTACCGAAAAGGAGATGCCAGCTAATCCCATCGAGATTCATGAATCTAAACTCGAAGGGGTGGAGTATCTTTTTCTTACAAATCCGGTAAAGGTGAATAAAGACAAAGGCGGGAAGCTCAAATCCATGACTTGCATTCGTATGGAACTCGGTGAACCTGATGCTTCAGGACGTCGTCGGCCCGTTCCTGTTGAAGGCACCGAATTTGATCTGGAACTGGATTATGTTTTAGCGGCTATTGGTCAGAAAACACAAGTGAAATTCCTGGAGTCTATTAATGCCCAGACTTCCAAAGGCGAGTTGAAACTTAATCGATGGGGCGATATCGATGCCGATGCAAAGACATTGGCAACCGGTATACCAGGCGTGTTTGCTGCCGGCGATGGCGTTACAGGGCCGGCTACAATTATAGAAGCCGTTGCGCAGGCACGTACCGCCTCACACAGCATTGATCAATACCTTAGCGGTGAGTCGTTGACTCCTCCGCAAATAGAATTTATATCCCGACGGGATAATTTTCGGGATTTAAAAAAGGCCGACTTTGCAGGAAAATTTCAGCACCAGGAACGCCAGGAAATGCCTGTACTGCCAGCTGATAAACGAGACAATTTTAAAGAAGTTGAGTTGGGCTATAGCTCCCAGGAGACCGCCAATCAAGAAACTGCCAGATGTTTGGAATGTGGCTGCACGGCTTTCTATTCCTGCGATTTGAAAAAACATGCTACAGACTATCAGGCGGAGCAGAAACATTATGCCGGAAGCTTTCAGGAGTATGAGGTGGATGCTACCCATCCATTTGTCGAAATTGATAACAACAAATGTATTCTTTGTGGACGATGTATCCGCATCTGCAAGGAGCATGTTGGAGCCAATGCCTTGGGCTTTGTTGAACGCGGGTTTGATACCTATGTTGCTCCCAGCATGGGGCAGTCACTTCTTGAAACCCCGTGTGAAAGTTGTGGCTTATGTATTTCCACTTGCCCCACAGGGGCTATTACCGAAAATAAACCCTTTAAACCAGGGCCGGTAAAATTGGAGGAAATACATACCTTGTGTCATTATTGTGGAGTAGGCTGCGAAGTTAGTTATGAGCATAAAGAAGAGTTTATTTGGCAAGCAGAGGGCAAAAAAGGCTTGATTAATGCTGAAGGGAATATTTGTCAATTCCCAAAGTTTGGCTATACCCAAATGAATAGCTCCCGCCGGATAACTACGCCTTTGCTGAAAGTGGATGGTAAGTTTGAAGAGATCTCATTTGAAAAGGCTTTTGAGGTTCTGGCTGATGAGATGAAAGGCATGGAGCCACATGAACAGGCCTTTCTTGTTGGGGCTCGACTGAGTAATGAAGAACAGTACTTACTGCATAAAATAGCTCGAAAAGTTGTGGGAACCAATAACCTTTCAAGTTTTCATTATTTAGGAAGAGAGAAGGCTTTTGCGGATAACTTTCGATGGAATTTACGACTCGACCAGCTGAATAAGGTTAAGAATATTATTCTGCTTGGTACTCAGTTTCACCAAGAGAGTGGCGTAGTAGGCTACAAAGTAAATAATGCGCGCCAGGTAAATGGCGCACACGTAACTTACGTGCGTAACACTGACGCCTGCAAGGAAGACCATAAGGCTGATCAAGTACTTCATGTAAACTCTTATGCCCATTTTCTGCGTGCTGCAGCCCATTATTTACTCAGTAATGGAAAATACAGTGAGCTCTTTATTAAAGATCGAACACAGGGGTTTGAGGTGTATAAAGAAGCTTTATTGAAGGAGTCTTATGAAGATCTTATACAGCATGCAATGCCTGATAAGAAGGAGCTTATTGAAGCGTTTGCTAATACCTATTTTACAACCGCCGAAAGCCTTTTAATTCTTAATGAAAGTAATGTGGATAATGTCGCTCTCCAGGAGGCCTTTAATTTGGCAGCCCTCACCGGAAAATTGGGAAAAACAACCAGTGGCATATTCGTGATGAAAGAGAAAAACAATGCTCAGGGACTTTTTGATATGGGTGTTACTCCTTATACCGGTGTTGGCGGTGTGGCTCTTGAAGATGAAGAATACCAAAAACGACTGAAAAGTACCTGGCAGGTTGACGATCTTCCCGAAGATACCGGGAGTTTATTAGAAATGCTGGATAAGGGGCAAATTAAGCATTTGTATATTGCCGGGGAAGATCCGCTGGGATGTGCTGTTGATATTCCACGCGTGGAGAAGTGGCTTGCTGATGCTGAGTTCTTAATGGTACAGGATGTTTTCTTAACTGAAACCGCTCAAAAGGCACACTTGATATTACCCGCTCAGTTTCCTGCCGAAATGGATGGAAGTTTTACAAATGCACAACGAAACATTCAGGTATTTGAAAAGCAACTTCAAGGAAAGGTAGAAATTGATTCTGTTTGTCAATGGGGAACGATTCTGCAATCTTTTGGCAAAGAGGAATGTATACGTACGCATGAAGTTCGGGAGGAAGTCTTGAGTTTATTGCCTGTTAATGAATCTGATACTTTTACCTTTGCGGCCTCTGTAGCTCAACATAAACCCTTGTTTAAGTTTGGAGTGGATGCACTTCATATGGAGTTTGAGCGAGAATTTACCGCTAAGCATGCACAAGCTTTGGAGCAATTGTATGCCTCCCGGGAGAAGGAGTATGAGCAGGTTGCCCTATAGGGTTGCCTGATTCAATCGTGATACATTTTTGTGACATATTAATACTAACGTTATGGAACAGAGTTTTGAAACTATCGATGATATTTTAGATTTTGCTATTGCCTCGGAACAAGAAGCGGTTGATTTTTATAATGAGCTTGCTGAGTCCTCAACAACAGAGGATATGAAGAAGGTTTTTGCTCAGTTTGCCCGTGAGGAGATCGGGCATAAGACCCGCCTGACAAAGGTGAAAAAGGAGGGAGCCTATCATATGGCTACCAGTCAGGTGAGAGATTTAAAAATCAGCGATTATTTAGTGGAGGTAAAAGCTTCAGCAAAAATGACTTATGAGGAAGCATTGATTGTGGCTATGAAGCGAGAAAAGAGTGCCTTTAAATTGTATTTAAACCTGGCCGAAAAAGCTCCCAATAAGCAGATGCAAGAGCTTTTCCATGGCCTGGCACAAGAGGAGTCAAAGCATAAGTTAAGATTTGAATTGGAGTATGATGAATATGTCCTTAGGGAGAATTGATCCATCTTTTTAGCTTGAACTAATTTATAATTATACGGCTTCGCAGTCGAAGGGAATAGCGGGGTGGATAAAATCTTTCTCACGGGTTCCCTTTTTTTGTGTCCATACCGAAAGGTTTTATTATTTTTGTCCGGGTTACAGGAAACAAACCTGATTACAAATGTTCGTCCCGTTAACACAATGCGGGAAGAATAATGCATGTACAAGTCTACCTGGAAGATTGGTCCAGGCTGATTGATGCTTTTACCTCGTATTGTTTCAACGGTTCGTAACCCGCAGAAAAACAACAACAAATGAACAGACTTTTTTACCTCTTGTTTTGTCTATTGGTTCTTATTAGTTCTCCTGGCTGGGCACAGCAGGATACAATACAAGTGAAACGTTCCGACTCAAAAGTAGTGATTGCCGGGCAGGTCTATTTTGTCCATATTGTTAAAGAGGGTGAGTCGCTCCCAGCCATAAGTCAAGCTTACGGAGTAACCCAAAAAGAGATTGCCCGGGAAAACCCCGAAATTGTTTTGGGGATTCAGGCTGGTCAGGCCTTGAAAATACCGCATGATCCCGAAATCGAGCAATTTAAACCACAAGAACAAACTAAGCAGCAATCCCCCTACAGGCTATATCTTGTAAAGCCCAAGGAAACCATCTACTCCCTGCATCGAAAGTTCAGGATTGCCGAGGATACCCTGTTAGCCTTAAATCCCAAAGTAGAACAGGATGGGTTAAAAGCAGGCGAATACATTAAAATTCCCCGGAAAGGATGGGTTGCCTCTCAGCTGGACAAAAAAGATGAAATGGCAGATGATACGCCAGTCGATACTCTCAATGAAGGCGATGAGTTTATCTACCATAAAGTACAACCTCAAGAGACCATTTTTCGATTGAAGCAAACCTATAATGTTAGCGAAGAGGACTTGTATACCTATAATCCTGTTTTGAAGGAGGGATTGAAATTTGGTCAACTGTTGAAGATCCCCCGACAGCGGGATACCACCCTTTCAGTCTTATTTACCACACAAGATACGGAGCAAGAGGTATCTATGGATGAGTTGATTCATCGAAAAGCCTATGAAGAGTATTTTTCCGAATCGTGTCCCCGGGATATTCGAATGCAAGGCTCATTTAAGGTGGCTCTATTCATGCCTTTTTTCTTGGAAGAGAATAGTCAGGAGTTTTATGTTGACTCCTCAAAAGTAGACGATAGCGGAGAACGTATTTATGAAAGAAAGTATTATCCTGCCGATTATGTCTATCCGCCTTCAAAAGGGTTTGTTGAGTTTTATCAAGGGCTTTTAGTGGCGGTTGATTCTTTAAAAAAGCGAGGGGTATCTGTAGATTTACATGTGTTTGATACAGCCAGAGATTCATCAAGAATTAAGGAGATTTTACAAACCGAAGAACTTACAGATGTCGATTTACTTATCGGCCCTGCATATCAGGAAGAACTAGCTCCGGTGTTGAGCTTCGCCAGCCAATGGGAGATTCCGGTTGTCAGTCCTTTTTCCAGAGATCAGCAAGCACTCATTAATAACCCCTACTTCTACCAGGTTTTCCCTTCATTTGTAAGCCGAATGGAAACCTTTGTAGAGCGAATTGCTCACGAACATGAGCAAAATATGGTGATGATTCATCCCGGTGATACACTTCAGGAAACCAACTTACATCTGATGAAAGAGAAGCTCTTTATGGAGATGTCGCAATATACATTCTTATCATCTGTTCAATTTAAGGAGGTAACTTTTCGGGATAGTATTAGTGCTATTGAGCAAGCTTTGCTACCTGATCAGGAGAATGTGATCATGGTTCCTTCCAATAATGAGGCTTTCGTTACCGATTTAGTATCCAACTTGAATACCTTGCAGAAAAAAGGCTATCGGATAAAGCTTTATGGACTATCACGGTGGCAACGATTCGATAGTGTTGATCCTAGCTACTATTTTAATCTACATCTTTCTATTATTCAGACCTTTTACCCAGACTACTCCGAGCCTTCCACATTGGATTTTCTTGATAATTATCGGGAAGCTTTCCGGGGCGAAGCTTCACAATTTGCATTTCACGGATATGATGTGGGGATGTTCTTTTTGTCGGCATTAGGAAACTATGGAAAGCAGTTTACTCGTTGTCTGAATAACCATAATCCTGCCTTGTTGCAAGGTACATTTTCCTTTGTTAAGTGGTTGCCTAATAGTGGATTAGAAAACACAGAAGTATTCTGGCTCGATTATGTCGATGGCTATAAAATTGAACAGATAAAAGAGTTTAAACCCCTACGGGAACCCTCTTATTCCGAATGGTAGAGGTTGAAACGTGGATAGTATGAAAAAAGGCAGTTGTTGATAACTGCCTTTTTTTGTTGATTTTTATCAATTTAACTTATATCTTACCGTATATTTAATATCAATTTGTTATGGCAAAAATACGGTGTTTAAAAAAAGATATAAATTTTTTGGCAGGACAGGTAAAGCAGGAATGTTTTGCTTGTATGGAGTATTCTCCACCTGTTCATTTAGAGGAAGTGATTGAGATCCTGGAAGATGCCGAAGTGTTACGCCGAAACTTACTTTTTCGAATCAATCACTTACGAAAGGCCAGGAAGGATGGTCGTAAACAATCGTTAAAGATTATTGTTAGTGAGATGTACGATAAGAATATTGCCCTTATCGATCGCCTAAACTCTTGTAATTAATAAAAAATAAACGAAATGTCAAATTATCATGAACCCGCTGGTGAGTTAAGCCAGCAAGCCCGAGATTTTTCCAGAGCACTTAATAGTTTAAAAGAAGAGATCGAGGCCGTGGATTGGTACCACCAGCGTGTCGATCTTACTACCGATCCTGAATTGAAAGAAATCATGGCGCATAACAGGGATGAAGAGATAGAACACGCCTGTATGACCCTTGAATGGTTGCGTCGTAATATGGACGGCTGGGATGAAGAGCTTCGAACTTACCTCTTCGCCAAAGGAAGTATTGCCCATGCCGAAGAGGCCGCAGGCGAAGATGAGGCCTCAGGAGATAATGCAGATTTAGGTTTAACGAAAAAATAAACATACATATGGATTTGCTTAGAAAGTCATTAGCACCAATAACCGATGCCGCTTGGGAAGAAATTAATGAACAGGCGTCTACATCACTTAAGAATTTTTTAACTGCCAGAAATGTTGTCGATATTGATGGACCCAACGGATGGGACTATACTTCCGTTGCTCAGGGACGTTTAACAATAAAAACCAGTGATCCTAAAAAGGTTCGCCATGGCGTTTTTCAGGTCCTGCCATTGGTCGAAACACGCCGAACTTTTGTACTTGACTCCTGGGAGCTCGATAATGCTGTTCGTGGAGCCGAGGATGTGGATTTAGGTGCCTTGGAAGATGCTGCCAAGGAGATTGCTCTCTTTGAAGAGAAGGCCATTTATTATGGTTTGGAAGATGCGAATATTCCCGGGCTTGTTAATAGTTCGGAGTTTGAAAACATGACCGTAGGTGAAGATCCCAAACAACTAGTTGCAGCCTTGTCGGATGCACTTATGCGGTTTCAACAGAATGCCATTGAGGGTCCTTTTCACTTTGTTGTTAGTCAGAAGGTTTGGAAAATGCTGTCCGAATATGAAAAAGGCTATCCAGTGCGTAAAGTAGTTGAAAACATGATTGGAGGAAAAGTTATATTGAACTCAGAAAATAAACACTCCTTTCTAATGTCAGGCAGAGGGGGTGATTTCAAATTGAGTGTAGGTCAAGATTATTCTATTGGCTATGAATCCCACTCAAATATCGAGGTAGAATTGTTTTTCGCAGCTACTTTTACATTTCAGGTACTTGAGCCTAAGGCTCTCATTGTAATGGAATAATTGATGCGATACTAGGTATAGAAAAAGAGGTGGATTCCCACCTCTTTTTTAATGAACTGGTTATCCGTATATTAAGTTTTTTTTATGAAAAAGTCAAATGAATTGCTGATTTTTTGAAAATTCTGCCTTATATTTGTACTCTGATTTTCGTTCTGAATAGCATGTCAAGATAAAGAGAAACAAAAATTAAGTTTTTGTGTTTTTTATTAGGAAAGTCAAAATGAAAGCTCTTTCTTTGCATCCGCTTTCAAGAAATAAAGCAACGTTCTGAAAAACGAAATTGAAAAAAAAGGCAAGAAATTATTTGTAAGTTAAAATAAATAATTACCTTTGCACTCCCGATTGGATGAGGGGTTTGACAGTAAGTGAAGCGGGAAAAAGTTCTTTGAATGTATTGAGAAAATGGAAAGAGACAAACAAGTCGCGTACATCCGGGATACTCTGAAAGAGGTAGCAAAAGACACAAATAATTTTGATACAACGAAGAGTTTGATCCTGGCTCAGGATGAACGCTAGCGGCAGGCTTAACACATGCAAGTCGAGGGGTAACAG
>JAWOEH010000167.1:0-3961 GCA_046482855.1 Bacteroidales bacterium | reverse complement strand
AATTTCTATCTTTCATTCCTGTTTCTTTCTATGTCTCTGTCTTTACACTGACGCACAACGTGAAATTGTATGTTTAGCTGTGGTTAGCGTGGCAGTTTCCAGTCCGCATACACGCCTACCTGAGGCGGGCAGGGGACACTGCAACTACCACTGCACCCACAGTTAAATATACAAATTGTTACCTGCTGTTATTCCTTAATTTTTCTAATTCGTCTTTATAGTAATTTTCTGTTTCTTCATTAAACCCAATTTTTAAGCACCTGTTATATAGTTTAATAATGCTATTTAACTTATCTGTCTCATTTTTTTCAGAATACTCTTTTGCTAATAGATATAATGTTCTGTGATACACAAATGTTATCCCTGAAATTCGTGGTAAATTATTCTCTTTTATATCTGAATATTGTTCTAAGTTTTCTTTTTTCAGCAATTTCTCAAATCCGGAATAGTCATTTTGAATGTTCTTTGTTTTGGTGTCAACAGGAGTTAGCTTTGACACTAAACCGCAATTCGTAAAAAATTTATCTAACCCACCATAAAAAAAAGGATTGCAAAAATTCGAAAAGTAGATTGGGCGTAATCCGTAATTTTCTTCTACAATTTGTAATAATATTGCTCTTTGCGGACTTAGATAAGTTCTATTCTTCGACTTTTCTCCATGCATTTTAGAGTGCTGTCTTTGTGAAGTCAAATCAGGATTTACTTGCCAATCAAGAGTGAAGTCATTCGGTAAAGTGTATTTTTCAATATCTGTTTTTGGTACTGGAATTGAAATAATTGTTGTATCCCATTTGAAAGGATGAATATCATAAATTTGATTCATAGTCAAACTCAATGTAACTGATTTTACTCCTCCTTGTAATCCATTTTTCAAGAATTCTACATACCAAGGTCTGTCAATATTTCCAATCGGTATTACAGTTATATCTTTTCTTAAATTTTTATGCAACTGCAAATAAGAACAAATGTCAAAATCGGCATTTCCTCCAACAAAAAGAATTGAATTTTCAGGACAAGAATTTAGTAAATTTTCACCTAATTCAATTAACCAAGCGGGATAAGCACCTATGTCAAATGCCAGTTTATAGAAATATTTTAGTTTCTCTAAATCATAATTTTGCATTGAATTAAATGCATTCCCACTGCATTCAGCTCCATAGAAATATTTAGCATCGCCATAATTAGGATTCAACTCTAAAGCTTTATCAAAGTATGAAAAGATTTTTTCGGAATGAGACAAATCATATCCTTTTAATGGTCGGCTGTCGTAAGCTAAATAATGATTGTACCAACCTAAATAATAATAAATCTCTGCATCTTCTGGATTTTCTTCAACGGCTCTTTCTAAAATTTCAATCGCCTTTCTATAATGCTCTTTTTTGAATTCTACAATTGCTTTTTCTTTTAGTGTCAATTCTTGTCCGAATAGACTGCTATTTAAAGCAAAAATGGTTGATAATATTAGTGCGATTTTTTTCATTTGTACTCGGTTCTTTTTAATAGCAGGTAACGTTTACGTGTAAGATTAGGCGCGGTTTTCGTGCACCGTTCCAGTCCGCATACACACCGGTGTTGAAGCGGGGCAGGGGGGCTGAAAATTAGCACTTCACCCGCGATTAATTTTACACATTGTGTGTGCCCAGCATGTGTGCTGACACACTTTTGTGAAAGGTCTGAATAAATTCGAAAAATACAAATTTATTTTATCCTAACATAAAAGTATGTCAGAATTATTCCAGAGGGTGGGAGTCCCTTTATACGCAGAGGTAACGCTTTGAAGTATTAGCAAGTGACAAGCTGGTTTGGGGTGACCCATGCAGTGAAGGAAGTCAAACGGCAAAATCTGGTACTGACGTACAGGTATTACAGGATTAGTGCATTCTGTAAGGCGCATAAGAGGCATGTTGATTCGGGTAAGCAAGCACATCATTGCAAAGCCCAAAACGCATGGAGCGATGAATGAACATGTAGATGCGACAGGGATCAGATGAAGGAATACACACTTACCTGGGGAGGTCTTGTCAACCACGGGCTGGTTATGGCAAGAAGTCAGCAGAATCATAGTAGGCGAGGGTACTACCGATGTAGCGGTATTGAACAGGAAGAATAGAATGGCAGTTTGTGAGCGAACAAATGGGCGGCTATTCCAACAAAAGAAGCTGCACGCCGAAGGAGGAACAATGAACGTTGAAGTTGATGTAATGCGAGTGTTGCGAGATATTGCGAGTGAGCAAGCGCAAGACAACGGTCACATTAACGACAACAGGGTAAGAACTATTAATTAACAGAAAGTATGAATCTATTAAATCAAATCCTACACCCAGTAAACATGACTAAAGCACAAGACCGTGTAATAGGAAATAAGGGGGTAGCAGGAGTTGATGGCATGAAGGTATCGGAGTTGAGCCAATGGATGAAAGATCACCGAACGGAATTGATCCTATCAATTGAAAATGGCACCTATCAACCAGCAATGGTTTTGGGATTTGAGATTGATAAACAATCTGGCGGTAAACGTTTACTGGGGATTCCAACGGTAATTGACCGGACGATACAACAAGCCATCCAACAGGTATTGTCGCCGATGTACGAACGAGAATTCTCGGCTTTCAGCTATGGATTCCGTCCGAACAAAAGTGCACAGCAGGGCTTATCGCAGGCACTGGCTTACATCAATGCGGGCTATCAGGATATTATCGATCTTGACCTTAAAAGCTTTTTCGATGTGGTGAACCACGATTTGCTAATGAGCATTCTTTATCGCGAGGTAAAGGATGAACGCCTGTTGCGATTGATTCGTAAGTACCTTAAAACAGGACTTTTAATCGGAGGATTAGAACAGCAACGAGAACAGGGGACGCCGCAAGGTAGCCCGCTAAGCCCGCTGCTGTCGAATATTTTACTGAATGAATTAGACAAGGAACTCACCAAACGGGGACTTCGTTTTATTCGTTATGCCGACGATTGCAGCATTTTTCTAAAGAGCAAACGCTCGGCAAGAAGGGTGCTGAAAGGAGTAACGAAATTTATTGAAGGTAAACTTAAATTGAAGGTTAATACCGACAAGACAAGCATTTGCCGGCCAATAAGTTTTCACCTGTTGGGATACAACTTCATTAGTACTTATAAACGGGGCGAGATGGGCAAATACCGTTTACGGGTCTCGCCCGTCCGTTTCGAGCTGATGAAGAAAAAGGTGAAGGAAATCACTCGTAAAACCAGACCGCTTAGTTTTGATCAACGATTGGAAGAACTCAACAGCTATCTTACAGGATGGTTGGGGTACTTTCGCTATGCAAACATGCAGAACAAGTTGAAAGATCTGGATGTCTGGATTCGTAACCGGCTACGTTACTGTATATGGAAGCACTGGAAGAAACCCAACAAACGTATGCGAAGCTTTATCCGTATGGGTATCCCGAAAGGACAAGCCTATGCATGGTCTCGTTCACGTATGGGAGGTTGGGCGCAATCGTGTAGCCCAATCATGAAAACCACTGTTACTATTGCACGGTTAAAACGCAAAGGTTACATCGAATTTTACGATTATTTTCAACGCTTTAATCTAAAGGGGAATTACAAGTTCGATTTTGAATTTTGTTAATTCTGGACTCTGCTTATGTTCGTTGAACCGCCGTATACGAGACCCGTACGTACGGTGGTGTGAGAGGCTCTCCGATAGGCTAATGGCCTATCGGCGGCCTACTCGATTACAAGCTGGCCGTTTTTCTGTTCATTATCTAATCTGTTTATTTTTTATGCAATGTCTCTCTGTCCGGTGTTGGAGCGGGACGGGCTGAAAGGCTCTTTGGCAAAATTTGGTTGTAGCGCTGGCTTTGCGGGTTTTGGCAATGTGCCTTGCAGCGAAGGGATGGTGTGTGTTGGCTGATTCATTATATCCAATTTTCTATTATCTCTGGCATTTCTTGATATATCACACCTTGTAATTCTTTTCCGGTTT
>JAWOEH010000079.1:0-2622 GCA_046482855.1 Bacteroidales bacterium | reverse complement strand
CAGTACTTTAATGGTGGTGCGTGATCCCTGGCTGCCTTTTATCTATACCGGACTTTATATGCTTATTGCCGGAGCCCTGGCTATGATGTATAAAGGACGTCTTCGTCATTCGGTGAGTGAACATCTTCCTAAAGAGCGAAAAATATGAGTTGGTTACATTTTTCCGAAATAGCCTTTATTGCCGGAGCTCTCTGGCTTTTAGGGGTGCTTTTTTCCTATCTTCCTAAAATAGCCAAACATACCCTGTGGGCTACCTTGCTTACAACCTTGGGGCTTGTTGTTTTTGGCGGATACATTGCCTTTTTGTGGCTAAACATGGGGCGTCCTCCCATGCGTACCCTTGGTGAAACACGGTTGTGGTACTCTTTCTTTCTGGTATTGGTAAGTTTGTTTGTGTATTTGCGTTGGCGTTTTACCTGGTTTCTGGCGTATGGGGTTTTTATGGGTGGTATTTTCCTGCTCATCAATGTACTGAAACCCGAAACCCATAGCGAAACGCTTATGCCGGCGCTACAAAGCCCGTGGTTTGTTCCGCATGTAATTGTGTATATGTTTAGCTATGCTTTGCTGGCTGCAGCTTCGTTGGTTGCTGTAAAAGGACTCTACCTGCACTGGAATAACAGATGGCAACCGGAAATTATTACCCTTGCCGATAATCTTGTGTATATCGGATTTGCCTTTTTAACCCTGGGGTTGCTCTTTGGTGCCTTATGGGCTAAAGAAGCATGGGGGCATTACTGGACCTGGGATCCCAAAGAGACCTGGGCTTTTTTAACCTGGTTGGGGTACATGCTTTACTTGCATATGCGTTATCACAAGCCCAATAAGCAAAAGCAACATTTGTGGGTGCTTGCCCTTGCTTTTGTGGTGTTGCTTATTTGTTGGCTGGGGATTAATTACCTGCCCTCGGCGCAAAACTCTGTTCATGTTTACAGCTAAATGCCTGTTTTTTATTCGGTAAGATCTGCCTGTTTTTAGGTTCTGAAAATTTGCTGTATTTTTGTAGCCAAAATAGCAGGGAGTTATGAAGATCTTTAGATGGATAGGATGGGTGTTTTCCAGGATTATCAGCGGACTTTTTTTAGGGTTAATTTACCTTTATAAAGTTGGCATCTCTCCCTTTACACCCTCTTCGTGCCGTCATATTCCAACCTGTTCGCAGTATGCTTTTGAGGCAGTAAAATATCAGGGACCCTTGCGAGGAACCTGGATGGCCCTACGCCGATTATCCAAATGCCACCCTTGGGGTACACATGGGTACGACCCGGTGCCGCACATACGTTTTAAGGTTTATCAACCCAATGAATCCGGAGCTTCCGAAGAGCTTATGCCATGATGTGTTTTAGCGTATTTGCTGCAATTTTTTCGAAACTTTGTTCAAGAGTTGTATTCACCCCCTTAGCTTTATGAACTACCCGCTCTGCCCATTGAATATAGGCTGTTTTACGCTCTTTGCTCCATCCCTCAGGCGGGTATTCCCACAAATCGCGCACATTACATATCTTATCGGCAATGCGGATTTTCCTGGCGCGTAAACTGGTCCTGTCAATGTATTTCACTTGAAGTTCTTTTCGTTCTTCTACGGGTAGGTTTTTGTTGTCGGAAACTTCCATTACAGGCAGCAGCACTTGTTCTCCAAAAGCTGTCAGGATCTCTTTTGAAAGCTGTTGAATCTCCTGTTCATTGCATGTGGTATCTTCAATTACATCGTGCAGAATAGCGGCGCAAAGTAAGTCGGTATCTGTTTCGCCATGCTTAGTCAGCTCATGGGCAACGGCTATGGGGTGGTTGATATAGGGTGTGCGTTCGGCCCCTTTTCGGAGTTGGAATCGATGACGCTCGGCGGCAAATTGTAAGGCCGAAAGAAATTTCTGATGATCATGTAAGGGAGTGCTCATGCTCTTCGGCTTCGTTTAAGGCTTTGCTGGCTGAGGGTATCGTGAAGTATACGCACGTACCTTCTCCTTCCTCACTGTCAATTGAGATGGTTCCCTTGTTTAGTTCAATAAACTCTTTGCAGAAGAAAAGTCCAAGCCCATTTCCCTCTTCACCTCGGGTGCCTCTACTACGTGTTCGGGTAAGCGCAAAGAGTTGATCTTGCTTCTCCTTGTTTATGCCAACGCCGGTATCCTTTACAAAGAGTGTTAAATATTCCTCTTCTTCAGAGGGCATTATTCCAATATGTACCTCTCCACCATCGGGGGTATATTTTATGGCATTATTTACCAGGTTACGGAAAACAGTGGCTAAAATTTGCTTGTCGGCATATGCATCAAACTCCAGCGGAATATGGTTATTGAGGGCTATTTTTTTGGAGTTGGCCATAGGTTTGTAAAGCTCAATACTCTCCTGTGCAGCACTGCGCAGGGTAATGCTTTCAGGGTTGTAGGGGATTTCTCCTTCCTGGTTGGTGGCCCATGATAACAAATTGTCTACCAGCCCCAGAATGCGTCCTACTGAGTCCTCAACGGAATGGGAAACCTCCTTTAGCGATTGGATATCGTTGTCTTCAATCCACATAGGAATAAGCCGGGCAAAGCTGTCGAGCGAGGTTAGCGGACTTCGCAAATCATGGCTGATGATTTGGAACATGCGTGTTTTTATCTGGTTTTTCTGGGTTAT